>JACPVB010000010.1 GCA_016191985.1 Chloroflexota bacterium | reverse complement strand
TTCTCAGCGTGGCTTCGTAATCCGGTGTCCTAAATTTTCGGCTCATTCTTCTAGTCTACCAGTTTCTTCTCCGACAAACTGCGAGCTAAGAGAGTGTTTCTTAAAGGCTTTTTCGGACACGGACGGCACGGATTTCACTGACGCTTCGCGCACGGAAAAAACCTTTAAAAAGTCCGCTCCATTCCGTGTTTTCCGTGAAACCCGTGCTGAGCCTGTCGAAGTATCCGTGTACAAAAATGAGGCGATAAGGACTTAAGAAACACTCTCTTAACGCGAAGACGCCAGGACGCAAAGTGAATTAAAGCTTTGCGTCCTGGCGTTAAAACTTTTGATGGATCGTTTGCCCATTCATTAGGAAAGTTACCTGCTTTCATCAAACGCATACTTTACCTTGAATAAATTCCGCACAGTGGATACATACGCAATTCCCTGTTCCACATCTAAAGCAATGGTGCGGATCCACGGGCCGATGTAAAAACTGTCAACTGGTTCAAAAGTATTCAGGTCGATCACCTGCACGCGGTTGTTGATGAAATTTCCAACCAGCAATAAATTCCTTTGCGGATCGATTGTCAGCGTTCGGTCACCGAGGCTGGTATTGATTTTGCCTTTGAATTCCAACGTCTCCGCATCGTAACGCAGGATGGCTCCCTCCAATGGAGAAGCGACCAACACTTCATCTGTGGCGGGCCAGAAGATCAACCTGTCTGTGCGTGGACTGGTTTCCACACGTTGAATTACCTCGTGCGAGTTCATGTCCCATGAAACCAAATACGTGTCACGGAATGAGTTGAAATATAAAACGTTCTTCTCACTGTTAAAAGCAATGTTGGTTGGAATCAGCGGCAGCGGCATGGTGGCGACGGTTTCCCTGCTCGCGTGGTCGATCATCACGAAGGGCGTACCAGTTTCCAGGTCCGCTTCGGAGGCGATGGTAATGCTGTTTGTGCCGGGATGCCAGTTCACCCACACGTCACCCGGCGAAAGATCGCGCACGGGCACGGAATGAATGGTTTCCAAAGTTACCGCATCAATAAAATGCAATTGCTTTGCCACGGCTTCATACGCATAGATCTCCTGCCGCTCGGGGTTGAAGGCAAAGCTTTGCGTTTTCCCAATATCCTTCTGCGACTTGCGTGGCGGCACGTTGAGATTCTCCGTATCGAAAGCCAGCAAAAAATTTGTCCCGCGCCCAACTGCATAAAGCAGGTTCTGTTCGGGGTTGAGCTCGATCCAGTTGTAATCTCCCTGCGCGAATTTTTCAACCATCGGGCTGGCATGGATTTTTTCACCCAGCGTCAGGATGCGTTGATTGTCGTACGGCGTTAGTAAAAATATCCAGAAAAGCGGGGCGATGACTACGCCGCTCACCCACGACCATTTTTTGATGAGAGCGCCCGCCTGCAATTTTCCCATCAACCAGAAAACATAGGCCTGCGGAAAAACCGCCTCGCTCAACCCGACACCTGCGAGGAAAACGAGATTCATGATCCTGCCCCCGGGAATCCACTTCGCGAGCCAATTTCCAGGCACAATGTTTATCGCCAGAATCAAAACAACAATAAATGTTTTCAACAACGCATCGGATGCAAGTAACAAAAATGTGAACGAAAGATAAACGGCAATGAACGCGCCAAGCAGCGAAACAATATAACTCCAAAGCTCGGAATTCACCCATTTTTTTATCAGCCAAATCCCCAACCCCAGCGCGATGCCGCAGACGATAGAAAGCAGAAACCTTGTCCCAAACGTGCTTGCGGAAAAGACAGCAAAATCCATTGCTGTTCCCAGCCCGTAATTTTTTTCAATGAATGCGGCAAGCGGGAAGCGGAATAAATACACGCCTGCCGCAAGCATCGGCAGGCGCAGAAATGCCCAAATGACCAGACCTGATTTTTTCATAAAATGATTACGAAGCGATTTTGGGTTTTGTAGTGTGCCACTCGGTGGCTTGCTGATAGGCATAGCCAGCCCTCAACACCCCCGATTCATTCCACGCGCGCGAAACAATCTGTAAACCAATCGGCAGGCCGTCTTTTGTAAAACCGCATGGGACGGAAAGCGCGGGCAAACCTGTCAGGTTGAAGGGGGCAGTGAAGCGGGTCAACTGGCGGGCGCGTTCCACCGCATTTTCGCCTTCCAGCACTGGCGCGGAGATGGGAGTGGTGGGGAGGAGAAGTACATCATATTGCTCGAAAAGAATCTCGCATCTGCGCCGCGCCTCAACCTGGGTGCGCCTCGCAAGTACATACTCGCTGGAGGTGAATGCCGCTCCCGTTTCCAGCCGCTTGCGCACGTCCGCCCCGAACCAGTCCGGGTGCTCCATCAATCGTTCGCGGTGAAATGCCGCGCCGTCCGCTTGAGTCATCAGCGAGTTGGCGTGCGCCGCCTCTTTCAGAAAATCGACGTTCACTTCGGTGATGACGACGCCCTGTTCCTCCAAAATTTTTGCCGCCTTGCGGACAGCCAGTAATATCTCCTCATCCGTCGTTTCTTCGATAAAACTGCCGGTTGCAAAAGCCGCCTTGCGTTCCTTCATTGTATCCCGCAGGTGACTGGAATAATCACCGGGTAATGTTTTTACCGACACGGGATCCTTGTCGTCATATCCGCCCATCACTTGCAGCATCAAGGCTGCATCCTCCACCTTGCGGGTGATAGGCCCTGCGTGATCGAGGTTCCATGAAAGCGGCAGGATTCCGCGCAGGCTGATACGTCCGTAAGTGGGTTTAAGCCCCACCACACCGCACAAAGCGGCAGGGATGCGGATCGAACCGCCGGTGTCGGTGCCGAGTGCTGCCATGGCCATGCCTGTGGCAACCGCCACGGCGCTTCCACCGGAGGAGCCACCGGGCGTGCGAGTAATGTCCCATGGATTTTTACATGCCCCAAAGTGCGGATTATTATTGGTTACACCGAGTGCGATCTCGTGGGTGTTGGTCTTGCCGATGATGTGCCCGCCCGCTTTTTTTATTTTTTGTACAACGTACGCATCTTCCGTGGGGATATTATCCGCGAAGAATTTTGAACCGCTTGTGGTGCGGATGCCTTGGGTGTCGTACAGGTCTTTTACCGCGATGGGAATTCCATAAAGCGGCATATTTCCGGTGGATGGGAGAATATTTTGTTCAGGTTCCAACACGGTTATGAAGGCGTTAAGCGTCGGGTTGAGTTTTTCAATTTGACGGTAACAGGCCGAGGCGAGGTCTGAAGCGTTCACTTCCTTGCTTTTGATAAGGTCGCGTTGAATCATCAGGGAAAAGTCCATTTGGTCCTTCATCCAATAAATTATATTGATTTCAATAAATTATCCCATAGCCTATCTGTACTGAAAAGTAGGCCACGCATGGTTTTGACCACCAAAGCGTGACCTACAGATTTGTTTGGATAACTCGATGCTAGAACAAGCCAACCACTTTACCGGTCTTCAAATCCAGGTCAACATCGTAGAAGACGGGGCGGGTGGGCAGGCCGGGCATGGTGCGCATGTCACCGAGAATTGGATACAAAAAGCCTGCGCCAGCCGAAGCGCGGATCTCACGCACACTGATTCGGAAACCGGTGGGAGCGCCTTTCTTCGCTGCGTCGGTGGTGAAGGAAAGATGAGTCTTTGCCATGCAGATGGGCAGTTTGTCAAAGCCAAGGCGGGTGTAACGCTCAACTTGTTCCTCCGCTTCGGGGGAGAAATCCACACCGTCGGCGCGATAGATTTCTTTGGCAATCGTCTCGATCTTTTCCTTGATGCTGGTTGTTTCCAGCGGATATAGGAATTCAAATTTGCTGGGCTTTTCAGCAGCTTTGACAACGGCCTCAGCCAGTTTCTTCGCGCCCGCGCCGCCATCCGCCCAATGTGTGGAGACAACAGCATCCATCGCGCCCATCTTGAGAGCGGCTTCACGGATGATTTCTACTTCGGCGGGGGTGTCGGTGGCAAAGGAGTTCACCGCAATCACTACGTTCACTCCATACTTAAGCGCGTTTTGAACATGGCGCTCAAGGTTGGATAACCCTGCGCGCAGAAGATCAAGGTTCTCATCTGTATATTCGGGCGCGAGTGGTTTTCCAGCTACAACCTTTGGCCCGCCGCCGTGCATCTTGAGCGCGCGTACGGTTGCAACCATCACAACCACCTGCGGGATCAAGCCGGAATAGCGGCATTTGATATCGAAGAATTTTTCCATGCCGATATCGGCGCCAAAGCCTGATTCCGTCACGACATAATCTGCGAGTTTGAGCGCGATTTTATCCGCGATGATGGAGGATTGACCATGTGCAATATTGGCGAACGGGCCGGCATGTACGAAAGCGGCTGTCCCTTCGAGGGTTTGCATCAGGTTGGGCTTGATGGCATCCTTCATTAGCACGGTCACTGCGCCAGCCACACCAAGGTCTTCCGCGGTGACGGCTTCGCCGCGTTTGTTCGTGGCAACCACCATGCGTCCGAAGCGGTCGCGCATATCTTCGAGGGATGTGGTCAACGCGAGCACAGCCATGATCTCGGAAGCGACGGTGATGTCGTAGCCAGAGCGATGCTCGTGACCGGCTTCATCCTTGCCCAGGCCGACCTGTATTTCGCGCAGGAAACGGTCGTTGGTGTCAACTACGCGGCGCCATGTGATGGTGGCTTCGTCAATATCGAGACGGGCAAAGCGTGAACGTTCTTCGGTTGTCAGATCGTTGGGATTGGTTTTATCGATGCCGAGTTTTTGCAAGCGGCGCAGCATACTGGGCGCGAACCTGCGGTTGCCCTTCTTGTCCATCGGGCAAAGCGCGTTGAATAATTTCTCATCATCCTGCAGCTTTTCGTGCATCACGCGCGCATCCAATGCGGCTGCTGTCAAATTATGCGCCGCTGTAATGGCGTGGATATCGCCTGTCAGATGCAGGTTGAAATCTTCCATGGGGATCACTTGTGAATACCCGCCGCCGGCCGCACCGCCCTTGATGCCGAAGGTGGGTCCCTGGCTGGGCTGGCGGATACATGTGAAGACCCGCTTGCCCAAATGCGCACCCAATGCCTGGCTCAACCCCACCATTGTGGTGCTCTTGCCTTCGCCGAGCGGCGTGGGTGTGATGGCGGTTACATCGATATACTTGCCGTTCGGTCGGTTCTTCAAACGATCCAGAATTTCAAGTTTGACCTTGGCTTTATACGGCCCGTACAATTCAAGTTCGTTCGGGCGAATGCCAAGTTCTTCGGCGATCTGCAAAATGGGTTTGAGTTTTGCGGCCTGCGCGATCTCAATATCCGAAGGCACAGGGCGGACGAGTTTGAGTTTCGTCGGCTTGAAAGTCACTTTTGCATTGGCGGACGCGGTTTTCTTAACAGCCTTCTTTACCGCCACAGTCTTTTTTGGCGCGGCTTTCTTTGCGCTTTTCTTTGCGGACTTTGCTTTGGTTGCCATGGATTCTCCTTGAAATTATATATAATCTGAGCTTGTCCTATTATCTTAATTAATTACAAAAAAAGCAAGAGTTTTTCGTCATATTTTTGTCATGTCAGGCCGTTAGTAGCGTGCCCACATTTTCCCCGCGCAATGCGCGCTCCAAAAATCCACTTTCCTCCGCCGAGAAAATTTGCGCCGTCAGTCCTTTTGTTTTTTGGATCAATGCCAGCATTTCCTCCACTTTGGCTTTCATCCCGCCAGTGACATCGGTGCTCGCTGAGCCGCCGATACCTGCCCGCATCTTTTCATAATCTGACAGTTGAATCTGTTTCACCAGTCTTGTCCTCGCTGGGAAATCCTCCCACACCCCGGCTTCCATGCCAGCCAATAAAATGCGAGCAGGGGAGAACTGCTCAACAAGAAAAGTAAAAACATCCTCTGTCGAAAGGATGGTGCCGCCCAGTGCTTCGTCAAATGCCACGTCGCCATAGACCACCGGCAGCAGATGCGTCTCCATTGACTTGCGTATAGCCATTATGTTGTGATGAGTGACCTTACGATTTTTAGAAACCATTGACGAAGATGGTGGAAAGGAAATGGCTGGCACACCTGCATTTAAAAATGACTCCATCACATAACGGTTCAACTCCGCTGCCTGAAAACGGACTTCGGCAAAACCTTTCCAATACTCAGCATCAGACCCTAAAGGTCTCTTAAGACCTTTAGGGTCTATCAGCCCATTCCGCGTGCCGTACTTCTTCGCGGCCACATGTCCGAATGAGCCAGAGCCATGTCCCAGAATCAGGAGCAGTTCCGGGCGCGAGTCCAGAACCGTTTTAATTTCCTGAGCTAATTCTTTTAATTTATCGAGCCGTGGGGTGTAGGGAGTATCTTTGTCGGTGATGAGCGATCCGCCCAGTTTGAGGAGCACGATTTCTTTTGTCATACAGCAAGTGTACCGCAAGATAAATCTCCCTGGCACTGCCCGCCACATCATCTCCGACGCGGAACGAGTGGGAGGGCAAGTGTGCCGTACTTTTCCACATGCTATAATCGCTTCATGGATATTCGCGCAGGCGTGATTGCCCTTGCTCTTCTGCTTGTCGTCGCTGCATATTTTTCGATACGGGCTGCCGTCAAAACCATGCAGACCGCACGCAAGTTATCGTTTTATAGTTTGCGAAAACGGCATAACGCCACCGCCTGGAGATTGTTTTTCCTGGCCGTATTTTTGGTGGGATTTGCCTACTGGCTTCCCTTTTATGGCGAGCCGATGATCTATGTATATTTCCCGCCTTCTCCCACCCCGTCGCTGACGCCGACGATCACGCTCACCCCAACCATCACGTTGACGCCGTCGATCACCATCCCCCCAACCCTTACCTTAACTCCCGCTGTCTCCAACACGCCCACATTAACTCTTACGCCCTTTTTGCCCGTCGCCATCGAAGCCCTGTTTGAGGGACCGGTCACCCCGAACCCGGAGGCCTTGTTTACCGCCATTCAATTCTCCACCGAGTTTGACGGGATCAACGCCGTGGACCCGAAGACGGTTTTCGAGCTTCCCATTCAAACGATGTACGGCGGTTTCGATTACAACAACACCCTGCCCGGCGTGCAGTGGACAGCGCTCTGGTATCGCAACGCGCAATTGGTCTGTTGGGAAACCAAACCCTGGGACGGCGGCACGGGCGGCATTGGCGGCTATACCGAATGTTCCACGCCCATCAACGGCTGGCAGGCTGGTGAATACGAAGTGCAAATTTTTATGGGATATGAATGGAAGGTGGTCGGGCGTTTTCGAGTGTTGGATAGCCTGACAACACCCACTGCCACAGGCACGCCGGT
>JACPVB010000072.1 GCA_016191985.1 Chloroflexota bacterium | reverse complement strand
GTGGCGGAAGATGGGATCCAATGAGCGGGCGAGTCTCCTGCATGAAGTGGCAGAGAAAGTCTATGCCCATCGCAAGGAAATTGTCCGCCTGCTGACACTGGAAGAGGGCAAGCCATTTTCCGAAAATGAAGAGGAAGTGGAATGGGTGCTGAACACCTTCCGTTATTATGCCGAGTTGGGGAGGCATCACCGCGGCAATGTGCTGGCGGCGGGGTCATCGTCGCAATTCAATTTCGTTATCAAGGAACCGTACGGCGTGGTGGGTTGTATCGTGCCGTGGAATTATCCGCTGCTGCTTTTGGCGTGGAAGGTTGCGCCTGCGCTCGCGGCGGGAAACACGGTGGTCATCAAGCCCTCGGAGATGACTCCGCTCACGGCTTTGTATCTCGCCGAGCATTGTTTCAACCACCTCCCTGCCGGCGTGGTGAATGTGATCACAGGGTATGGATTGGAAACCGGCGAGCCATTGGTAAAACATCCCGATGTGCCTGTGATTGCATTTACTGGAAGTTTGGCAACAGGGCAAAAAATTGCATCCCTTGCCGCGCCGATGATGAAGAAATTGCACTTGGAATTAGGCGGCAAGGATGCGACCGTCATCGCCGAGGATGCCGACCCTGAAATCGCGGCGAAGGCGGTGGCGTATGCGGCGCTCATCAACGCGGGGCAGGTTTGCACGAGCACCGAGCGCGTGTATGTCCCACGGCGGGGCGGGGCAAAATTTACCGAAGCCATCGTGGAGCATATCAAAACCTTGAGGCTTGGCTCCGGGCTTGAATCCACTACAGATATGGGCCCCATGATCGGCGACACCTACCGCGCAAAGTTTGAGAAACACATCGAAGATGCAAAAACTCGCGGCGCGAAAATTTTGGTCGGCGGCGGGAGGCCGAAGAATTTATCAAAGGGATTCTTCCACGAGCCGACCGTGCTGGCAGGCGTTGACCATTCGATGGTCATCATGCGCGAGGAGACCTTTGGTCCCGCCGTGCCATTGATGGAATACACCACCTTCGATGAAGCGGTTAAATTAACCAACGACTGTCAATATGGTTTGGGAGCGGTTCTCATCTCAAACGACCCGAAAAAGATCAAGCATTTCTTCGACGATGTCAAAGCGGGCACGATCTGGGTCAACGACCCACTGACCGACCACTACGCGGGTCCCTTCGGCGGGATGAAATATTCCGGCGGCGCACGTGAACTCGGCGAGGAAGGCCTCGACCAATTCCGCGAGACGAAGCATGTCCATTGGGATTTCAATATGGAGGATAAGGAATATTGGTATCCGTATGGGAGGTAGACCATTGACCACGGATGGCGGATGATGGTCAATCGTCCATTGTCCATCGTCGGTTTATAATCAGAGCCATGAAAAAAACTTCATGGCTCTTTCCTTTTTTACTGCTCGTTGGAACTCTTGCTTACGCCGCACTATCGAAAGTGCAACTGCCTGGCGAGGGATTTTCCACCTTTGGTGCGGATACCGTCCGTGCAGAGGTGTTGCAAATTATTGAAGAAGGCGAAGTTGATTTAGGCGGGAATTTACAAACCTACCAGATCGCACGCGTGAATATCCTCGAAGGTCAATACGCGGGCATTCCCATGGAAATTGATTACGGCAAGCGGCAAGTCCGTTCGGATGATTATTTGATGGGGCCGGGCGACCAGATCATGGTCTCCATCAGCAAGACGCCGGACAATGTGGTGAATGCCTATTTCGTGGATTACGTCCGCACTACACCGATCCTTTGGCTGACGGCCATCTTTGCAATTGCCATCATTCTCATCAGCAGTTGGAAGGGCATCCGTGCCTTGTTGAGCATGGCGTTCAGTTTGTACATCATCATCGGTTACATCATTCCGCACATTTTAATTGGCGAAGACCCGCTACGGGTGAGCATCATTGGCTCGATCATCCTTTTAGCCGTGTCGCTTT
The DNA here is from genome assembly GCA_016191985.1 of Chloroflexota bacterium. Lineage (GTDB taxonomy): Bacteria > Chloroflexota > Anaerolineae > Anaerolineales > Villigracilaceae > Villigracilis. Next base: position 9,532 of record JACPVB010000072.1, on the reverse strand, counting down.
ACCTGACCTATGGCTGGACTTTAAAGACTCACGCGGCAGTCGTCAGCATGGCCCTGGTCTTATTGCTGACGGGAGCACTTTCAGGCTTGTTCGTGGTCTTTGCAAAGCTCAACGGCACTGGCAATGAAAACGTGATGTTCCTGATGCAGTTGATGGAGACCCCGATCAATCTACGCGGACTGTTGCTCGGCGGGATGATCATCGGCGCGCTTGGCGTGCTGGATGATCTCGTGACGACTCAAGCCTCGGCGGTGTTCGAGCTTCATCATGCGAACCCGTCCCTCGGCTTTCGCGGACTGTACAATTCCGCCATGCGCATCGGGCAGGACCATGTAGCGGCCACGGTCAACACGTTAGTTTTGGCCTACGCTGGGGCATCCCTGCCGATGCTGTTGATGTTCTCGCTCGGGCGCGGTGACTATGGCTATCTTGTCAATTTTTCCTTCATTGCTGAGGAGATCGTGCGGACATTGGTCGGGTCACTGGGGTTGATTGCCGCTGTGCCGCTCACGACGGCCATTGCCATTTTCCTCGCTCAAAGGGCCGAGTCGCTTGGGCGGTGGGAGCAGGTTCTCGGCCCAGAAGGAAGCGGGGAAGGGCATCAGCATTAATTTTGGAGTGCAGGAGCTTGCTCCTGCAAGTTGACCAGCAAGCTGGTCGACTCCAGAGGCGCGCTCCAGAGTCGTGCAACCTTTCCTCCGCCTCTTGCGTAAGAGATGTAGAAAGTCATCAAGGAGAAACGTGAACGAAGAGCAAACCTGGGTTGCCCAGGCGCAACAAGGCGACGACGAAGCTTTCACAAGGCTGGTCGAAACCTACCAGACCCCAGTTTTCAACTTGTGCTACCGCATGTTGGGCGAGCCTGAGTTGGCAGAGGATGCCGCCCAGGAAACTTTCCTGCGTGCCTACCAGCACCTGCACCGCTACGACCAGAAACGTCCGTTTGCAACCTGGCTGCTTTCGATTGCGGCGCATTATTGCATCGACAAATTACGGCGCAGAAAATTCTCCATGTTTTCGATGGATGCGGAGGATGATGAAGGCAACACGTTTGAATTGCCCGACCCCGATTCGCCCAACCCTGAGGCGGAGTCCATCAAAGGACAGACGCAGGATCGCGTCCATGCGATGCTTAAGGATTTGGACACGACCGACCGCGCAGCGATCATTATGAGATATTGGTACGATTATTCAGAAAAGGAAATTGCTGAGTCTTTGCGATTGACGGTGAGCGCGGTGAAAAGCCGCCTGCACCGCGCCCGCAAGGAACTGGCAGGCATGTGGCAGGAAGACGAAGACGACTTGCTTGCCGAAATGGAAAGGAGACATCATGAATCACCAGCCTTTTGAAACCTGGCTGTTGGACGACAAATATTTGAGCGCGACCGAGAAGCGCGAGCTTGACTCGCACTTGCGGACTTGCAGAACCTGCTCGGCTCTTGCGGAGACGGGGCTTGCTCTGCGCTCTGCGAAAGTAGCCGCCCCTGCGGCAGGGTTCAGTCTGCGCTTCCAGCACAGGCTTGCCGCCCAAAAAGTGGCGGAACGCCGACGCAGGTTATGGGGACTGATCGTGTTGATCGTGAGCGGGGTGGGGTTGCTTGGTTGGTTTACGGCTCCGTTTGTATATGCGTTCATTTCCGCACCTGTGGAATGGCTGACGACGGCGGTCGGCTATTTTCTATTTGTGTTCACATCCATGCAGGCCTTCCGTGAAATCTTAGAGGTGCTGGCGCGCATGGCGCCGAACTTTATCCCGCCGTATGCGTGGATGGTGATGCTCTCCACACTGGCAGGCTTGGGGTTAATCTGGGTTGTATCCATCTGGCGGTTTGCACACAAGCCGCAAGGAGTTACTGTATGAAAATAAAAACAAATCTGGTTCGCATCATCCTTTTGCTGGCACTATTATTTTTGCCCACCAGTAGTGTGCTTGCGCAAAGCCCGAACGGGGATGTTGTTCTGTTTGGGCAAAATTACACCCTGGAAAGCGGCGACGAATTGAATGGCAGCCTTGCGGTATTCGGTGGGAACGCAAGTGTCGAGGAGGACGCCAAAGTGAATGGGGATGTCGCCCTGATCGGAGGAAACCTTTCGTTGATTGGCGATGTTGACGGGGATGTGGCTTTGATCGGTGGAAACCTGACCATCTCCGGTACCATCGATGGCGACATTGTTATCGTCGGGGGGCAGGTGTTGTTAACCGAAACCGCTGTGGTGGATGGCGATATTGCCACCATCGGCGGCAACCTGGAGAAGGAACCCGGCGCGGAAGTGACCGGCGATGTCACGAACAACGCTCCGCCTGTGATCAGCGTGCCAAACGTTCCCAATGTGCCAAATGTCCCCAACATACCCAATGTTCCGGGCGTGCCTGAAACACCGAATGTAAATGTGAATGTCAATCCGCTGTGGAGTGTGGCAGGCAAAATCGGACAGGCCGTGCTGGTTGCGCTGATTGGCATGGTGCTCGCCCTCTTCCTTCAACCGCAAATGGAACGTGCAAGCGACGCAATGACGCGCCAGCCCTTCATTGCGGGAGGATACGGTTTGCTGGCGTTTATCGTTATACCAGTGGCACTCGTCATCATGACCCTCACGATCATCCTCATCCCGATTGCCTTGATCGTGGCGTTCGTCGCCCCGCTGGCCTGGTTGTTCGGTATGATCGCGCTCGGCCAGGAAGTTGGCGACCGTTTCACAAAAGCCATCAACCAGACCTGGGCTCCCGTTCTCTCCACGGGGTTTGGAACCTTCCTGCTCATGCTGGTGGTCGGGCTGATAGATTTAATCCCTTGCGTCGGCTGGCTGCCCTCCTTCCTCATCACCCTGGTGGCAATCGGCGGCGTAGCAATGACCTGGTTCGGGACACGCAGCGCGCCCGGAGCAACAATCCAAAAGGTGGAAGAGATTCTGCCAGCTTCATAAATGTCAGCATGATAAAATCCTCGCCTCGGAGAAAATCCGAGGCGATTTTATTTCTGGAGAAAGTATGTTCAAGCACGAAATTCCAAATACCCCCATTCACAATACTCCGCCACCGCTCATTGAAGTCTCCGGTTCACACCGCGAGATGGGACGCCAGATCGGCGAAGCCGCCCGTGCCCAGGTGCAAAACAGCGTAGCCAACGCACACATCCTCATCGATGCGGCTTACAACACCCTCGAACTCACCTGGGATGGCGCAAAAATTCAGGCACGAAAATATTTGCCGTTTGCGGAAGAACGCTATCCGCAATATGTGGGTGAATTGCGCGGCATCGCCGAAGGCGCGAATGTTCCTTTTGACGATGTGATGACCTTGAATGCCATGGAAGCCGTCTCCACCGATGCGCTGCACCTCACACGCTGCACCAGCCTGGCCGTCAACGAAGAACGCACAGCGGATGGTCACGTGCTGGCGGCGCACAACGAGGATTGGATTCCAGAAGATGAAAGCGACGTGCTGATCATCTCCGCCAGGCCCGATAAGGAGCCTCCGTTTCTTGCCATGACCTATGGCGGGCTGCTGCCCAATGTCGGGTTCAACGCTTATGGCATTGCCCAACTCATCGACTCCATCTATCCGAGCGATTCGCGCATTGGAATTCCGCGTCTTGTCGTGGCCCGGGCTGTTCTTTCCTCGAAGCGCATCTCCGGCGCGATTGGGCGGACTCTTGTCCAGCATCGCGCGGCGGGCTATAACCATTTGCTCGTCCACGAAAGCGGCGAGATGTATTTCATCGAAGTCTCGGCGCGCAAGTTTGAAATCCTGTATGCGCATGAAGGGTATATGGTCCACACCAACCATTATCTTGACCCGCAAATGAAACAGGTTGAAAAAGACCCCGAGGAATTGCTCTCCTCCCGCGTGCGCTATTTCCGTGCCTCGCGCCTTCTCCATCAGACAGAGAAGCACAACATCAAAAGCCTGCAAGCCATCCAGAAAGATCACGTCAATATCCCCAACTCGATCTGCAACCACAACATCGCAGGCGCGGACCCACTCGACCGCGAAAAGACCATCAATGCCCTGGTGATTGACCTGACCTCACGCGAAATGCACATCGCATGGGGAAATCCTTGTCAGAATATTTATCACACCTATCACTTGAACGCGTAACCACTGCAGATTAACTTTGCGACATAAGGTTAATCCACACGATACGCCGCCGAGGCTTGCCCTGAGCCTGTCGAAGGGACGGCGGCTTAAGCTCGATTTTGCCATGTAATAATAAACAACGACCTCCACTGTGACAGCGGAGGTCATTGCTTGTTTGGGTGAAACAGCTTACGGCTGGGGAGGAAACGTATCGTCAACATCGGTAATGGTGACCACAATCACCTGTTTGCTTGTCTGCCCGTTGCCATCTGACACTTGAACGATGACTTCATAGGCATTATTTAAATCGGCATCCAGCGAGGTTTCAAAATCGGGAGGAGCGATGAAGGTGAGAGCGCCTGTCCCGGATGCAATGGTGAACAGAGCGGCATCCGCCCCGCCGGAGATGGAGAAGCTCAGGGTCTCGGCAGGCAGGTCGGCATCTTTTGCGTTCACCACGGTCACAGCTGTCGTATTTTCGGCAATGCTCACCGCTGCCGTTCCGCCTCCGCCATTCGAGGTAATAGACGGGGTATTGTCATTGAGCGGGGTAATCTTCACGGCCACATCCTGCGTGGTGGATCGCGAACCATCCGTCACCTGGATGGTGATATCGTACACATTATCCAAGCCCGCATCGGCGGGAGATTCAAAATCGCGGGCGTTGATAAAGGTTAAGACACCCGTCTCAGGCACGATGTGGAACAGAGGCGCGTCCACTCCGCTTAAAATCGAGAAGGTGAGGGTTTCGGCGGGCAGGTCGGCATCTGCCGCATCAAGATCAATGACTGCCTTCTCGTTTTCTGGGACATTGATATTCAAAATTTTATTATCGTTGTTGCCGTCGTCATCTTTCTTTTCATCGTACTTAATAAGCGGGTCATTGTCATTTACCGAAGTAACCGAAACAGAGATGGTTTGCGTATCCGTGAAGGAGCCATCCGAGACCTGAACGGTGACCTCGTAGACGTTATCGCCATTGGCATCCGCAGGGGCTTCAAAATCTGGCGCATTTGCAAATGTGAGCGTACCGCTTGAACCATCCATCGAGAATTTGCCAGAATCTGCGCCGCCGGAGATCGAGTAGTTCAGGGTCTCAGTCGGGAGGTCGGCGTCTGTGGCATTTACGTCAGTGACTGCTGCGGTATTTTCAGCAATAGTCAAAGCGGCGGTTTCACCACCGCCATCCGATGTGATGAGCGGGGTATTGTCGTTGACCGCGTTTACTGTCACGGTGATGGTTTGTGAATCTGCGCCACCCAAACCGTCCGCAACCTGGACGATGACTTCATAAACATTGTTTGCATCGACATCTGCGGGGCTTTCAAAGTCCGGTGCAACCGCAAAGGTGATAACGCCGCTCAAGCCATCGATCAGGAAATCGTCCGCGTCTGTGCCGCCTGCGATTGAATAGGCGTAGATCGTGCCCGCGTCCGGGTCCGTGGCGGTGAGGGTGGTGATGTTCGGAGTATTTTCCGTGAGGTTGAGGCTGGCCACGTCTCCGCCGCCATCGCTTCCGATGGCGGGGAGTTCATTTATATTATTCACAAGGATGATGTACTGTTTGTCAAAACTCAGCGCGCTGGAGTCAGTGACGCGAATGCAAATGGTAAGTGAGTTTTGCGTTTCGTAATCAAATGGAGAGACCGAGTTCAGGCTGTTACCGCTTATTTGGAATGCGGCATTATTTGGGCCAGCGCAGACGGGCGTATCCACCAGACTATAGGTGAAGGCATCTACAGAATCGGCATCTGTGGCGCTCAAAGAGCCGACGAGTGTATTGGAAGGCAGGTTTTCGTCCAGGGCGGTGCTGGAGAGCAGGACATCTGTCGGGGCCAATGGCATCGCCGTGGGGGTATTAGTGGGCGAAGGGACTGGGGATGGTGTTTCAGTTGCAATTGCGGTTGCAGTTGCGGTCTCGGTCACTGCCGTGGTGTTGGCTGGCAGGGGGGTCTGTGTGGGCTGCAATGTTTCAGTGGCGATAATTGACTGGGATGTAGCAGCAGGCATGGTCGGGGAAGGAAGCGGGAGTGTCGCTGTAGATGTGGCGGCGGCTATCGTTGGAGTCCCGACGGGCAAATTCAGAGCAGTTGACCCGCCGGGGTTGGATGCGGAGGATGCGTCGCCGTTGTATTCAATGTGCAGCAGGGGCGCTCCGGCCGCATCGCCTTCAAAGGCTTTTGCGACCCGCTTGCCTGTGGTGCCAGTGATGAGAATGACCAGTGAATTTCCGGGCGCCCAAGCTGACTGGCTGATGATTTCCTGGATAATGGGGGCCAGGTTTGGAGTTGCCTGATCTGCGCTGATCATTCCTACTTTTGTCCACGGTGCGGGAGACCAGGTGACAGCGCTGGTCGTTCGCACACGCGAGGAGACATTGCGGGTTTTGGTGGTGAAGGCAGGCGCATTGGCATTCGCTTCACCCTGGATCTTCAGGCTGATGGTTTGCGAAGAGGTTTCATCCACTTTGAATTGTACATAGGCGTTTGTAATGACGGCGCCTTTGGGAACATTCACTCCCACAAAACGCAGGCCCACCACTTGTGAGTTGATATCATACACAAGCTCGAGGTCGGTGCTGTTAAGGTAGGGCCAGCCGCTCGAATACTCTTCAACATCGTCATTCCCTGACGCGATGCGGATGTTTACACCGGAATTTCCGCCGGTGGGCACTGTCGTTGCCTGGACTTGAGTCGGCGTTGCCGAAGGAAGCGGGGCTATTGCCGTCGATGTAGGTGTTGCGGTTGCCGCGGAACCTGTGGGGACAATCGTAACAGTTGGCGTGGGCGTATTTGGTAATGGAGCAGAGTTGCCATTGTATTCAATATGCAACAGGGGCGCCCCGGCCGCATCGCCTTCGAAAGCTTCCGCCACCCGCTTGCCGGCAGGGCCGGTCATAATAAGGACCAGTGAGTTTCCACTTGCCCAGCCGGGCTGGTTGACGATTTCCTGAATAACCGGCGCCAAATTGGGGGTCGCTTGATCTGTTCCCCTGGTTCCCACATTTGTCCATGGCGAGGGCAGCCAGGCGATGGAATTTGCCGTTCTGGGACGTGAAGAAAGATTGCGGGCAGTGTTAATAAAAGCAGGTGCGTTCGCGCTCGCTTCGCCCTGGACCTGGAGGCTGATACTCTGCGAAGAGGTTTCATCCACTTTGAATTGGACAAACGCACTGGCAATGACAGCGCCTTGAGGAATATTCACTCCGGTAAAGCGAAGCCCCACCGTTTGAACGTTGATATCATAGACGATTTCCAGGTCGGTGCTGTCGAGATACATGCTTCCATTTGAACCCTCTTCAACATCGTCACTCCCTGAAGCAATGCGGATATCGACCTTGTTCTGACCGGAAGGCATGGGGGTCGGCGAAGATGCCGGGGTTATCGTGGCAGGCACCGATGTGGACTGCGAAGTTGGCGTAACCGCAGCGGGAGCAGAAGTGGCTGTAGCCGTTAGGGTAACCGAAACTGGCGTGACAGTTGGCAGGCTGCCGGCATATTCCCATGCGCCGACATCCGGCTTTGAATCACGTGAGCTGCCACTGTAATCGGTGGACACTCCTATGGATGTTGACCCCGCGTTGATGCCCGGTGAATTTGAAGCAAGTTTGAAGGAAGCCGGGGAATAGGTGGGAGTAACAGCAAAAACAGCCGTGGATTGATTATTGCTTACCACCGCATTGGCGGGTGAAATAGCTCCTCCGGCAATGTTGTTTGCGATCACAATTCCCTGGTTGTAAGGCTGGGTGCTGATGGAAATGGCACGTCCGCCCCCATAGACATTCCAGATCGTATTGTGGGCTATCAATGCGCCCACCAGGCCACCATTAGTGACCCCGGATTCCACACCATAGAAGTTAATGCCCTTACAACCGTAGGAAATGTTATTGACGATGGTAATGCCACCAAGCTGACCGCCCCAACCATCATAGTATTCCTCGCCGATCAAAAATCCCGAGGCGGGCTGGCCGGAACGATAGTAATTTGTGTTGGGGGTGCAATAGGCAAAGTTGTTTTGAAACCGGACATTTTTACTGTTGTCAACATAAAAGTTGACGCTGAAATTGTCGTAGGATGTAACGTTTGAGACCGTAACATTAAGAGCCATCGTAGCAGCGAGTCCCTCGCCGCAATTATTATAGGTTGTACCGTTGCTGATAAATACATCCTCCGAGCCTCTTTCCACTTTTACGCCAGAAGCCCAGCCGCCCCCGGAAGTACTAATACATGCTGAACCGGACCTATTCTCGGTTACATTGTCGTGAACCAAAAAATCCGAAAAACGGATGTGTTTTCCCAAAATCAGAACGCCATGTTCGACCGCCCCGGCTACTTCCAGCCCATAGACTTCCACATAGGAACCGGAAATTACAACCGAGGTAAATTTCGCCGCCCCGGTTACTTTAATGGGCTGGCTTGCAGTTCCCGATTTTGTGATTCGCAACATGGTATTGTAGTTCCCAGGTGCAAGGAACAGGGTGTACCCCGCCGCCAGTTTTCCCAAACCTGTCGTCAATGAACAGGGCACGGATTGAGTGCAGGTGGTCCCGCTCCCCGTTGTGGATACATAGACGGCGTTTGCAGTTTGCGCAACGTTACTGGCCGCAACGTTGAAATAGCTGCCAAACGCCATGGCAATTGCCACAATGACACTTATGTATCGATTGATCTTGCTTTTCATTATCAATTTACTCCTTAGACTGTCTGAGACGGTTGAGCTGAATTGGCTTTAATGGGGGTTCTACAGCATGTACATACACCGCCTCCTCGTACAGACAGGCGCATTATGGTGAGTTAACGCGGATAGCAGAATAGGACTTGGGTACTAAAAACCCTCATTTTGGCTCTACATTTATGACAACTCAACATTTCGGCAAGTTATTTGCATAGTTTGCAAGATCATGTGATTGTTTTGTTCTCCCAAACCTGTTATTTAAATCACCACCTATCAATTATGAAATGTCGTGCTTCAACCAAAGAAAAGAGGCCGCCTTGCCGACAGCCTCTTTTCTTTATGTAATAGACCTCTTGTATAAGTATTTGTATTTCCAAGGGCGTCAGGCTAAATACCCTACGGGCACATAGCCTAGCCTAGTTCTTGGTGCAAAACTCGATTCCTTTGTGAAAAGCACCGCCATATATGGCTAAACCGCGCTCGTTTGCCCCCCCAAGACCATATTTGGACAGCCAAAAAGTCTTTTGCACCAGAAACTAGCCTACGATTGACTTTCGCAAGAGGTCTCATATTTTATTTTCTTTTCAAAGCAGATTTGAAAATAGTCAGCTACGCTGTTGCCGCAACCGGGTCTTTTAATAGCAATGCCAGCGGGGCGGCGATCAACACCATTGCAGTGGTAAGTGTCAACACAAATGGGAAGCCGTGCAATTCTGCCAGATGACCGGTGTACAACAACCCCAATGCGCCTGACGAGAAGATAAAACCCAACGCCAGGCC
>JACPVB010000034.1 GCA_016191985.1 Chloroflexota bacterium | reverse complement strand
GCCAATTCCGAGGCGTAATTTTTGCCGACAGTATTTTTATTCTCCATCAGCCAATCTTTCAAGCTGGTCTTGCAACGCGGCGGCTCTTTGGAAATAAGCAGGTTTGCCATCAATCCATCCACTTCTTCGGGGGTGAGCATTACATCGTTGACGAAAAGACTCAGGAATTGAGCGGCAAGCAAAGCCAGGCGGGCTGGAAACGGAACAAGCAATCGTTTCTTTTCCACAGTTTTCTCGATCAACTTCACCATTTCCTTGAAGGTAAATTCATCGGGACCAACGGCATCCCAAATATAATTTTCCTTTTTGTACACAGCTTCCACGGCAAGTTCTGCGAGGTCGTCCACGTAAACGGGGGAGAGCTTGTAAGAGCCGTCCCCTGGCAGGCCGAAGACGGGGAGTTTTCTCAACAGCCAGGCGATGTTGTTGATGAGGATATCCTCTTTGCCGAATAAAACTGTCGGGCGCAGAATGGCGTAGTCCACGCCAGAATCAACCACAAATTTTTCATTGGCGGCTTTCCCCCAGAAATATGGCAAATGCGAATTGGCAGATGGGTTTGTGATGCTGATATGAACGATGCGTTTCACGCCAGCCTTTACAGCGGCATCCACTAAAACTTTTGTGTTTTCCACAGCTTTTGGCTGGGTGTTGCTGCCCTTGTCGAAACGCACCCAGTATGTGTTGACCAGCACATCCACGCCTCCAAGATTTTTTATCAACTCCTCTTCATTTCCGAAGTTCAATGGAAATGCCTTGACTTTTCCATCAAAAGGATCGGGGCGATTCGGATGATTGGTCAACGTGATGACTTCTTCGCCGCGGTCGAGCAGCTTGCGTGTGATGTATTTGCCCGAATAACTGAACGCGCCTGTAACTGCGATTTTCATTCTGTCTCCTTTTTTCGTGGGGCCACCAGTGCAAAAAACGAAACAATGAAACCGATGCACATCAAAGCAAACAGGAAGCCCATCATATTTCCGCTGAGGCGGCGTGTGATTTCAAAGAATAGTTCCTCCGCCCGGTTTGCATTGGGTTGATAGGTAAGCGAGATCAAAAACGGCAGTCCCACTAAAATAATATTGGCGAAGACCGTCCAGAATTGTGCGCGATCCTCGCTGCCGCACAAGTCCACAAGGATGCGGCTAAGAAACGGACGCAGGTAACGAAAAACCAACATACAGAGTATCAGAGTGAGTGTTACTTCGAGTAAAAAGAAAAGGATGGAGCTCATGGTTTACCTCATTTCAAGATGGATAGGATTTTTTGAACATTGCCCAGCCCCAGGCTTTCCAGCTTGATAACGGCGCTGGAGAGGCTGTCAATGGCGTTAAAGAATTCCTGCAAGGCTTTCACGCGCTGATAGACGAATTCCACTTCCGCCTCATCGCCAGACACTGTGCCTGCTTCCAGTTTCTCGAGCGTTTCCCTCACCGAGCGGATGGCGCGGTCGAATTCGCTGTTTTGCCGTTCCTTCAAAATCGAACGAATCGATTTGAAAAAATCCGATTCGGCTTCGTAGTAATCCTTTCGATCACCCAATTTGGAGGAGCGGTGGACAAGTCCCATGCGGGCCAGTGTCCGTACCTCGGTACTGACTGCGCCTTTGGTGAGACCCGTCTGCGAGACGATCTCATCCAGGGGCAGGGGCGTGGGGGAAAGATAAAGCACGGCAAAGATCGCCCCCATGCCTTTGGGAAAACCCCAGAAGCGGCTGATCTGGCTCAGGCCTTCGGTGAAATCCTGTTTGAGTTGGGGAAGTTTGGTCGGCATATGTCACCTTTAGAACGTTTAGTAATTACTAAACACAGTATACGATATTTCCCGCATTCCTGTCAAGAGCAAAATAGCCGCCAACTTGGCGGCTATTGAGATGGATATAAATTTTCGTGTAAAGGGTTAGGGAGTTTCGATAAATAATTGGAGCAATTCCATCCCAGTTTTTCCCTGTCCCTCGTCCAAATATTTCTGAATGGGCACGCGCACTACCAGGTGTTCTGTGTCGCTTTTCTCAAACCAAAATTCCACGAAGCCATAATTTCCCGGCAGCTCCTCTCGTGGAATTTGTGTGATTATCGTCATAACCTGGGCAATCCAGTTTCCAAACAGATCATTGTTTGTCAGGTCGTCAATAGGGAGGTGGACATAAAAATCAGTTTCCATTGCGCCAAAGGTGGAATGTCCATCCGCGTAGACGCAGTCCTCGCCGAATTGTTGTGCGTTTGCACTGGCGGTTGGGTCAAGCCCTCGAATTGCTTCGTCAACTTTGGCAGTCAATTCAGGGTCATCGTGATAGGCCCACATATATCCGCAGCCGCCCGAATTGTCCACTACGGTCGGTGACGGTTCAATGGAAGCTGTGATTGTGACGACAGAATCGGGCGACTCGGTTTCATGAGTTGGCGCGGCTACATTTTGCAGTGCAATAAATGCCGCAGTTGCGGACAAAATGATGCCGATAGCCCAATTCCGTTTATGTTTCATGGTTTTACAGAAATTGACTCAGCCTGGAAAATGTCGATTGAAACGCACGCAGGCTCAAGGCGCCAGGCATGAGGCGGTGTTTTTATTTCAGCAAGTCTGTGGCAGCGGATGCCATCAATGCTACGCCGTTGATAAGCGCCTGTTCGTCAAAATCAAATTTGGGATGATGATGGTTGTAGTTGAGATTCTTTTCCGCATTGGCCGAGCCGATAAAGAAATAACAGCCATCGGCTTTTTCCTGCATGTAGCCCATGTCTTCCGCGCCCATGGTCAGGTAGGAGTTGGACGCGATTTCGGTTTTGGGGAAAAGCGCCTGTGCGGAAGCGAAAACACTCGCGGCAACTTCTTCATTGTTGATCACAGGGGCGGTGACTTGTTGGATGGTGATTTCCACCTCGCAGTTCATGGCTGCGGCAGTGCCGCGCACGATCTGCTCGAAGCGTTCGAGCACGCGCTTGCGAACTTCATGGTCGAAGGTGCGGATGGTGCCCCAGATTTCGGCGGTTTGCGGAATAATGTTGAAGGCGGTGCCGGAGTGAATGGAGGTGGCGCTGACAACGGCGGGTTTCAGCGGTTCGATGTTGCGCGAGACGATGGTCTGCAAAGCGGTGACGATTTGCGCGGCGCACACGACCGGGTCGATTGTGGTTTCAGGCCCGGCGCCGTGGCCGCCTTTGCCGGTGAGTTTGATGATGAACAATTCCGCGCCAGCCATCACAGGGCCTTTCGCGACATGAATCCAGCCGATGGGTTTGTCGTTCCACACATGCAGGGAAAGAGTCTTCTCCACTGTGGGGCCTTCCATCACGCCATCGCGAATCATCATCAACGCGCCACCCACGTCTTCGCCATTGGTGCCTTCTTCCGATGGTTGAAAACAGAACTTTATATTGCCAGCCAGGCTATCTTTGCTTTGATTAAGAATTTTTGCAACGGTGAGGCCGATGGCGGTGTGGCCGTCGTGCCCACAGGCGTGCATGACGCCCGCGTTTTCAGAGGCATATTCCGCGTCAGTTTCTTCGGTGATGGGGAGCGCGTCCATATCGAAGCGCAGCAGGATGGTCGGCCCGGGCTTTGAGCCTTCAAGGAAACCGACCACGCCTGTTTTGCCAACGCCTTTGGTCACTTCGATGCCAAGCGCTTCGAGTTCTTTGGCAACAATTCCGCCGGTGCGAATTTCATTGAAGCCGAGTTCAGGGTGAATGTGAAAATCGCGGCGCATGGCCTGCGTGTACGGGAACAACTCTTGTGCCTGTTTCAAAAAATCTGTCATGCTGTCTCCTTGTTTTATTTTCCATGTCCTGGAAATATGGTTTTGATCTTGTGTTTATGGATTGTATCCCAACTCGCCCTTGAAACGACATCGTCCTCGGACAACATAAAAACAGGATGCAGATCACCCGTAAAAACATAGCCTTCATCGAGAATCAGGGATACGCTGTCATCGCTGTGGCCCGGCGTGTGGATGATTTCTCCCTGCAAGCCGATCCCCGCGAGGAATTTTCGGCTCTCTCCTACCTGCAAGCTGATACTGTCATTCGTTGAAATGGGTACGTAGGGATAGTTTTTGCCTTTGAAGAATTCCGTCATCTGAGCGACGAAGCCGTTCTGCACATCCAGAAGGATGTGTTTGATGCCGAGGTCTTTTAATTCCTGGGTCATGCCCGCATGGTCTGGGTGGAAATGGGTGACGAGGAAGTATTTGATATCCTGAATCTGAATCCCCTTTCTTTTAAGTTCCGCGGAAAACTGTGGAAGCGTTCCCGGCCAACCGCAGTCGACAAGTAATTTTCCACCCTGGATGTCCATTGCGTAGTAATTCGTGGATTGATAACCGACGTTGATGATGTTCATGGTTTGATTATGTCATTGCGAGGGCGTTCTTGCCCTTTGCCCGAAGCAATCTCTTATACTGTTGGGTATTGCTTCGGGCGGGCGAACATCGCCTTTGCAATGACATGGCTATGGTATTTCACAACTCTAAACTTCTTTTCGTATCTGGAATTCTCCAAGGTTGCTCCCTGCACCGGGGGACGGCGCAGGGAGCAACCTTGGAAATCGCCCGGTCATTTTACCCAATGCCAGCCCCGCTGCGAAGGGATGTTTCTCGTGCAAACGAACGATAACAAAGGGTTATTGCTGCGTAGATGAAATTTCTCCAATCATGTTCCCCGCAAACCACGCGCCATTGTTGGTTAACTGATAGCCGCCGTCGTCACTCGACTCGATCAGGGCATGGGCGAGCCAGCGTTCCAGGATTGAACCTCCGTCAATTTTCCGCGCGTTCAGTTCGGTGGCTAGACCGGGTGTGATGTGATTCGATAGAACCGCAGTAATCAGAGGTTTGTTTTTTTGCTCCAGCGGATTTTCGAACAATCCACCCTCCAGCCCAGGCAGGCCGTTATCGGTTGATTGAAGGTAAGCGGCATATCGCGGATGCCTGTAGTGGTAATTGCCGAATACGCCATCTGCAATCGTGCCGACAGCAAGCAGGTCTTCACCGCGCGTGGGATAGGTGAAGTAGATGTTTTTATCCCTATAGTTTGCCCAGTGGTTGAATAGATTTTTCCGGCAGCCAAGCGCGGAAAGCATGTTCCCGCCCGCTTGAAACAGGAAATAATTTGCCAAATGACTTCGTTCCAAAAGATGATGTCTTTTTGCCCACTCAAGGTTTTGGGGATAAATCAATAATTCATAGAGAGAAAACCCGTCCGCACCGCAATCTGCCAATGCTTGAATATCTGCAAGCCAGCCGGTCAATGTTTGCTCTGGAAGCCCGCAAACCAAATCCACGCTGACGACCCATCCCATCCCCTTGTACTGCATTATGCACTCCAATGCCTCCTCTGGGCTTTGCCGCCTGCCGATTACTGCCCGCGTCCGCGCCTGGAGGCTTTGAATGCCGACGTGCAACCGCCGGAAGCCCAGATCGTGCAGGCAGGCGGTCATTGATGGGGTGAGCGACTGTACCGTGGATTCAAGCGCCCATTCGGTTTCGTTTGTGATATTGAAAGCATTTCTGATGCAAGCCGTCAGCTTTTCCAACGATTTTTTGTCGAGAAAGGTCGGCGTGCCTCCGCCCAAATGCACCGATGTGACCGGTCGATTTGAAAGCGTTCCCTGTGCGCTCCATAACCATAATTCCTTGTAAATCCTTTCCACATATTCCTTCACCCGTGTATCGGCGTGGCTTCCCAGTTTGAACGAATAACTGTCGCAGAAACCACATTTGCTGGTGCAAAATGGGATGTGAATGTAGATGCACATGGGTTGATCGGACTGGCTGTCTTTTACCGCCTGCCGCGCCGCCTCCCAAGCCTCAAGCCCCTCGTAATCGTAGGGACGCTTCGCCCAGACCGGCAACGGGAGCTGCCATCGTTCCACATCATAAACGGGGGCAAGGGATGTCCACTGTTTGTGGATCTTGTCCGCGTTGATGGTTTCGGGGGAATGGGAGAAGAAATCGTCGAACGGATTCATGGGTGATGGAGTTGGTCTATCCTCAAAAGCCACACCTCGCCGCTGTTCGCTTGAGAAGCCTGTTCGCGCAACAGCCTCTCTGCGATTTGCAAGTTGACCCGACACCGAAAACTGCCCTTCGGCGAGTTGTCCGTCAATGCGCAATGATCCGGGCAGGCGCGAGTACAGTGGAAGCGATTAAAGCAGTCAGCGCAGGAAACTGGTATGGCGGCGAGTTTATCCCGCAGACGATGAATATGTCCGGTATTCAATTGAAATTCATTTCCAGAATGATCGCTTTTTCCGATAAGTAAATCGCATTGACGCGCCTGGCTCTCGTCGCATACTTCATAACAGGTGGCGGCGCAGTCGCCTGGCACCAGTTGAAGCACGGAGCGATGAATTTGACAATATGAATCGTGCAGTTCGTTCAACCTTGCGCCGGACGTCTGCCAGGGGATGTGATATGACCGGCAAACCTGGCGCGCCTTGAAAAATTCTTCGACAAACCTATAGGCGTTGTCCGGTTGAAAGCGATAACTCTGGTTTCCATTCGCTCGGTACACCGGTTCGACGCGTATCTCCTGCGGCTGGATTTCTCTGCACAGATAGTGCGCAATCTCAGTCTGGCGATGCAGTGCGGCTGGTGTAACCGTGACGCGCACATGCAGGGGTTTCCCACTCTGGCGGACGACCCGCGCCGTTCGCTCGACAAACGCGGAACTGGATTGCCCGTTACGAAGGGGGCGTTGAATGGACTGTATCTCTTCCGGTCCGTCGCACGACAACCCGATCAAATCGAAATGTTCCGCCAGCCATCTCGCCTTACGTTCCGACATTACCCCGTTGGTGGCGATATATTTGAAAAGACGTACCTGGTTATTAGATGCTGTGGATTCGACAATTTCCAACGCATGCGCCACCCATACCAAATCGAGAGTCGGCTCCCCTCCTCCA
This sequence comes from Chloroflexota bacterium, assembly GCA_016191985.1. Lineage (GTDB taxonomy): Bacteria > Chloroflexota > Anaerolineae > Anaerolineales > Villigracilaceae > Villigracilis. The sequence goes on along the minus strand of JACPVB010000034.1, from coordinate 4,743 downwards.
TGAAAGACTACTGTCATCGGCTGGTTCTGAAGGAGGCAATTCTTTGCCACCATCTGCGCGGCGGCGTGTGCTGCGTTCAGAGATAACGATTCCTTTTGCCAAGCCGGACTCGCACCTGAAAAACAATAGGAACATGCCAGGTTGCACCGGTTGTGAGGGTACAACGTGAGGCACACCGGTGTGAACGGTTTTGATAGATGTTTTTCCCACGCTTGTTCCACTGTCAATGCCGCCTGCACGAGGGTTTGCGCCGCTTCAGTCAGTGTTATTCCACCGTCACTGGGAAGGAAGCGGGGTTTGCGTCCATGTTCGGATTCCAAAGCCAAATGCCCATCCAACTCGCTGGCTGAATCGGTTTGGACTCCTGCCAGGCAGCCTGGCGTGTAATAGAGCATTTGCCCATCAAGAGAAGCCCTGAAAATGGGCAATGACGTATTGGGCAGGGGCGCAAAACCGGAATCCAGATGGCTCTCCTTATTTTGGAAGCAAAGGCTCGCAGATTAGGCAAAGGACCAGCCAGAGGAACAAACCGCGAGCATAATTGAAGCTGTGTTCGCAACTCCAGTGGTTTTCCTCCGCCATCGAGTTGGCAATTTCGCGCAGGGAATTGAAACCGTTCATTTGATTGAAGGCATGCAGGGCGGGCGAGTTTGTGGCAAACAAACGCAGCGGCTTATCGAATGTCTTCGGCTGTCCGTACACCTGCCTATCCTTCACGCTGACCTTCACCCCCGGGTTGATTTTCGGAATGACACTGCCAAGTTTCTCATTGTCCCATGTCCCCAACTCATCCAACCCATGTGCGGGAGCGTCTGCACAGTAGGCGTGGATATTATCCAACAGGCCTGGCAGGAATTGCCGCCGGGTGATACGAAAAGCCAGCCAGCCGCGCGGGAACGCTTCGAAGGCAAATGGGTCTGGTGTAAGTTCGCTCATGGATGCGCTCCCGGATGAGGATCGTGAGCCGTTCCGCCGTTTGTGCCCTGGTGGGTGATTCCGCACACGCCGTTGCCCTCCGCAATTTTTTTCAGGATGAGTGCCTCGGTCAACTTGCGGTTGATCTGACAGCGTTCGCCACGCTTTGCAGGGTCGTCGCTGCTGGAAGAAAAACTGCGGATGTAACAATCGCCGGCGCACGACCAGTAACAAAAACAGTCTCTGCACGCCTCACGCCTCGCCTCAAGCAGGTTGTGAAGCCGTCGTCTCGCCCTCTCGTCCAGAAGGATGCGCTCGTCTTTCAAACATCCGATCGTCGAAACAACGTTCATTGGATGACTTTGCCCTGCCAGTTCATAGCAGGCAACCAATTGACCGAGGGGGTTGACGATCAGTGCCTGGAAAGGTGCGGTACAAAAAGTATCCAGAAGCAAGCCAATCCGTGCGCCGGAGTATTCCAAGCGCCTTCCTGCCTTTGCAGCGATTTCCGTTGCTTCGAGAAAGGCATCCACGAAAGCCTGCCCCTCGCTGGGAAGCGCGTCTCCGTGCGTGCCGCGTTGGATGTGAAAGGTTGGCTCAACGTGGAAACTCTTGCAACCCGTTTCCCGGCAAAGGAATTCGATTTCTTGTGCGAAGCTCTCCCAGGGTTCCGCTGCCGTCAGGCGGATCGAATACTCAAAACCGCGCCGGTCTATCTCGTTTATATTCCGCCAGACAACCCTGAAGGATGCCTTCCCGGAGGCAAACGGGCGGTGCCCGTTTTGCGTTTCAGGGCGTCCATCCATGGAAAGGCTCACGCCGTCGAGGTTGGATACGATCCATTCACATTGACGCTTCGACCATACTCCGTTCGATGTCAGCGTGATTCTGGCGGATAACGGTTTCTGCCGCGCGTATGCGGTACAGGTCTGCATGGTCTTCCATGCCAGTGACGGTTCCCCTCCTCCGTGAAACGACACTTCAAAGGCGCACGCTTTCTGCTCCTGCGCGTTTGCGCAAACCAGGTCAATGGCTTGTTTACCCAGTTCTTCCGGCAGGTCCATCCCCGGCATAGAACCCGCCGCGGCGTAACAGTAGACGCAGCGCAGTTGACAGCGATTCGTCATGAGGAGGACAGCCAAAATGGGGCGGAATAGCCTGTTTGTCCGAGGTGGAAGCGATGGGTCGGCACGGAGGAATCCAATCAAGGATAAAAACTGCATCGCCTCGCCCTTGACGTTGTGTGGGGCGTTGTTGCCCCCAGCCGCCACCCGCTGACAGAGCTCCGCCATTGCTGCGTTCCCCACAAAGGCCAACCCCAACAGCGGGCGATAGATCAAAGTCTCGCCGTTTCCATTCAGGCGGTGTAAGTAGAGTTGCATGATTCAGTTGGGATACCAGTAGTGATAAACGGGCGGCGAGTAGCCAACGCAGGAACAGGGGTTGTAACTGACGCAGGCGCATCCTGAGCCTGCCACGCAGTTGCAAACACAAACCGCGCCCGGCGGGATTGGCGCGCCGCATGGCAGCGTATAAGTGATCGTCCGGCCTTCCACTTCCACGGAAACCTCGATTCCATCCACAGACGGGAGACTGACTTTCAGGTCGAACAAACAGCCGAACTCCTCCATGTCGGGGAATGCCCAGAGTTTGATGATGCCATCGTAATCGCCGGTAACAAGCAGATTGCTAGTTGGGCTGATCGAATAAACCAAAGCGTTGGTGGGTATGTTTCGGCTCGGGTTGAAATCAGGCAGGGACAAATTCGTAATCTCCCCATATTCATTCGATACAAGGAATTTGCCATCTGAACTGAAGACAGGGGCAGAGGAGGTATATTTGCCCAGATCGTAGAGGAATTCTCCATCAGGCAGGGAGTATAGCGTGACCGCATAGGATTCATCACCAACTGCAACCATCTTTCCGTCCGGGCTGACGGCCACGAAACTGCCAAAAGCATCAAGTGTCATGATTAATTCGCTGTCGGGCAGGGACCACACTTGAACCTGGGTTCCATCAGTCGAGACCAGCGTTTTGCCGTCGTTGCTGATTGCAAAATGTATTGTGGCTGTATCCAGTTTTTTCAACAGCTTCCCTTCTGGCAGCGACCATAATTGGATACGCCCATGCTTCGAGGCCGAGGCCAGCTGACTGCCATCTTTTGTGATCCCCAGCATGGTGGCGTACTCGCTCAGGGTTTTAATCAATTTCCCGTCCAGTGCGGAGAGAAATCGGATGGAGTTGGCCGCGCCAGCCGCAATCACATAAGTGCCGTCAGGGCTAAGAACCGCCGCAGTCGCGCCCGTTGTGATGGAACTTAATAGCGCGCCTGTGGGCATGGACCAGATCTTCAACTTTTGTTCCAGTTCGCTGATTGAAATCAGGGTCAGTCCGTCAAAGCCGATTTGTATCATGGAAACCTGTTCCTTGTGCGCCTTGGCTCCTGCCTGGCATTCACCCGGTATGAATGTCGGCGTCGGAGAGGGAGTATTGGTAGGGGATGGCGTAATGGTAGGCGTCTTTGTCGGCGTACGGGTGGGTGTCCTTGTAGGGGTTTGGGTCGGCGTGTCGGTTGGCGTGGCGGTCGGCTTTGGCGTGAATGGGCTCTTGCATCCTGCCAGTGCCGAGCCTGCCGCCAGCATCCCTGCCGCTTTAAGGAAATCGCGGCGTGTCAACTTCAATTTGCCATCCTCTTTCCGAACCGCGTAGACCTCCGGTTCTTCATTTTGCTGGTTTGAGTTTATATCTGGGCGACCTTGAGTAGGCATGGAATTTTCCTTTCTCTTCTCTTATGTGTTCGGAACTGACACGTATTGCACGTTGTAGATGTTCGCCGGTCGAAAGCGGCGCATCGTGGCGGCAAGACAGCCGCCCGTACATTCCCTGCGAGCCTTGAATCCGCACGATGAACACGTGGGATAAACGCCAGCGGCGCGATACTGCCGGGTTTGTTCGATCAGCTTGTCGCGGAGTTCGGATGCGCTTGAGCCGGCTTCCATCTGGACCGAAAACCTGTCTGCCAGCGGGAAGCAGTGGCAGGCGGTGCCGTTCAAGTCAACATCCAAGATGGGCGAGCATTGAAAATTCACATCCGAGCCAGCCTGCTTGAGCGCGGCTAGTTCGTCTCCGGAGAACATACACCGAACAAACCCACAGTCGAACTCGAAGCGGATGCCATGCTCTCCGGCGGTTTTCGTAAAACCGGCGATCCTCCCCGCCACGTGCGGGTAGCGTTTTGGGTGCAGGTAAATGTTCTGACCAGCGAGGCTTGGGTGGGCCAGCCCCAGCCGGATAATTCGCTGTGAATCGGCTTTTATGATGGCCTCCATGACGGGTAGGAGGTCGAAGTTGGGGGTATGGATGTTGAAACTGACCGCCGCAAGATGCCCGAGCCTTTTCAAAGTCTTCCTACGCGTCTTGTCCGTTTCCCCGCTTCGGGAAACACCCCCTCTGCTGGAATTTATGTTTACCAACAAGGTGCAGTCTTTCTCCGAGAGACTCTCCAGATAAGCGAGCAGGGATTCTTTGAGGAGACCGTGAGTAAATATCATAACGTGCATCCCAACTCGGCGCCCCTCCTCGATCAATTCGCGGATTTGCGGGTGAAGGGTTGGTTCTCCTCCGATCATGCGCACGGAGTTGATCCCGGAACGTTTCAGGTAATCCAGCCTGGCTGAAAAGTCTGCGCGGGATATGAAGCGCTGATCGTCCGATTGTCTACCGGACTGCATGAACCCTGCGGCAAAGCAGTAGGGACAGTTCATATTGCAGACTCGGGAGATCACCAGATTGCTCATTGCGTTTGACTGCCGTCTTCCAGTAAACCCG
>JACPVB010000050.1 GCA_016191985.1 Chloroflexota bacterium | reverse complement strand
TGACATAATTATGATGAAATCATCTTCTCTCCAAATCGGGAAGTTCACATTCGACTGGGGTTCCCGCACCTATGTGATGGGCATCCTGAATGTGACTCCCGATTCGTTTTCGGGAGATGGAATTATTTCAAAGGGAGATGTGGTTCAAGCGGCGCTCTCACAGGCGGATGAATTCCTCGCTTCCGGCGCGGACATTCTGGATGTGGGCGGTGAATCAACACGGCCCGGCTCGGCCCCGGTCAACGCGGATGAAGAGATGGAGCGGGTGATACCGGTCATCCGTGTCATCCATAAAACTTTCCCGGATGCTTTAATTTCAATTGATACCTACAAAGCGCAGGTCGCTGAAGAGGCGATTCGAGCGGGCGCGCATATTGTCAATGACGTGTGGGGATTGCGAGCGGATTCTGGATTGGCGCATGTTGCGGCGAAATATAAAACACCCGTTATTCTGATGCACAATCGCAGCAACCCCGCCAGCGTGGATGTCCGCGAAAAATTAGGGAATGCCTACATTGGTTCGGAATATCAAAACCTGATCGAAGATGTCAAACGGGAACTGCTCGAGAGCGCGGCTTTAGCGAAACAGGCCGGAGTGGATGAGTCGCACATCGTTTTGGATCCAGGCATCGGCTTTGGAAAGACGCGGGAGCATAATCTTGAATTAGTCAACCGCCTGGGTGAAATCCGCTCTTTGGGATATCCGATCCTGTTGGGAACATCCAGAAAATCTTTTATCGGCTTTACGTTGGATTTGCCCCCCGACCAACGAGTGGAAGGCACAGCCGCGACGGTTGCGATTGGAATTGCGCACGGCGCGGATATTGTCCGTGTGCATGATGTGAAAGAGATGGCGCGTGTTGCAAAAATGACGGATGCAATTGTAAGGAGGAATTCGTAAGGCGCAATATGAGTTACGGATTACAAGTCACGCATTACGAGGCGATGGATTATGGATAATTATTCAAAAGACCTTCTCCGCACCGGAATCATTGAAGCAAAAACAGGAGACCGCAATGTTGCCCGTCGTTATTTGGATCGCGCGATCTACATGGCGGGTTCGCATGATGTACTTGCCGAAGCATGGTTTTGGATGAGCGAGGTTGCGGACAACCCGACAGAAAAACGCAAGGCGCTGGAGAATTGCCTCGCGCACGATCTGCGCCATGCGCGCGCGCGGCGTGCGCTTGCAATTTTAGATGGCAAGCTTAAAGCCGATGACGTGATCAACCCCGATCATTTGCCCGCCGCGCCGGAGGGATTGCGCGCTGCCGATGCACAACGGTTCATGTGCCCCAAGTGCGGTGGACGCATGTCGTTTGCGCCGGATGGACAGTCGTTGGTGTGTGAGTATTGCACGCGCAATCAAACGCTCGGGGCCGAGTCGAAGCCCGACGATGAAAAGGATTTTATTATCGCGATGGCGACCATGAAGGGACATGGCAGGCCTTTGCAGGAACAGGTCTTTCATTGCAACGGCTGTGGCGCGGAATTTATTTTGCCGCCAAAACAAATTTCCGCAAATTGTGTCTATTGCGATTCGCCGTACGTAGTCAGTCTGGAAAAAACAAAAGACCTGCTTGCGCCGGATGCGATCATCCCGCACGCCTTCGATCAAAAACGAGCCACGCGTTTGCTGATCAATTGGGTGGAGAATAACAAGATCAAGCCGGAAAAGAAAGTCGAACTTCCGCGCGGCCTGTACCTGCCACTTTGGACTTTCGACGTGGGCGGCGCGATTGAATACACTGCTGAAACGATTGAGTATGAAGATGACTCACTTATGAATCGTGACCAGCAAAAAGTTGTGCGCGTGACGGATCAATATCCCGTCATGGTGGATGACCTGCCGCTTCCCGCTTCCCGAAAGCTGTCTGCTGTTTTCTTGAAATTGATTCCCGCCTTTGACATGAAGTCTATGAAACCGTATGACCCACGTTTTCTGGCAAGCTGGCCCGCCGAAATCTACGACGTGCCGATGGCAGATGCCTCACTCGATGCCCGCAGCCAGACGTACACTGTCTATAAAAAGAAACTTCCGCACATTATTACAAATATGAAGCTCGTGCACACCTCATCCGCGAATCTGGTAGTGGAGTCTTTCAAGCTGGTGCTCCTACCTGTGTGGATGACCGAACTTCCCTTTGATGGGCGTGAGCATCTGGTTTTGATTAATGGTCAAAGTGGGGTGGTTGCGAGTGATCTGGCGGAGAAGGAAGAAGAAGCCGAAGCAGGCGGGTTATTCAGTTTTCTGGCAGATTTGCTGGAGGATTAATTAACTCATTAATATGCTTTAAATCGAGATTCTTAACGCAAAGACACCAGGATGCAAAGTTCTTAATATTTTTCTTCGGGACTTTGTGACTTTGCGTTAAAAACTCACCAAATTCCGCAGGGTGGCAAATTAGGTTAGTCATCGGCTCCTGAGATACCCACGCACAATATCTGAGTAATCCGTATCTGTGTGTTCGTCCAAAATGCGGAAGAAATCTTCGCGGGTGGAAATGCCGCCTCTCTTCTGTAAGACATAATCCTGAAGAAAGGCAAAGAATGCCTCGTCACCGATGCGGGTTCGTAATTCCTGAATAAAATGCGCGCCGTTGAAATAAACGATGCGCTTGTAATTCTCGTCGTTTTGTCCATCGTACACAGGGATGTCGATATAGCCTTGCGGCTCGAAGAAGTCAATGCGATAGGACCACCACCATGCGAGCTTATCAGGGTAAAGGGTTTCGTAGTACAGGGACTCGGAATATGTTGTGAGCGATTCGTCCAGCCAGGGTTCGAGCGCCTGGTCGCTGGCGACCTGGTCAAACCACCACTGGTGACCGGTCTCATGTACGGCGACGAAGGTCAGATAGTTGGCGGGAGTGCCGTCATACAAATCGTAGAAACTGCGGCTGTGGAAATACAAGGCCGAGAATTCCATGCTGTCTTTGAAATCGGCGATGACAACGGATAAGGTTTTATGCGGGTATTTTCCAAACTTTTCCGAAAAAACTTGTATGGCTTGTGCGCTGGCAATCATGGCGGCTTCGCCCGCGCTTTTATAGATGGGGAGGTAGTAGCTGTAGACTGTTGTATCAGCGGCTCGCATCTTTGAGACCTGGAAATCACGGCTTGCGGAAATGGCAAAGGCGCGTGCATTGGTTAATGTGTAGCAGGTGGATTCGCCGTTTGGTTCAGCGAATCCGCTGGCAGCGACGATGGGGACGTTTTCAGGGTCGGTAAATTTTAAGTTGACTTCAAAGTCCGCAACGGGATAGATCAAATATTCGCCATGCGACCACGGCTCGCGGATCATCCATTCGCCATCTTTGAAAGGAACGATAAATGGATACCAATTGACGAGGTTCATTTGAATGTCACTGTAGCCAAAGATGCGTGCACGCAGGCTGTTGGCCTGGTCCATGTAGGGGAGGGAGAGGCTGTAGCTGAGATTAATTGTCGAAACAGAATCAGGTGCGAGCGGAGTCGGAAGCGGAATGTCCAATTGATGAGCATGGAGGACAAAGTCTGTCATAGGGTTATTGTCCACCATGACCTGGGTCAATTTAAAACAATCTGCCCAGAGGTGGGCGGCAATGGCGAATGGAATGGATTGTAGCGGTTGGCCGGTGTGATTGGGGTAAACAATGGTCTCGTCCACGGTGACGAGGTGGCGGTCATAGTCGATGATGGTGTTGAGAATATATTTTTCGTGAACAGGGATGCTGGGGCGTTCGGGCGTGGCAGGGCTTGGAATGGGCTGCGTATTTTTGATTTCAATGGAGGTTACGGTTGGGGTGTTCTGCGGCGCAGGCTGGCTGCACGATGCGAGCAGGAACAGAATGAAGATGGCATAATTTCGCATGGATATATTTTATCCTTTTGTGTATAATCTTCTTCGCCGCCCTGATAGTTCAATGGACAGAACAAGGCACTCCTAAGGCTTAGATGTAGGTTCGATTCCTACTCAGGGCACAAAAGCTTTCACATAAACATTAATGTTTTTCTTATAAAAAAGGCTTGCAATTTTTTTAGGCCCGTAGTATTATTACAAACGATGACCGCTAGGGTGCCCCCCTCACCCTGGCGGTCATCATTTAATCTCATAACCAAAACGGACAAAAAAGCGGACGATTTCAATCATCCGCTTTTTGATTCTATTTTTTCGAGCTTTTGACCATTTGTCTGGCGGTCTGTAAAAGTTCATGCGCCGAACGGAGTGTGCCTTCGCCCACTTCGCCAAGCATTTGGGAAAGCTCAAGCAGGCGCGGTTCGCCTTCGAGCGTTTCAACGCGGGTGAGGGTGCGGCCTTTGTCCACAAGTTTTTGGACCTGGTAATGCTGATCCCCAAAGACGGCAAGCTGTGGCAGGTGGGTGACGCAAAAGACCTGATGCGTACGCGAGAGATTCCATAATTTTTGACCGACCACCATGCCCACGCGCCCGCCGATACCCTGATCGATTTCATCGAAGATCAGACAGGGAACTTCATCGGCCCGGGCCATTACGTTTTTCAGGCCAAGCATTAAACGTGAGGTTTCACCGCCGGAGGCGATTTTTGCCAGCGGCTTGAGTCCTTCACCGGGGTTGGGGGCGACGAGAAACTCCACGCGGTCGAAACCGTTTTGGTCAAAGGCGATGCGCGTTCCATCTGCAAGCGGAGCGCCGTTGGGATCGGGCTTGGTTTGAAAATCCACGCCAAATTGAGCGGATGCCATCTTGAGATCATCCAGTTCGATTTCGATACCCCTGCCCATTTCAATTGCGGCGGACTTCCGCTTCTCAGTCAACGCGCCGCCCTGCTTGCCAAGTTTTTCGAGCAGTTTGGCTTCCTGCATTTCCAATTCGTCGATGCGGTCTGCCGCGCCCGTGATGGTTTCCAGTTGTTTGCGTGCATCCGCGCCGTAGGCGATGACGGCTGGGATGTTGCCGCCATATTTACGGGTGAGCGAGTGAATCAGATCCAAGCGCTCTTCCACATCTTCCAATCTTTTTGGATTGAATTCGATCTCTTCGAGGTAATTTCGCAAACCGTGGATGATGTCGGACATCGTGTCGAGCATGAGTTCGGCCTGGTTCGCCAGCTCCGACTGCCCCGCATCTATTTTTGCGAGCGCGGCCAACGCTTGCGCGGCCTGCCCAACCAGGTCTGTTGCGGCGGGAGTTTCAGGCGAGCCTTCCTCCAAAACCGCCAGGGCTTCCTGGGCGTTCTGCGCCAGAGACTCGGCGTTGGCCAGCCTGTCACGTTCCTTGCGAAGTTCTTCATCCTCGCCGGGTTTCAGGCTTGCGTCTTCGATCTCTTCGGCCTGGTAGGTGAGGATTTCAATACGGCGTTCGGCATCCGCCTGGGTTTTACGCAGGTCGCCCAACTCGCGGCGGAGACTCAACAAGGCATGGTAGGTCTGGCGATACTCTGTCAGTGGCTTGGCAACTTCCGCGTAGCGATCGAGCAGGCCGAGGTGCGCGCGAGGATCGAGCAGGGAGAGATGCTCCGCCTGCCCGTGGATGTCGATCAAAAGTGCGCCGAGTTCCTTCAACAATCCAACGTTCACGGTGCGTCCATTCACGCGCGCCACACTGCGCCCCTCTTTGCGGACTTCACGCATCAGCACCACATAATTGGGATCGTCCATTAATTCTTCGCGGTTGAGGACTTCGTGCACCGCCTCTTTTTCTGGACCTTTGAGCTGGAACACACCCTCGACAAATGCCGCCTCTGAATCAGTGCGGACGAAGGTCGTGTCTGCCTTGCCGCCGATGAGCATCACCATCGCATCGAGGATGATGGATTTGCCCGCGCCCGTCTCGCCCGTGAGGATGATGAGTCCCGCCCCGAAGCGCAGGTCGAGTTTATCTATGATCGCAAAGTTTTGGATGTGAAGTTCGGTAAGCATGAGTTATCTTGTAAGTTGAATTCCAGAGATACGTGAATAAACGGTGGGGGTCACGATAACAATGTAAACACCGAGCGCAACAAGGGAAAATATTTGTCCCATAAAGAATAGGACCAGCATGACCGGAAGCGCGCCAATCACTACGCCGACGGCGCACGCGATATACAACGCCTTTGAACGGCGCTTGTTAACGGCGCGCAGGGCGATGTTTGCGATGAAAGCCCCCGCCCCGCCGCCGATGCCGACGGCAATAAAGATCGTGTAAAACCCGAGAAAAGTTGCCACAAGGCCGGTGAGCGAGCTGGCGATCAGGGAAAGCACAAAGGTGACGCCAAAGCCAATAAGATAGTCGTACCACATGGCCGTATCAAAGGTTTTCTGCTGCTGGCGGACGCAATCCTTGCAGACATATCCGGTGGGGGTCCGCACCGCGCAGGAAACGCACATGGGACGGTCACAGCGTTTGCAGCGCAGGCTGGTCTCGCGGGTGGGATGAGCGTAGCAATACGTTAAGGTTGAATCGGTCATCGAGGAAATCCTAATGAGTTTTCATTCATGTGAGCGGTGATATTCCGATAGAAATACCCCGGGTCTCCAAATCGTACAAATTGAGCGGTCACATCGGCGGCGGTCACATTGACCACGTCATCCTCCATTAAAGGGGACGGCGGTTGACCATCCACACTCAGGACTGCATTTTCGCTTTTGCTGACAATATTTACAGAAGAACCTTCAGATAAAACAACTGCGCGGTCCACGGAGAGATGAGGCGCAATCGGCACGAGTAAAATATTTCGTAATTCCGGCGGGAGGATCGGCCCGCCCGCCGCGAGAGCATACGCGGTTGACCCTGTGGCTGTGGATGCGATCAAGCCGTCCGCAACATAACTGGCCAGTTGACGGGAATCGACGAAAGCAGTCAACCGCACGGGGCGCAGGCTTTGTCCGCGGGCAACGACCACTTCGTTCAAGGCATTTGAGTGCCCAATACTTTCGCCAGCGCGGACATGTTCCGCTCGCAGCATCATGCGGTTCTCGATCCACGCCTCGCCGTTGAGTAATTTTTCAAAGTACCCGCGCCATTCCTTGCGGTCAACTTGAATCAGGAACCCAAGCCTGCCCAAATTCACACCCAAAATTGGCACACCGGAAGGCGCGCACAAATGACCGGCCCGCAGTACGCTCCCGTCTCCGCCAACGGCGATGAGCATGTCAAACTCACCTTTTTTAACAGATTTGCGAAGACCCTCATCGTACAGGGAACCGCAGGGCGCTGCAATGCCTTTCTCTTTTAAAAATGCGGTTATAGCTTCTGCTTCTGCAAAGGCTTCCGGCATTTTCGGATAGGCCACAACAATTGGTCGCTTGGGTATGAAGGAAGCAGACATGACGAAATTATACCTTTTGTCTGTTGTGGAGCGGATCGGCAATCTGCCTTAGGTCAATTTCTGGTCGCAGACATTGCGAAACCCGCATCGCTTACAACGGGACGGCTGCTCATGCGACCGAGGGACATCTTTCTTCAATTCATCGACTCGCATATCCGCCACCAGTTCGATCAGAGCAGACTCCAGTTCTCGTGTGTAATCAATGGCGAAATCGCGGTTCTCATAATGGATGATCCCATACGGCGGACGTTTGCCGTAGGTTTTCTCCACCAGCAGGCAATACGATGCCAGTTGATAGATGTGCGAATCATACGGCGCTTCCGGCGCCCGCCCAGACTTTACCTCCACAGGGATGATCTGCCCGTTCTTTTCGATCAGGTAATCTGGTTTGCCTGTCAGCGCGAGCGCGGGATAAAAAAGGGGTTTCTCTACCTCACCCCAGCCGCGCGTGTCGGTATAGATGACACGTCCACCGGGCAGGCCCGCAGCTTTTTGCTGGCGGTCTGAGCGCCAGAAAAAAAGCAGGGCAAGGATGAAGAGGAGAAGGATTAAGTAGGTCATAAAAAAAATGCTATGTGAAATTGGCAGCTTGTTTGATGACTTTCTTCACTCGCGCCAGGCCGCCGCCGTTCAAATCCTCCATCCGCTTTTCAAGGACTTTGATAAATTCATTTTTATTGCCGGCATTGACGGCGGGCATCGTTCTTTCCGAATGCTGCGGCACTTCCTTGAGGCGGCAGGTTGAAAGATGTTTCAATAAATATGGGAAGATGGCCTGGTTGTAATTTTTATCTTTCGCGGCAGTGAACGCCAGTGTGGAAATGGCATTGTCCACCGTGATGACGGAACCCATCTCTTTGGCTTTTTTGACGGCATCCAAATTTTTGAAGACCACGTCCGCATTGGTTTTAGCAACTGCGGCAAGGGCGGTCATCCCGCCCCAGACCAGCCGGTTATTTTTGCTCTTCAATAATTTTATAAAATCTTCCGCAAAACCTGCGATTAACGCTGGGTCAACGTAGCCGACTTCATACAAAACCTTGATGCAGTCGGCCTGAATATTTTTATCCTTGTTCCACAAATTCTCTGCAACCTCGCGGATACCAGCCTTGTCTTTTTGGGCGGCAAGGTCACGCGCAAGCTCCTGGTTCGGGGCTTCATCCCGTCGGTTTTGAGAAGATGCAAGGCGAGATAAGACAGACAAGTTCACTCCTTTACACGATCTGCAAACTGCAATAAGCCACCAGCAGGAGAATCGCCGCCAGAAGCAGGATCAGGCCCACGGTCCGCGTGAGAGCCGAGGCAAGGACCTGGCGGCCATGCCGTTTGTGGAGGTCTGTCCCAGCCGCGAGTTCCGCCTGGTTTTCGGAGGGAGTCCCAATCTTGCGGTACCACCAGGCGCGGCGGCAGTACAGGTAATTTCCAATCTCAGAGGAGCGGATCGGGCGCATTGGCAGAGTATAGCACAAATTTTCTATGCAAGAAATGTCACTGCGAGCCATCGTCCTGAGAGGAGCCGCGTGATCGTCGCGGCGCAGTCGAGGGACGATGACGGATATATTTCGTGATAAACTACCGATGCAAAATTTTTATAACGGAGAAATAATCATGTCCAAACGCGAAACCTATTCGATTGAGATTGCCGGTGTCAAACGTGAACTGCCCCTCTTTGAGATCAAGCCCGGGTTGAGGATCGCCATCCTCAATATTTTAGGGGATACTGAACTGGTGCAGGCCTGCGCGAAGGGGCTTGCCAATCAAATAAAGAATCTTGCCTACGATGTCATCGTCACTGCCGAGGCGAAGTCCATTCCGCTGGCACACGCGCTCTCTGTGGAGACGAAGAAGCCTTACATCGTCCTGCGCAAGATGTATAAGCCATATATGGGAGAGGCACTTCAAGCAGAGACTCTTTCCATCACCACAGGCCAGCCGCAGATGTTGATCCTGGATGAAAAAGACCGCGAGTTGATTACGGGCAAAAACGTATTGATCGTGGATGATGTCATCAGCACAGGTTCCACCCTACAGGGAATGCGCATGATTTTGGACAAGGCCGGCGCCAGCGTGGCAGGCGAGGCGGCCATCCTCACCGAAGGCGACCGCGCGCAGTGGATGCACATCTATTCGCTGGGGCATTTGCCGTTGTTTACGGAGTGAGGAAAATATCAGGTACATTGGCATGCAAGTAGACAAGTGCGATAAGACCCCGAGAATTTTCTCAGGGTCTTATTTTTTACATGTTTGCCTGTGTACGTGTTTACTTGCCTACATGTTTACCTGTGTACCTGCCCGCCCATCCCCAACCAACTTATTCTTTTGCCCGCGTTTCATTTTTTTGATGGCAAGCTCCCGTTTCATGGCCGCCAATTTATCCGGTTGTTCTTCCAAATAAACCAGTTTTACAGGCCTTCGTGTTTTTGTATAGCGTGCGCCGATGCCTTTGTTATGCTGCTTTACGCGCCGCTCGGGGTCGGTGGTCCAGCCGGTGTAGTAGGTTCCATCCGCGCATTCGAGGATGTAACAATAGCAGGTCATTTCTCTTTTTTATCTTTATCAGATTTGCTGAAAAATGTCCCGAATAATCGTTCCGACATGGAAATCTTTTCGACCGGCTCGCGTTTTGCCTCCATCCAGTTTGCCGAGGAGCGTTCTTTCAGCCAGTCCTGGCGTCCGTTCTGCGCTTTTTTCAAACGATCCTTGAGAGCTTTTTCATTGGCATCTTCAATATCATAACGCAGTTCAACCAGGGCGGTGATCATTGCATCCAGTTTTTGCATCACGTTTTCGCGGTTTTGCAAAATGAGCATGTGCAGGGCATCGGCATCATCCTGCCCGGTGAAGGCGGATGTGGCGGCAAAATATGCGCGGCTCGCCACTTTGCGCACTTCCTGCCAGCCCGGCTGGCTGATCGTTGCATTTAGCAGGGATGCGGATACCAATTGGGGCAGTAACTGTGCGGAAGCCATCAGGCCATCCGATTCAACAAAATCGGTGATCAGTACATTTCCGCCTGTTAAACTGACGAGACCTGAAACCAATTGCAAGGCGTCACTGGGCGTGCCGTGAGGGGCTGAAAGCAGGAAAATGCTTTTCGAAAACAGATCAGCTTTGGCTGAGTCCAGACCCGTGCCTGTCTCTTGTAGAAAATCTGGCCCAACAGCGGGGACAAGTCCCACGTAGTAAACTTCATCGGGCAGAATTTCCTGCGCCCATTTTGCCACTTCCGCCTTGACCGGAGTCGTATCCATCACCACGGTGCCTTTTTTGAGGTCGTGCGCAATGTAGCTTAACGTCTCGCGGACCTGGTGGATGGGCACGGCGATGACAACCACACTCGCATCTTCCACAGAACTTGGAAGGTTATGGTTGGTTTTTTCGACGGCCCCATTTTTTTGAGCCAGTTTCTCAACGCCGAAATCCTTATCGTGACCCACCGTTGTAACCTTGTCTTTATGCGCCGCAAGCGCCAGCCCAAGGGACGCGCCAATTTGCCCAAGGCCGATAATTGTTATTTGCACAGTCATGTTGCCCTCGCAGGAGTTTGATGACGGGATTATACTGCCAATGTCCTTTTAAACGACGAGAACCACGGACGCCGACCGCGGTTCTCTTTGAAAGGAGGAGAAGAGAAATCACCTTACGCCAGTAAATTTATCATGATTGTCTCAAAACTACTTGACGGCAAACCTACGACTACCCTACGATTGTCCGACAAATAACAAGATTGCAAATGTTTTTTGATAAAAGGACGGCATCAATGGCATCTTCTTCCCCCAAAATTTATCTTGGCGAGTTGAATCATACTCCACTTGGAGATTTACGCCTCGCCGCCTCCGACTTTGGCCTGCTTGCCGTTGAATGGGCAAATTCTCAGCCCGAGCTGATGAACTACCTCCTGCACCGCCTAAAGGGTCTGGTGGAGGAAAACCAGAAATGCGTCCATCCCTACGCAAAGGAAGTTGGTGAATATCTAAAAGGAAAACGCCACGAATTTACCTTCGCAATTGACTGGTCAACCTTGCGCCCGTTTCAACTGAAAGCCCTGAAAGCCGTTTTCGACATTCCCTACGGAGAGACCCGCACCTATGCCGACATTGCCGAACAGATCGGGCATCCGATTGCCTTCCGTGCCGTTGGGCGGGCAAATGCCACCAACCCCATGCCGCT
>JACPVB010000058.1 GCA_016191985.1 Chloroflexota bacterium | reverse complement strand
GATTCTCGTTTTCATTCGTTAAGTATACAACTTTTGTTTCCCCTTATTTTGGGGTTAATCTTTTGTCAGCCATTCTTTTGCTTCAAGCTCGGTGTTGAAATACATAAGCGGTTGGCCGGTGATTCTGGAAAGCAGGTCGCCAAGCGTGCGCTTGACTCCCGTGATGCCGAGCACGGCTGTCTTGTAGACATGGAGTTTGGTTGTTTTGGATGCCTCGTTGAGGATCGGCATGAGGTTGGAGGTGATTTCGGTGTTGGAAAAATTCGATAACACAAGCACGGAATTCGCAGGTTGGCTAAGGACGATGTTTTGGACTTCCTTCAACTCTTCGATGATGTTATTTTCGTTGAAGAAATTATTGGAAAAATCCTGATAAAAGATTTGTTTTCCGTTGTGTTCAATCCATTTGGATTTCATGGCTGCCTCCGTCTATTTCTTTTGGTTTGCGGTGTAGAGCACAATGCCTGTGGAGATTGCGCCGACAAGTTCCCAAATACCCACTCCCAGGAATTTTTGCGGGGCAAGCCCGACAATGACGAGGGTTGTAAATACAAGGAAGGTCATGGTGCGGAATGGAACGGTCCAGCGATAAAAGATTTTTACATCGTTCAGGGCGGCGAGCATGTAATAAATGCCGATGTTGAAGGAAGCCATCGAAGATGTCGTTATGAAAACGATGGTGTAATCACCCGCGGCGCGTTGCGTGCGTTCGATCACTTCAAAGCCCAGGATGGATAAAAGGATTTCGGGGCGGATCAGGCCTGCAAGTCCAAGCAGAAACGCGAGGATTCCGAAAATGAAGATGGTCCAGCCTGCTGCGTTGTGAATTTTCATTGTTGTGGGTCTCCATCGCAGATTATACCTGCAATGCGCTACCATGATAAAATACGAATCAATTATGGCGAAGCATTTGGTTTTGGTGGCAGGAAATATCGGCGCAGGCAAGACAACGTTAACCGAACGGATCGGTGTGCGCCTGGGTTGGTGGACGGGGTATGAGTCGGTATCGGATAACCCATACCTTTCCGATTTTTATGGGGATATGCACGCCTGGTCTTTTCATTTGCAGATCTTCTTTTTGGGCCACCGTGCCGATCAATATTTAGAGGCGTCCCGCGATTCGCGTTCTGCCATTCTGGATCGAAGCATTTACGAAGACGCGCACATTTTTGCGCGCGCCCTGCATCACATGGGAAATTTGGGCGAACGCGATTACCTCGCCTATCGAAGGTTGTTCGACGTTGTGGTGAATGGACTGCCGCGTCCGGATTTACTGATCTATTTAAAAGCGCCAGTATCGGTTCTGATGGATCGCATCCGCAAACGTGCGCGCAATATGGAGACCGGCATCACGCCTGAGTATCTGTCCCTGTTGGATACCTTTTACGATGAATGGCTCGGTTCATTCGACCTTTGTCCTGTTCTGACCATCCAGACAGATGACCATGACTATGTAAATCATCCGAGTCATCTCGACCTGGTGGCGCAGCGCATCCAGGATAAACTTGCTGGTAAAGAAGTCATGGATTTGAGCAGAAAATAATTTATTGATATGAGTCTGAATTTGCTTTCGAAAATCCCTTTGTTTGCTGGCCTGCCTGTTGGCGAATTGGATGAGATCATCTCCGCCCTGGATGTGCGGGAGTTGGATGACCGTGAGATCCTGTTCCGCGAGGGCGACCCCGGTGAGCATTTCTTTGTTGTCTTAAGCGGGGTGCTGGAAGTGCTGATGGCGGAGGAAACGCCGGAGGAGCTTTTGCTCAACGTGTTATACGAAGGCGAATACCTTGGCGAAATGAGCCTGCTCATGCCGGGCGGGCATCGCACCGCCAGCGTGCGCGCGAGGGGAAAATCCACACTGCTTTCGATGAGCCGCACCCAATTCATGGATATTACAAAGAAACACCCCGAGCTTGCGATCTCGATGGTGCGAGTGTTAAGTCAACGCCTGGATGCGACCAACACAGCCACCTTCCGCGACCTGACCGAAAAGAACCGTCAATTGCAAACGGCATACGATGAATTGAAAGCCGCGCAGGCGCAGCTGATCGAAAAGGAACGCCTCGAACGCGAACTGCAAGTTGCCGCAGATATTCAGTTAAGCATCCTGCCCGATGTCCTGCCCGATTTTCCCGAGTTTGGTTTTGGCGCGCGCATTCTTCCCGCGCGCCAGGTGGGCGGCGATTTTTACGATGTCTTCACGCTTAAAGATGGACGGGTTGGCGTGTTGATCGGTGACGTGGCCGACAAAGGCGTGCCCTCCGCCTTGTTCATGGCGCGCGCCCATGCGCTCATCATGGCCGAAGCGGATATTGGCTTGACAGCAGGCGATGCGCTTCGGCTGGTTAACAGCCACATCACCCGCCTGCAAAAATCCACGCAATTTGTCACCGTTCTTTACGGAATATTGGATTTGAAGACTCGCGAATTTTCATTTGCGCGCGCGGGTCATGAACCGCCCTTGCTGCTGCATCTCGATGGCAGTGTGGAACGAATCCCTCACAGCCCCGGTATGGCGCTTGGTCTTTGGGATGAGATCACACTCGATGAACGAAGCGTTGTGCTTGCTCCCGGCGATACCCTGCTTTTGTATACCGACGGCATGACGGATTGCCGCGACCCCAAAGGCGAAGCGTTTGGCCTGGAGCGCATCAAAGAGGTATTAAGCGGCTTTGCAAATTTCAATGCCCAGCAAGTTTGCGATAATTTGCTGGAGACGTTGAAAAAATATCAGGATGGCTCCAAGCAGGATGACGATGTTACGCTGGTGGCCGTCAACACTGCCAGCGATGTATCCACGATACGTTTGAGAAAATCCGAAACACAAAAGTAAAAGACCTCCCAATCGGGAGGTCTTCGTTTATCTCAATGCCTGTTCGAGGTCGGCGATCAAATCATCCACGTTTTCGATGCCAACTGAAAGTCTCACCAGTCCGGGGTCAACTTCCAGCTTTGAGCCTTGTGTGGAAAGGTGTGTCATCGCTGCGGGGACTTCGATTAACGATTCAACACCGCCGAGCGATTCCGCCAGTGTAAATAGTTTTGTGGATTCCGCGACTTTGACGGCCGCTTCCCTCCCAGCCTTCATCACGAACGAGATCATTCCTCCGCCATTTTTCATTTGTCGCTTCGCTATCTGGAACTGGGGATGGCTCTCGTGAAACGGGTAGATCAGCCGTTGGACATTTTTCTGCTTTTCCAAAAATGCCACGATCTTCTCCGCGTTCTGCGCGTGCCTGTCCATGCGGATGGGGAGGGTTTTGATTCCACGCAAAACAAGGAACGAATCCATCGGGCCTTGAATCCCGCCGATGGCATTTTGTAAATAAGCCAGCTTCTCGCCGAGTTCTTTATCTTTACCGACAATTGCGCCGCCAACCACATCCGAATGTCCACCGAGATATTTTGTCATCGAATGGACAACCAGGTCCGCGCCTAATTCCAGCGGACGTTGAAGATAGGGTGTGGCGAAAGTATTATCCACAACGAGTAAGGGCTTGTTTGGGTGACTCTTCACGATTTGAGAAACTGCGCGAATATCTGAAACCGCCAATAACGGATTCGTGGGAGTTTCCAACCACACAATTCGTGTGGACGGGGTTAATGCCTCAGCTAGATTCTCTGGGTCGGTTGTGTCAGCAAATGTAAAGTCCAGACCGAAGCGGCGGAGAATTTTGTCAAAGAGACGGAACGTGCCGCCGTACACATCATTCCCCGCAACGACATGATCGCCTTGTGAAAGCAACCGTAAAACCGTATCTGTCGCAGCCATACCCGAAGCAAAAGCCAGTCCCCACTTTCCACTTTCCAACTCTGCCAAACAATCCTGCAATGCTTTGCGGGTTGGGTTTAGCGTGCGCGAATATTCATACCCCTGACGCGGCCTGCCGATTCCATCCTGCATGTAGGTGGATGTGAGATAAACGGGCGTCATCACCGCGCCGTTGTTGGGGTCGGGCTCCTGTCCTGCGTGAATGGCTAAAGTTTCAAATTTCATTCAATCTCCTCATGCCTTTGTTATAATTGCCGAAATATTTTTGGAAGGTCTCTGATTATATCGCTCGTCTTATAAATTGCTAAACTTTTTGAAGGAGAATTATTTTTATGGACGGGATATTTGAATCTCTCAAACCGTACCTGAACGTTTTGCTCATTGGCGCGGGCGGTTTTTTCCTGGCTTTTATCAGCTCCCAGATTCTGACGCGATTATTTTCCCGTCTCATGGGTCCTGGCTGGAGCCGGTTTATCGGAAACCTGGTTGCGCTCGGCATTGTGTTCTGGACCATCAAACTCATTCTCGATACTGCGGGCGCAGCGGGACTCGTTGTCGTCCTTGTTACAGTACTCACGGCGGCCTTCGCAATCGGCTCGGAGCGAGTGGCAGGCGACCTGGTTTCCGGCGTGAGCCTGTTTTTTTCAAGACCTTATCAAATTGGGGATATTGTTTCCGTGGCAGGGCATGAGGGCAGGGTGCGTGCCATCTCGGTAACCCAAACAACGTTGGAGGGTCTCTTCGGCGACCAGATTTACATCCGCAACTCGGATGTGGTGGCCGGCACGATTGTCAATTACTCTGCCACGCCGGGGCACCTTATTTCCACCCTCGTCATCCTGCCGTCAACTGAGGATTTGAATCTCGCCATTGATTTGATCGAGAAGGCCATCGAGCATTTCTCCCCCGAAATGGTAGATACCCCGTATCGACCGTCTGTCTCTGTTGAGTCGGGCGAACCGGGCTATTTCAATATTGAAGTTCGTGTTTATGTGACGGAACGATTGGATTACAGCCCTGAAAAAACCCGGCTCTTTCTACGTGTAACGAATACGATCAAAGAGGCTGGCCTCTCACTTGCCTCCATTGACTAAACAGGCGATGAATCCCCCTCGTTCCTCAGCCCGGCCCAGGGCACGCAGGTCTATTGTTCACCTGCTCTTCACTTTCACGTTGACCACCACCATGGTTGCAACAGCGGGTTTTGGCGCCCTGCCTGAAAATCCGATCACAACAGCGTTTCAGGAAGTGATTGGGGAAAATGTCCCGCCTGAATTGCTGGAACCATTCAATCAATACCTGGATGAAGTGTCCGCGCCTCAGATTCCGCCCCGGCCTGTTTCTGATTCTGACGAAGAATCCCAGCCCGATCCTGCAGGAGCGCTGGCGAGCCTGTTTGAGCAAACCACTGCTGTCCCAACTCCTACCCAAACCTTGTCGTCGATACAAGGGACATTGGCAGCTATTGCCAGCACACAGACTCAGGTTGCATTCATCCAAAACGCACCCGCTGATTGGGCACATACGCAAACCCAGGAACCACTTCAAGCACCGAGCCAAACTTCAACCTCAACTGAAACGCACACTCCCGGACCAACCGAGACCCTGAACCTGACTCAAACTCAGACGCAAACGCCCACCCCTTCCATCACGTTGACGGCATCCCCTACGACCAC
Source organism: Chloroflexota bacterium (assembly GCA_016191985.1). Classification (GTDB taxonomy): domain Bacteria; phylum Chloroflexota; class Anaerolineae; order Anaerolineales; family Villigracilaceae; genus Villigracilis. Next base: position 6,004 of record JACPVB010000058.1, on the reverse strand, counting down.
TGTCACTATGACCCCCACCGATGTCCCGACTGCGGTTGTCATCGTTCTTCCATCGGACACACCCACCAGTTCACCCGTACCGACCAATACACCGGGCCTTTCCAGTGGGTCCTGCGTCAAAAACTCTCCCAATACATCCACCTATGGATGCCTGGTTTCAAGCATCCTGCTTAATGGCGTTAATCAGACCACGCTTACCGTATCCACAGGACAGGCTTTCACATTTTCATACAGCTACCAGGTGTGGAGTGACCCTGGCAACCCAACCGGCGCAATGCAAATTATTGCCGGGCTTGAGACGGTTTCCGCATCAACTTGCGATTATCAGAATTCTCCCGGCGTCCATCCCGGGCAGACGGGTGGATCATATACCCATACTTTCAACGCCCCGTCCACCCCGGGAAACTATGCGATTTTTATCCGCTGGATCCAGCAGTCGGGTTGCAGTCTTTCCAACTATGCCGGCTACGGCACGGTTATTGCTCTCATCACAGTGCAGTGAGAGCCGCGCTTCTTTTCATCTTCAAACATGTGCACGGATACCCGTTGTTGTCACCTTCAAAACGGCTGAATTCTTGAAAGCCTTCGCTCTCATAAAGTGCGATGGCTTTTTTGTTTCCATCCAAAACAATCGTCCATGCGCCCTCACCGATCTCGCGGATGCCGATGCGGAGCAATTCACGGCCAATGCCCTTGCCGTAATGGCGCGGGTCAACATACAGCCAGGCGAGATAATCCTCATCCACACCCACAAAGCCGACTACCATTTCATCATCACAAGCGACAAATTTTCTGCTCCGTTTTAAATCCTCCACTTCCTTGTCCTGTTCGATGGGAATGAATCCGCGCGGGTCACACGAACCGACCAATTCATCTGGCCGCGCCCGGTCATGGATTTGGCAAATGGCCTGCCAGTCTTTATCTTCATAATCTCGGTAGGTGATCATTTTGTCTCCTGTTTGTTGTTGGATGCGATCCAGCTTTTTGTAAATTGAATGAAATCCAGGGATGCGTTGTAAAGTTCGTAGTGACCTTTATCAATTCTCTGGTCAAGCGCCTGCTCGATGACCTGACTCCATTTTTCACCAAATTTGTTCTCTGCCCATGTTGCGGCAATGGGCTTTGACACAATGGTTCCATGCTGGAGTGCGTGCAGCGCGCGGCACATGGTGAGGATGGCATAAGAGTGATAATGGCTATCATGTTCTTTCAGCCATGCGGGATTTTCCAGCATGGGAAACCACCACTCGTCCAGAATGCCAAGCACCGCTTTTTTGATTTCATCAGGAGCAATGGGGTCAATCAGCGATTTCGGATCTGGTCCTTCGAGCGCCTTTCCATATCCCCAGATGATATGACGTTGGATGATCCAGTCACTGCCGTGGGGAGCAACGTAGAACTTTGCCTCGTTGATTGTCGGATACCCTTCCGTTGATGGTTCGTAGCGGCGCAGGGATTTTTGCGGGATATAGGAACCTTCGAGTTTCGAGGCCCAATGCAAGCCGCTCTCCCAGATTTCGTTGTGCATATCTTCCAGCTTTAAAATGACATCGTCCGCAATTGCGTCATGAGTTACGATGAGAAAGTCAATGTCACTGGCTTTGGGGTGGAAGTCACCGCTGGAAAGCGAGCCGTAAAGATACATGCCGAGAAATTGATCGGAAAGAATCGCTTTTGCCTTTTCGAGAAGAATGGACAGGATTTGGTTGACGCCATCGTATGGCGTGAAATTTTGTTTTGACATGGTGTTCCTTAAAATTGCAGAAATTTGTACAGCAACGTTTACGTTGCGATTGGCGGGCGATACCAATGTTTTTGAGGAAAACCGCCGCTCGCAAAATACCCTTCGACAGGCTCGGGGCAAGAATTTTGCGGTACAAACTTATTTACTTCAATATCTTCCCATCTTTTGCTACCCACACATCGGAGGCAAAGCGGTGGATAAAATTTCGGTCGTGGACGACGGCGAGAATTGTCCCGTTGAAGTTTTCCAGCGCTTCCTCGAATCGTTCCCGCGAGGGGATATCGAGATGGTTGATGGGTTCGTCCAAAATCAGGAAGGTGCATCCCTGTGCGACGAGCAAGGCCAGTTGCAGACGGGCGCGTTCGCCAAAGGACAGGTCACGTGAAAGCCGAAGCGCATCATCCCCTTTGAAGAGGAAATAATGCAGGAAATTGCGCGTGTCCGTTTCGTTCATGGCCGATACGCTTTGAATACTTTGCGCAGCATTCAGGCTTGGATTGAGCAATTCCTGCTCCTGTGCCATGTAGCCGAGTTTTGTCGCGCCGCCCAAACGGAAAGAACCTGCAAGCGGGGGAATCTTGCCGACGATGGTGCGGATGAAAGATGTTTTTCCCGCTCCGTTTGGCCCGGTCAACACAATCCGCTGGCCTGCGCGAATGAACAGGTTGATGTCTGTGAGTAGGGGATTTTCTGGCGCGTAGCCAATTGAGAGCGATTCAGTGACCAGCACATCTTTGGATTGATGATCGGGCGTGCCAAGGTCAAGTTTCATGTGCCAGCCTTGCATAGGCTTTTCCACACGTTCGTCAGACTTGAGGTAGCGTCCCAGTTTCTTTTCCCTTGATTTTGCTTTTATAGCAACTTTTTTTGCGATCCTTCGCACACCTGGTGTACGTGGAGTTGTGGTTATTTCCACATGCAAGGCTTGTTGTTTGGTTCGATTGATATCGTCTTTCATGCGGCGAATCTCAGTCTGTTGATCGCGGTAGGTCTCCCAAAGTTTCGTCTGCTCCTTTTGTTTTGTTTCAAGATAGTCGGTGTAATTTCCAGTGTATGTGTGTATGGAATGTGTTGTTGTGTCCAGTTCGAGAATGAAGTTGACGGTATTATCCAAAAACGCACGATCATGCGAAACGATGATTACTGCTCCCTGAAAATGATTCAGCCAGCCTTCCAGCCACTCCAACATTTCGATATCGAGATGGTTGGTGGGTTCATCGAGTAACAAAAGATGCGGGTCTTCGAGCAAAACCTTTGCCAGCATTAAGCGAGTCTTCTGTCCGCCGCTGAGGTGGGAAATGGGGGTATCCAGTGGAATGTCTGAGAGGCCGAGAGGGGAGAGGATGCGGGAGATTGGAGACTGGAGGTTGGATAATTGGAGAATTGTGGAGTCGTATTGGGACTGGAGGGTTTTGTTGTCTGGGTCTTTGGCTAAGGCTTCGGCGAGGGAAACAATGTCAGCTTCGAGGCTGTTTGAGGAAACTGGATCAGGTATCAGGGCGGTTTGAAGCGTCTGCTCGGGGGAGAAGTCTGCTCCCTGGGCGAGATATCCAACTCTTAAATTTGGGTGCGTCGAAGCGACGTTCCCAGAATCGGGAACTTCAAGCCCTGCGAGAATTTTCATGAGCGTGGTCTTGCCTGAGCCGTTCGCGCCGATCAGGCCGATGCGCTCGCCCGCGCTGATGTTGAAATTTATATTTTGTAGAATCGGCTGGATGCCGTAATTTTTGTTGAGATTGTGAATGCTAAGCATGGTGAGTCCTGTAGTTAAATAGAAAACCGAGGACATGCCTCGGTTGAATGAATCAAAACAGAAGGGGATGTCCTAAAAGATTGGTTGACTACAGAGTATCCGTCATTCGCTGCGCTCCTTTGATTAGCAAAAATATTTTATCACATTGGGGTAAACTTGGGCGTTTGATATGCGTCTCTACTTCACGAGGAAACAATGACGAAAAAAATATTGGCAGTTCTTGCACATCCCGATGATGAGTCTTTTGGTTTGGGCGGCACGCTGGCTTTGTATGCTCAGCGCGGCGTGGAAACGTATTACGTCTGCGCCACACGCGGCGAAGCCGGCACCGTGGACGAGGAACATTTGCGCGGCTTTAAAGATACCGCCGAAATGCGCACCGATGAATTGATGCGGGCCGCAAAACATTTGGGTTTGAAGGAAGTTTTCTTTTTAGGTTACCGCGATTCGGGGATGCCCGGCATGGAGGATAACAACCATCCCAATGCGCAGATCAATCATCCCATCGAAGAAGTGGCGGGAAAGGTGGTGAAATATATCCGCGATTTGAAACCCGATGTGGTTTTGACCTTCGACCCGATTGGTGGATATAAACATCCCGACCACATTCACATTCACAAGGCGACGGTGTTTGCCTTTGCAAATGCGGACAACGCCTCTTTCTACCCCGAAGCTGGTGACCCTTTCAAGCCGCAGGCTTTGTACTTTCAGGTTTTTCCGCGCGGCTTCCTGCGGGCGATGACGCGCGTCATGCCGCTCTTTGGCAAAGACCCAACCAAGTGGGGCCGCAATGGCGACATCAATTTAAAGGAACTGGCCGAGGTGCATTTTCCTGTGCATGTGCGCTTGAATATCCGTGAAGCGGATGAGGCGAAGCGGCTGGCGAGCGAGCAACATGCCTCACAGGGCGGAATGGCAATGCGGCGCGGGTTGATGGGATTTGTTTCCAGGATATTTGGTAATAACGAGGATTACATGCGCGCCTATCCGCCTGTGAATGACGGTTTCAAGCGCAAGCAAGATTTGTTTGATATTTAACCCAGTTGTCATCTTGTGAAATTTGTGAAAAGAATCAACGCAAAGGTGCGGGGTCGCAAAGGAAAAGACATTGAATCTTAGCGTCTTTGCGTCTTTGCGTTAATAACGTTTTGGTTAAAGCGGTTCAAAAAACAAGGTGGCAATTTAAATGGAAACAGAAATCGGCTGGAACATTCCCAGCCGATTTTTCGTTTATCGCTTGTGACATAAATTAATAAACTTTTTGGAAAAACTACGAGTGAAAATTGAAACTTCAGTTTGGCAAATTACGCGATACCCTGTTAGCAGGTGAGCGTGAATTTGGGAAGCATGTTAGAATTTTTTTATACCCCTACATTGGTAAAAAATATGACAGAAAACATCGCATTACAACCAACTAGCAGATTTAATTTTGCAAGGATCGTAGAAGTCTTACTCCAGCCCCAACGTACTTTCTCCTTGATCGCAGGAGAAGCGCGCCCAAGCTGGTTGACTCCCATGCTGACGTTGAGCGCTTCCACAGTTTTGAGCGTGATCGTCAGCGGATATTTGACTTCACGCGCGGCAATGATGGGCGAGGTGCAATTGCCGCGTGACTGGCAGTGGTGGACGCCCGAAATGCAGAGCAATTACATGGCAGCGCAACAGTCCATGCAGGGACCGGTGTTTGCGTACATCATTCCTCTTGTCTCTGCGCTGATTGGGCTGTGGCTTGGCTGGCTGATTTTGAGCGGCTTGCTGCACCTCGGTTCCACACTTTTGGGTGGACGCGGCTCCATGCAGGGTGCGTTGAACATCACAGGCTGGGGGAGCCTGCCGTTTTTAGTGCGCGATGCTCTGCGGATTGTATTTATGCTGATCGCAGGTCATGCCATTTCCAGCCCCGGGCTTTCGGGTTTTGCAGGGAGTGCGGCCTTTGTGGGCCAAGTCCTTGCGCGGGTGGATGTCTTTTTCCTGTGGGTTTGCGTTTTGCTGGTGATCGGCTTCAGCGCGGGAGACAGCCTTCCGAAGACCAAGGCGGTCACAAGCGTTGTGGTTGTCACGCTTTTGCTTTTGCTTGCGCAGGCGGGCATTGGCGCAATGCTTTCAAATGCCAGCGGATTGGTCGTCCAGCGCCCGTTCTTTTAAACTCATGACTTCATCTTTGATTCAAATTACCGGGTTGAAAAAACACTACCAAATGGGTGGCACAACCGTCCGCGCTTTGGATGGTGTCGATTTGGAGATTCCCGCGCACACCCTTACGGTGGTGATGGGACCTTCCGGCTCGGGCAAAAGCAGCCTGCTGTATCTGCTCGGCGGATTGGATCGGCCCACTGCGGGTGAGATCACGGTCAGCGGCGAGCGGTTGGACCAGATGGATGAAAACGCGCTGGCTTTGTTTCGGCGTAAGACGATGGGGTTTATTTTTCAATCGTTCAATCTTGTTCCGAGCATGTCCGCATTGGAGAATGTCGCTTTCCCGATGCAGTTTGCTGGAATCCCCGCAG
>JACPVB010000057.1 GCA_016191985.1 Chloroflexota bacterium | reverse complement strand
GCAATATCCTGCGCGGAAATTTCATTAATCTCAAAACGCTCAAACGTCTTCTGCAGATTATCTCCATCGGGAAAAAGCCCAAGCTTATATACTTGCCTCATAGCCAAATTAGAAACAACATATTCAGGGTCAGTTCGAAATGTTCTACCCCAAGATACTAATCGCCCAACATATTGCCGAACTACATCCGCAGTAACATGATCACCAAATGGTATAGTAAGTAGATATGGATCCACAACAACTGTCATATTTCCCCCATTATCTTTTTAGCCGTGCTTCGCGTTTCTTGGATGCGGCTTCTACAATCTTAGTTGACTCATCCGGACCTTCATCAAAAAATCCCTTGGGCCAACGAGGAAGTGCACCATATTCATTTGGTTCAACCGCTACAATTTCTGTTTCAGAGTTTTCCTTCTCAATCATATAAATCCTTGATAACCCATAAACCTTATCTTCCATATCCTCTGCAATTCGCCGTCGGATGCGGTTGATTAGGCGATCGCTATGTGTTTCCAAAACACATTGTGTACCACGAGCTGCAATTCCGATAAAGAAATCGCCCAACATACTTTGAACCTTGGGATGTAGATGTAATTCAGGTTGTTCAATCATCACTGTTCCATCCACCGGGGTTAATAAACACACCGTCAGCAATGGCAATACCTGACTAACGCCCACGCCCACGTTTGTCAAATCAAGTTGTTTGCCATTATCACCGGACTCAACTGTTAACCCCACACCCATCTTGGCGAAATCCGCTGTCACAACTTTTTTTACTAATCCCATGTGATTAAGCCAAAGCGTAACAGCGTCAATAAGAAATATTTTCTCAGTTTTGAAGACATATCCATCTTTTTCAGGAGGAATCGGACAATCAACTTTGATATCTTTTCCAAAACGCTCCAGTACCGCTGCAGTAAATTCTCCCTTCATTCCGACATCTCTCATATCCGGGATTGGGGGGAGAGAAAATATCATCTTTGGATCATCGCGAAGTGGACCTAAATACTTTACCCCATTCGTAAAGAAATCAACAATTCTGTCTGATGTCCGCGTAACTTCAGGATTTAGTTGTCCAACCCTCAATCCAATTCGCTTATTTCGAGATTTAATTTCATATCGACCAAGAGTGAACCAAGATATTTCCTTTCGCAACCTGTTCTTTGCAAAAGTATTTAAACGCATAATTCTTTGTGCTGATGTCAACCAATCACCTATAGTCTTTTTGTATTCCAATTCATTTAATGTTTTATTCAGATCTTGTTTCGACCTGGTTGCATCAAAACTCTTAGGGTCGATAATGGCCTTTATGCACCTTCCAAGGATATCCCGTAAAACCTGCCCTGTCGAGCTCTTAATTTCAATGCTTGCTAATTGATCAGATGGAATTGCGTTTAAACTTTGAATAACATAGCCTATTTCCTCTAGAAAACCCTTTATTCGTTCTGCCTCAGCGTCATACATTTCAAGCGAATAGTAGGGTAAAAAGTGACGCAAAGAACATCTACTATTAAATAGATTTGCGTCCTTATCTAGTGAAATGTGCTGCTCATCATAAGGACGAATTTCATACTGATAATTATATTTCCCTACTCGAATATCCTCATGCAATTCTGGAATAACATCATACGAATCCATATTAATTCGGGTTAATAACTCTTCATTCTGAGCAACCTGAACGTTTATTTGCTGTTCGCCGAAACGTAAAATAGAATGAGTCAAATTTACCTTTGAAGTTTGTGTATCAAAATTTTCTGGTTTTTCAAAAACTAACGAAAAATCAACTTCCTGTAGTGGGATGGTTGAATGGTTCCTTACTGTAGCTCGCCACTGCATCTTACAATCGATAAAAATCGGTTTAGCATCCATCCCATGATGAATCACATCATTTAGATAGCCTAACCGAATTAATTCCCCATTCAAAACCAATGGACGTGTTACATTGGGAGACCCTAATGTCTGCGAAATCATCAAAATTGACTGAATCAGCGTGCTTTTCCCAGAGCTATTTGCGCCACAAAAAATTGTAAGGGGAGCAAACTTCAGCTTTGGTGTCTGCCGTACTGATTTGAAATTACTTAGGGACCATTCAAGAATCATATTTCATTTCCTTTTGGAAGAATCGTCATCGCCCTATAAGTCTGTAAATAGTTATGCTGTTTACTTTACCACTTCTTTCAATGATTCGCCAAAGATCTTCAAGCCATCATTGATCTGCTCGCCCGTCACATTCAATGGCGGGATCCAGCGCAGTGTGTTGTCGTAGGTTCCACAGGAGAGAAGTAACATGCCTTTTTCTTCGGCAGAGTGAATGACATCCTTGACGAGTTGTTTGGCTTTGGACTGGCTTCCATCGATGATGAATTCGGTGCCAACCATGAGTCCCTTGCCTCGCACGTCTCCAATTTGCGGATATTCTTCCTGCAATTTGCGCAGGCCTGTCATGAGCTGGATGCCTTTATCTGTGGCATTTTCCAGCATCTTTTCGTCTCTCATCGCGCGGATAGTTGCCACACCTGCTGCACAAGCGACTGCGTTCCCTCCATATGTTCCGCCGATGGAACCGACATCGAGTTTCTTCATAATGTCGGTTCGACTGAAAACAGCAGAGAGCGGCATCCCCGAAGCAATGCCTTTCGCGGCGGTGATGATATCTGGCACGACGCCGAAGTGTTCGAGCGCAAACCATTTGCCTGTGCGCCCGAAGCCAGACTGTACTTCATCGAAGATGAGCATGATGCCATGCTTGTCGCAAATCTCGCGCAGACCTTTCATAAACGAAGTCGGCGGGACGATGTAGCCGCCCTCCCCCATCACGGATTCGATCAGGATGGCGGCGGTGTCTTTCGGCGCGGTCTGTGAAGCGAGCAAATATTCAAGCTGCTCCAACGCATACGCGGACGCTTGTTCTTCGGTCATTTTCAAATGGAAGGCATACGGGAACGGCGAAACATAAATCCCTGCGGGCAATGGGCCAAAACCTGTGCGGTAGCTCGTCTTGGAAGTGGTCAATGCCATGGTTTGAGCCGTGCGTCCGTGAAAGGAACCATTGAAGACGATGATATTTTGTTTGCCCGTTGCGGCGCGCGCGATCTTGACTGCATTCTCCAATGCTTCCGCGCCTGAGTTGGCGAAGTAGAAATTATCAATCGAAGGCGGCACAATTTTTCGCAGTTCCTCGATCAATTGCAGCATCGGTTTGTGGACAACGATATTGGCCTGCGCGTGCAGGAACAAACCCGCCTGTTCGCGGATGGCTTCCACAACTTTCGGATGGCAGTGGCCTGTATTCGTCACGCCGATTCCGCTGGTGAAGTCCAGCAGTTTTTTGCCGTCATCGGTATAGATGTAAGCACCTTCGGCACGGTCGGCTACAAAATTGAAAATGCGACTCCACGCGGGAGTCATGTGGGAGAAGTTATCTTGATAGAGTTGATTGGTCATGATTTCCTTTTTGGGAAAAAATTAGGTGGTCGAGTAGGCGGTGGGTTTCGATACGCGATGAACGCTACTCAACCACCACGGCCATATCGAGACCACCAGGCTCCAAAAGTATCTTTGTTACCTGGTGGTTTCGATACGCCCCGCGAAAAACAGCGGGGCTACTCAACCACCGATTTATTTTGTTATGCAGGCAAATACTCCGCAGCCCATTCCACGTCATGCTTCTTCAACGTCTCAGGGGTGGGAACGCCGTCATTCGTCCAGCCTGCCAGCTTGTAGTATGTGTCGATGGCAGAATCAACTTCCTCGTGAGTCAGAGCGAAGCCCGCTGTCGGGCCGGTACCAGCCAATTGCTTGAAGAATTTCTTGGGCAGTTTATCCGCATTGCGGGTCAATCCCTCGCGGGCATTGAACACACGGAAAAGATCCAAGCGGCGGCGGCCAACTTCCATCAACTCTTCCACGGTCATGTCCCAACCCGTGACAGAGCTGACCATGTGAGCGGTATCTTTGCCATCGTAGAGGGTCCACGTGGGGCCGTAGACGAATTGGCAGAGTTCGGCAGAATCGAGCATGGAGTAGAAGACTTCGGTCTCATACGCGAAGCGGACTTTTTCTTCGGTGAGACTGTACGCGGGCTGCGGCGAGCCCAATCCAATTTGCTTGAGACGATCTAAATTGAAATCGCCAACGCCTTCTTCGTAATACGGATCATGCTCGCTGGACTGATGATCCGCGCCGAAAGGATTGACGGCATAGATGAGCGCAAGGCTGCGCTTGGCTTGCGGCATGTGTGCGGGTGACTCAGCGCCTTTGACCGTGATGAGGAATTCATCGGAGCCTTTGCCCCACACTTTGGCGGCGCGTTCGGAACCCAAGCCGAGGGTCTTGCCAAACTCGCCTTCGCCTTTCACGAGCATATCCAGCGCCTTGAGCATGGCTTCGGCATTGCCGAATTTGAGATCAAGTCCGCCCGCCTGTTCTTTGGTGATGACGCCTTTTTCGTAGCATTCCATGGCAAAGGCAATCGTCGCGCCAGCAGCGATGGAGTCAACTGCATATTCGTTGCAGACTTGATTGGCCTTCGAGACGGCGGCGAGATCGTCAATGCCGCAGTAGGAACCAAAGGTGCCGAGGGTTTCATATTCGGGGCCGCCGTAGCGCGGGTCAACATGATACGGGCCGTCCTTAATTTCCACCACGCGCTTGCATTTGACCACGCAGGCGTAGCAGGTATCGCGTTCCTTCAAAATGGTCTCCGCCATTTTCTCGCCGCTGATCGGCTCGCAGCCTTCAAACTGAGCTTCGTTATAGTTGCGCGTCGGCAACGTGCCAATCGTGTTGTTGAACAGCACCACTACCGCCGTACCGAATTTTGCCAAACCGTCCATATCGCCGTTTTCAGGGATGGCCTTCGGACCGATGCGATTCAATTCGGTCAATGCCTTTTGGTTCGCAAGCTGCACTTTCTTCGTGCCGCGCACCACCACAGCCTTTAAATTCTTGGAGGCCATCACCAGCCCCATGCCCGTGCGCCCGTTGTGACGGTTCGACATGCTCACCAGCGACGAGAACAACACGCCGTTTTCCGCGCCAATGCCATGTTGTAAAATTTCAGCCTTCGGGTCAACTTCCTTGTGGATAATGTCATCCACCTCCCCCGATTTCTTTCCCATCAAATGCGCCGCGTCGCGCAGTTCATAGTTTCCATCATTGATCCAAAGATAAACAGGCTTGGATGATTTGCCTTTAATCACAATTCCATCAAAGCCCGCAAACTTCAACTCGGCAGGGAAAAACCCGCCGCTTTGCGAATCCCCAATACCGCCGCTGATGGGCGACTTCGCATTCGCATTCAAACGACTTTGGCCGGAGATCGCCGCGCCCGTCGTCACACCTGTGAACAACGTCAACACATTTTCAGGGCTGAGCGCATCCGCACCCTTTGGCATATCGCGCAAAATATAGTGCATCCCCATCGCGCTGCCGCCAAGATACTTGCGGTAAAAAGCCTCATTCGGCTCCTCCACTGTCAGCGTGCCGCTTGTCAAATCAACGTGCAAGACTTTTCCGTTATAACCGTTTGGCATGGCATCCTCCAAAAAATGTTTTTTTTAATTATAACGAATCGACTGGGCTTTCCACAACCAGACGTTTCCGAAAGCGACAGCGAATCCGTTTCGATTAAGTTTTTTCCTACCCTCGCCGCCCCGCTTCTTTCCCAACCGACAATTGATCCCGTTTCGAAAGGCATTGTAGAAGCCGGGAGCGCTCAAAGTTTGTTAGGCGGGGGTAGATAAGTTGAGATAAAAGGGTTTCAAGCTATCCCAAAAAGGGTCGAGCGTGAGACAGGAAAGTGCGACATGCTTGAATCACTTCTTGAATACGACCTTCCCAAAGATCAGTTCTTGCTTGCGTAAGCCACTCCTTGGCTTGGCTTGTATCTGCGCCAAAAGCAGCTTCTGCAATCGGAGTAAGATATTGACTGGCATGATACCAATCCACAATCTGGATGGCTTGCGGGAAATACTTTTCGACCAGCTTCCAAATCCAAACGGCTCCATCCGATACAAAAATGATTTCATTGTATGTATCAACGTTGTTTTGTATTCCGGTTGCCCAAAGCAGCCTGCCAAATTGTTCCGCTTCTGTGATGTCGCAATGATATTTCATGTCTTTGGCTTGCAAATGGTTCTGCTCGCCAATCGGTTGTTTATGATGCTTTTGAGAGACAGAGATACCAATTTTCTCCACTTTGCACCAGCATAAGGTCTTTAATTATGCTGTAAGGGGACGTGTGCGCCATCCATGGAAGCGCAAATGCGTCCAGAACGATATGCCAAACTGCGCTCACGGACTTGCAAAGATTTTTCATTTTCCGCTTTTTCAATCCATCCTTTTTCTGCCTGTGCCTGTGCGTTTCCATGACCTTCAGTTTGTTTGCGAACCGTGTTGTCGCTGACTCGAAACAGAAGAAAGCGTTCTGCTAATTGGCTGGCTTCTTCAAAGGCTACCTCCACTCCCAACACCCCCAGCAGACTCGACAATGTCTGTGTGACCTGTCCTGGCACAATCCCATATTTCCGATCCAATGGTGACTGCCCTTGATGGCATTCAGCACACAGGTAATACCTGCGCTTGTAGTCTACTTTCCCGAATACGGTCCACAACACAGCTTCGCGTTTGCTGACAAACTTGGCTTGCTCTCCACATCGACATGCTACCTCTTTCTCCGCATACCGCTCTTCACCCTGCTCAATCGCTCGTTGTAGCCCCAAGCCTGCCGTTTCTTTTACCAATTCTCTCATCACTTGTTCCATCTCATTAATTCCCTGCTTTTCGGCCAGCTCTTCTTTGATTTCGTCTGCTAATAATATGGCTATCTGCTCCAGCCGTGTTGTGGTGAATTCCATTTGAGCTTCCGATTTCGGGTTTGGTGGTTGCCCAATCCCAAGTCTATCTCAGAGGCTCTTTCTTGAAAACTCATCTTCATACTTTTAGCGTACCCGTGGTCGAAATTTTTTACAAGCCCACGCGATTTCTCTGGTATAATCCTGCCTCGTGACTGGTCCTGCCCTACGGTATACACCCTCTATAGAGGGCTAAGCTGTGGACATGGAGACCTGCAAAAATCTTTAGAGAAAGGAAGCATACGTCATGCCGCTTGCAAAAGAAGTCAAGACGAAGGCGATCGAGGGTTTTCATCGCCACGAGAAGGACACAGGTTCGCCTGAAGTGCAAATCGCCATCCTGACGAATCGCATTACTCAGCTTACCGAGCACTTGCGAAACAATAAGCAGGATCAATCCTGTCGTCGCGGTTTGCTCAAACTGGTAGGTTCCCGCCGCCGTTTGCTCACGTACTTGCGCCATAGCAATTACCAGAGCTACCTCAGCGTAACCGAACGTTTGAACCTGCGCCGCAAATAAATAGTAGTTCACCTGTAGGGACACAGCGGCGCTGTGTCCCTACCTTGTAAATAGCGCCCGCAGTCAGGAATTGAATAGCGCGAACAACACGGTTGTTCCCACTCTTCAGTCCCTGACCTAGGCGGGAAAATCTGGAATGTGATGGCGGCAATGCGCATCGCATGAGCAAGCCCACGCACTCCAGAGTCAAAATAGGAGACAAAATGAATTTCGAAGGTAAAAAGTTTTCAACCGTTGTTGGCAATAATACAATTGTCATCGAGACCGGCCGTTTGGCTGGCCAGGCCGGCGGCGCGCTGACCCTGGGTATCGATGATGCAATCGTGTTCGCATCCGCCACCATGGGCGGCGTGCGCGAAGGCATCGATTTCTTCCCGCTCAGCGTGGAATATGAAGAAAGACTCTACGCAGGCGGAAAGATCCCCGGCTCGTTCTTCCGACGCGAAGGCCGTGCCTCCACTGAATCAATCCTCACCGCGCGCCTCACGGACCGTCCTCTGCGCCCGCTCTTTCAGGATGGGATGCGCAACGAAGTACAGATCATCATGTACTCGTTCTCGTCCGACGGCATCAACCCGTTGGACATCCTTGCGATCAACGCCGCCTCTGCTGCGATCATGATCTCGGATATTCCCTGGGGCGGACCTGTCGGCGCCGTCCGCATTGGGCGTGTGAACGGCGAGTTCGTGGTCAACCCAACCTTTGCCGAGATGGAAGTCTCTGATCTCGACCTGAGGCTGGCCGGCACGAAAGACGCCATCCTGATGGTGGAGTGCGGCGCAATCGAAATCCCCGAAGACGTGATGGCACAAGCGCTTGACCTCGGCCACCAGTCCATTCAGCCGATCATCGAATTGCAGCTCCAAATCGCCGCCGAAATTGGCAAGCCCAAGCGCGAAGTCACGTTGTACCTGCCCAGCGACGAAGTGAAGAAGAAAGTCTTTGACCGCGTCAGCGGCCAGATGAACGAATTGCTCGACAAGCCGCTTTCCAAAGTGGAATTTTATTCGGGCATGAGCAAAATCAAGGAAGAGGCGGAAGCGGAACTTTGCACAGTCCCCGAAGGTGGAAACGCCTCAGACTACCTGTCAATTGCTTCATTCCGAGAGGCTTTTGAACAAGCTGAAATGGATGTCGTCCGCGAGCGGATCTTGAGCATGGGCAAACGCCCCGATGGCCGCACCCCGACTCAAATCCGCCCGATCTGGTGTGACGTGGCGATTTCACCCCGCGCACACGGGACTGGTCTCTTTACCCGCGGTGAAACTCAAATCTTGTCCTTCGCCACCCTTGCCACGTTGGGCGAGGCGCAGGAGTTGGATAACCTTTCCCCCGTCAAGACAAAACGTTACATGCACCACTATAACTTCCCGCCGTTTTCAACAGGTGAGGTCAAGCCTTTGCGTGGACAGAGCAGGCGTGAGGTCGGGCATGGAGCGTTGGCAGAGCGCGCGCTCGAACCCGTTATCCCAGCCGAAGAATCCTTCCCGTACGCGATCCGCGTGGTATCCGAAGCGTTGTCATCCAATGGCTCCACTTCGATGGGCTCGGTCTGCGGATCGACCCTCGCGTTGATGGATGCGGGCGTGCCAATCAAGGCTCCCGTCTCCGGCGTGGCGATGGGACTCATCACTGACTCGACTGGCCGCTATCAAATTCTCACCGATATTCAGGGAACTGAAGACCACCTCGGCGATATGGATTTCAAAGTGGCTGGAACCGCGGCAGGCATCACTGCTTTGCAGATGGATATTAAAATCTCCGGCCTGAGCGCGCAGATGATGAAGGAAGCGCTGGAACAGGCCCGTGTAGCGCGCATGTCCATTATGGAAAAGATGCTGGCCGCACTGGCTGAACCACGCGCGGAATTGAAACCGCACGCGCCGCGCATCATCACCGTGAAAATCCCCGTGGATAAGATCGGCGCGTTGATCGGACCGGGCGGCAAAAACATCCGCGCCTTGCAGGAAGCCACTGGCGTCAAGATCGACATCGAAGAAGACGGTACCGTGTATATTGCATCCGTCGATGGCGTGGGTGCGAAGATCGCGCAGGAACGCATCGAGGGACTCAGCGAAAGCGCGGTGATCGGCAATATCTACACCGGCAAAGTGGTTCGCATTGAAGCCTTCGGCGCATTCGTGAACCTGCTCCCCGGCGTGGACGGCCTTGTGCATATCTCCCAACTTGCCAGCGAACGCGTGAACTCTGTGGAAGATGTCTGTGTGCTTGGCGATGAGTTGACCGTGATGGTGACGGACATTGATCCGCAGGGCAAAATCCGCCTATCACGTCAGGCTGTGCTCGAAGGCTGGTCTGCTGAAGAAGCCCGTGAGAAGGATAAGGGCGGGCGCAGCGGCGGCGGTCGAGGCGGCCCTTCGTCTGGCGCAGGACGCGGTGGACGCAACGGTGACCGTGGCGGCCGTAGCGGAGATCGTGGACGCAGCGGCGGCGGGGATCGCAATCGAAGATAATTGGTAATTGAAAGTGGATGAAGGAAATCTTCATCCACTTTTTTGTTGTATACTTGAAGCTACATCATGAAGACAACACAGTATTTCATCTATACCCGCAAACGGCCTGATCGTTCGATAATTAAGGATGAATGGATTGAATACGTTATTCAAAATCCATTGCGGGAAGGGCATCAATCTGATGGAAGAATTCGTCGTTGGGCGCGGATTTCTGAAATGGGTAATCGCGCTTTACGAGTCATCCTGCTGGATGACGGCGAAACAGTACACAACGCCTTTTTTGACCGAGACTTTAAGGAGTAACACCATGCGTGTAAAATATTTTCCCGATACAGATACTACATTGCTGGAATTTTCCACCAAAACTCCCGTTGAAACAAGGGAATTAAATGAAAATATTTATCTCGACCTTGATGAGCAAGGGCGGGTGGTAAGTATGACCATTGAACATGCCAGTCAATCTACAGATGTGGAAGAATTCCTTTATCAGCGAATCTCCGCTCATTTGCCAGCCTGACAAACCCAACATAAAAAACGGACGAAGGAAATCTTCGTCCGTTTTTTATGTTACAGAGTATCGCATAATTTAGCAAACAAGAAATTCGGTGCTCGCTCACAAGTTTCAATAAAAAATTTGCTTATTTATGTTACAAGCGATAAACTCCTTCCGCTATGATCTCAAAAATCAGACTTCTTTATAATCAATATCCGCGCCAATATTGGCTGATGATTACGGGGATTGTCATTAGCACAGCGGGCGGGAGCATGATCTGGCCTTTTCTGCTGATCTATGCCAGCGGAAAATTAAACCTGCCGCTCAGCACGGTGGCGGCATTGATCTCGATCAACGCAGGGACGGGGTTGTTCGCGTCATTTTTGGCGGGCACACTGGCGGATAAAATCGGGCGCAAAGCGGTGATGGTCTTCAGCCTGGCGGTGAATGGCATCGCTTATTTTTTTCTGATGCGGGCGGAGACGTATCCGCATTTTGTAATATTGATGCTGCTGATCGGCTTTTCCAATCCGCTGTATCAGGTGGGCGCCGATGCAATGCTGGCAGACATGATCCCCTCCGAGCAGCGCACCGACGCGTACGCCATCAACCGCATCGCCAATAACGCCGCCTTCGGGATCGGCCCAGCGGTGGGCGGGTTTCTGGCATCCACATCTTATAACCTGGCTTTTTATGGCGCTTCGGCGGGGTTCATCATTTACAGCCTGTTATTATTTTTTCTGGCGCGCGAGACGCTCGATAAAACCGTCAGCGAAGCAAAAGGCAATTCGTCCGTTGGGCAGGTGAAGGCGGAGTCTGAGTGGGGCATCCAATCTGAAGGGTATGGGCGCGTCTTCAAAGATAAAGGGTACATGGCATTCGTTGCGCTGATCGGGCTTGGTCTCATCGCACCGTCGATGTTATGGATCCTGATGCCCGTGTATGCAAAAACAAACTTCGGCGTGCCTGAGGCGCTGTACGGCTGGATCCCCACCACCAACGCGTTCATGTGCGTGTTCATTCAATATGGCGTCACGCAGGTGACGCGCAAACACAAGACCCTGCTTGTGACCGCCGCCGGCATGACGATCTACGCGTTCGGCGCGGGCAGCGTGGCGCTGATGACGGGCTTCTGGGGATTCTGGCTGAGCATGGTGATCCTTACGTTTGGCGAGCTGACGCTCGTGCCCACTGCCAGCAAATACGTGGCCGACATCGCGCCCGCAGATATGCGCGGCAGGTATATGAGTCTGTTCTGGGTTGGCTGGGGACTCGCGCGCACGCTCGCGCCTCTGATCGGCGGATATTTGAACGACAACATTTCCCCGCGTTCGATTTGGATTGGAGGTCTGCTGATCGGCCTGACCAGCGCCGTGGGTTTGTTTGCCATCGACAAGATTTCCAAACCCCAGGCAGCGCCTCTTTCTTAACCGACAGTTGATCTTGCTGCAATAGGCATTTTCTTTTCTGTAGGCGTGAGCAGTAGGCAGTTGTTAGTTGTGGAGACGGGATTTAGCACCGCTTCGCTACGCCCAGAGGAGGCAGGAGGATTGGATTCGGGAAATGTAGGTTTATAATCTGTGTATAGAATATTATAGAAAGAATTCGCCCAGTTTTGCCGCTCACTTGAGCAGCTGCCGGGTGCGCCCGCAACAGCGTAGGAGAATAACATGACGGTTAAACGGATGGACAACGTCCTCATCGTTGTCGATGATCTCGAAGCCACCAAGGCGTTCTTCATCGAACTGGACCTCAAGCTCGAGGGGGAGACGACAGTCGAAGGGCCTTTGGTCGGGAGCCTAATCGGGCTCAAGGATGTCCGGGCCACCCTCGCGATGATGCGGACTCCCGATGGGCAGGGCATTGAGCTGGACAAGTTCCACACGCCCAACGCGATCAGGTTTGGTCCCGTGGATGTGCCGGTGAACACGCTGGGTATCCGTCGCGTCATGTTCGCCGTCGATGACATCGACGCTGTCGTTGTGCGCATGCGCGCTCAGGGGGCCGATCTCATTGGTGAAATGCAGTACGATGACACGTACCGGCTCGCCTACATCCGCGGCCCTGAGGGCATCATCATTGGGCTTGCCGAGCAGCTGGGCTAAGGCGTGCCGGGTGGCCAGCGAGACTCGGGTTGGCAAATGGAATTAGTACTCGCAATTGTCGTAAAATCATGAAAGAGGTCTTTGATCCGCATATGAGTGTTCAACACATCCAGCGCCCAACAATGCGTTCTCAGAACGTCATTTGGAAATTGCGAAAAATGGATCATTTTTTTGAAATATCGCCTCTTTTCGCAAATTTTTGCATAGACAGCAAGACGTTCTCTCATATAAAATGATGGCTCGCCCATCTTCATGGGTGCACTGGACGGCAGGGATTCGCCGCCGTTTTCAGGTAGTTTGTTTGGCTCAAGCCGGTTCCGTCAAAGCTGCGTTATCTCGTCCCATCTGGTTATCGACTGGCGAAGCCGTGTCGAGTCACACCAGCAGTACACCAGCCGTTAGCTAGTTAACCCTTTCTCAACAAGTATCGCACATGGAGGTTCCTAATGTCCGAGCAGGTGACCATTGAGTTGTTGCAGGGATTCCTAGAAGCATTCAATCTCCACGACCTGGATTCCATCATGGGCTATTTCGCAGATGACTGCGTCTTCTATATGCCACGAGGCTTGGCACCCCGTGGTGATCGGTACGTCGGGAAGAAAGAAGTGCGGGAAGGCTTGGCAAAACGTTTTGAAGGGATTCCGGATGTGCATTATGGAGATGACCAGCACTGGATCTGTGGTAATTTCGGTGTCTCTGAATGGACACTGACTGGCACATCTACCTTAGGGCAACACATCGAAGT
>JACPVB010000009.1 GCA_016191985.1 Chloroflexota bacterium | reverse complement strand
ATTCTAATTCTCTTTCAAGTTGAGACGAACTATGGTATGCTTTGGTCATGGCCAGACCAACTACCATCGACCAAGAGCTTGTGCAGAAAGCTCAAACCCTTGTCGCACAGACTACGGATCTGCAAGAGCTACTGGAAGCTCAATCTATCCTTCTCCCCGCATTGCATGGAACCTCGCTGGAGCAAACGGCATCCCTGCTGGGCGTAAGCCGGGCAACTGTGCATCGGTTGCAAGTCAAGTTTCGTGCAAAATGCCGCGGCCGTTTTGTGGTAAAACCCCATGGCGGCCGCCGTCGCGTTTTGATGAGCCTGGACCAAGAACGGGCATTCTTGAGGCCTTGGGCGCAACAGGCCAAAGAGGGCGGAGTACTGGTAGTGTCCGCTATGCGCGCCGACTTGTCCCAGCAATTGGGCAGGCCTGTTGCCGCATCCGTGCTCTACCGGCTGCTGGCGCGGCATGGGTGGCGCAAGGTGGCGCCGGATACTCGTCACCCAAAGAGCGATCCAAAAGTCCAGGAGGACTGGAAAAAAAACTCCCCGAAACGCTGGGTGCCTTGCTGATTCCAGAAGAAGTGCGGGGGCGCAAGGTCCGGTTGATGTTTCAGGACGAGGCGCGTTTTGGCCGTATGGTGCGTATTCGCAGATGCTGGTCGCCCGCCCCCGCCCGTCCCAGCGTCCCCAATGGCTACGAGCGCGAGTTCGTGTATGTGTACGGAGCAGTAAGCCCGCTTCAAGGCGAGATGGATTGGATGATCTGCCGGGAGATGAATACCGAGCGGATGAGCAGCTTTCTGCAACAAGTCAGTGCGGCTCACCCGGAGGATTTCATTCTCATGGTGCTCGATGGCGCCAGTTCCCACAAGGCCAAGCAGTTGCTGCGGCCTGAGAACATCCGCCTGGTGGCTTTGCCACCCTACTCCCCTGAACTCAACCCCCAAGAACATGTCTGGGACGAATTGCGGGAGAAGGAGTTTCCCAATCGGGTATTCAACGAACTTTGCGCCGTG
The DNA here is from genome assembly GCA_016191985.1 of Chloroflexota bacterium. Taxonomy (GTDB): domain Bacteria; phylum Chloroflexota; class Anaerolineae; order Anaerolineales; family Villigracilaceae; genus Villigracilis. The sequence continues at coordinate 3,358 of JACPVB010000009.1, read as the reverse complement.
GTGCGCCAACTCGAACAGGGACTGCCTCGAATGACCGGGGACAGAGCCGGACTACGCAGCCTTACGGCATGGCCTTGGATTATTAGTCTCAACTTGAACGCGAATTAGAATAAGGATGTACGCCTTTGACTGCCTCCAATGCCACTTTCACCTTGAACTCCTAAGAATGATTCTTGCGCTTCCAACCCATTTCATGGACTCCTTCTGGACATAGTCCGGGGTGCTGACTCGCCGGGTCAAACCGGCAAATCTTTACTTAGCACCTGCCCCCCAAAGGGGGGTAACATCACCTGGAACCGCCATATTTATCCGCAATAATTTCTGTTGACACATAAGAGCTTTCGCCAGTATAATTCTGTTCAATCTTTCTATGATCACACACTTATTATTTGATATAGGAGAGTCTATATGGATAACATTGCAGAGGGTTCAAAAATAAATCAAAAAACAACACGTTGTCTTGCAGCCGCTGCGTATAGCAATCCCTTTTTCAGAACCCATGCCATCAGGACAGTATTGGAAAACGAATTAAAGGCAGTCGGCCCATCAGTTGGTATCGACCTTGAGACGGTTCTCCGGCACTGTTTGGATGCAAGAGCTGCGAAGAGAAGACGAGATTGGATTCCGATTATTATTGGATTCTTGGGGGCGCCACTCTCGTTTTTTGAAAACTATGATGCCATATTTTTCCTGCACTTTTTAGGTATTGTTATTTGCTTATATGTATTCATACGGGATTCTTGGTGGTGCGACATCACCATGGCATCGCGAAATCTCTCAAAACACAGCTACAATCCCGATAGAACGCGCCCACTTTCTTCCCGAGACGCCAAACGTGTTGCTCAAGCACAAGCTTACTCAACAGGAAATGTTGTTACATATAGTGGTTTCTCCCCTTTTGTGGGTTCGGGTATCGACATGGGCGGCTGGTCATTCTCCTTGGATCTGACGAAGAAAAAGGCTCATACCGCGCTTGAATCGCCTTTAGACTTTCGTATCGATGAACTTTATGATGCATTGGACAAGTCTGTTGCTTCTTTGGACTTGGATCATCTCAGCTTTCGCGAGCAGCTCTATATCAATGGTCAAGACGTGGGAGATTCGCCGGAACAGCTACCCAATCGCTTGGGAGCACCGCTCCCATCTGTCCCTGATTCCAAGTTCAAAGAGCTTCGGGAGAGTGGCGGCGACAATTTGTACCGATTTTACAAAAGTTACTCGGTAACCGATTGGGGAGGCGACTTAGTATTCACCCTATTCCTTCGAATTAGGAAGCGCAGAGACAATCTATTTGTTGAGTCAGACTACTTCCTTTTGACACCTCTGCAGCAAATCTATACGTCAGTCGATAGTCTTCCGAAGAATCCCACATTTACACAGATGTGCAGAGTTGTCGGAAAAGGAATTCTATTCGCCATAGTGTATACATTGCTTTGGCCGTTAGTTCTTCTGATAAAAGGCATTTTGTTCCTAAATCGCTACCAGAATCGAAAGAAAGCGAAGACGAACGCGAAGCAGAGAGGCGACTACGATTACGGTGCGGTGCAAACACTAAGGGAATTTGCGGCCTCACCCGGTTATCATCGGTACTTTCAAAAGCTTGACACATCCATGTATCAGAAACTATTGGAGTTGAAGGTGCTAGACTGCGTGGTAGGCTTTTTAGATGAACGGGGCATCGAGACAACGGATATTCGCGAACGCCAGTCGACCATCTTGAATCATGGTGTAGTTGTATCTGGCGGGGAGGTCAAAGTGGGCTCTATGTCATTTGGTCAGCAAGCCATGGCTACTGCACGTGGCTATTCTACTGGTGGTAAACCCGCTGGCAATCAGACTTAAGCCTGCGGATATTAATCCTTCGATTTTTCAGACAATAAGGAGGCATTTCTAATATGAGTAGCGATCAGGAGCATTCCCCGGCTCCAAACTTCGGGTTCCAGCAGTTGGGTGGCGAATTGAAGATCAAAAATCTTAGCTTCTCATCCGACAAGACGCATTTGGAGTCAAATAATAGCGAACTGTTCAAGGAGACAATTAAGAAAGTAGAAGAATTGTTGGCTTTAATTCTTGAGCGCGTTGAGCAGGGTGATGAGAAGGAACAACTAAAGGAATTAAGAGCCGTCATAAAAAAAGAATTGGATAAAGAGGCCCCTAGCGGCAAAAATATCGAGGCCACGCTTGGACACATTGCCGGGTGCACGGCGCACTTAACACAGGTTGTAAATTTTGTGAAGTTCGTGAGCGCTATCTTTTAGATTTCAGCGCACTCTTGCCCAAAATTGAAGAAATCAGGACAGCATCGAATAGCGCTAAGATCTACAGTGTTCTGCGCCGGAACATTCATAGTAATTGACAAGAGCGGAGCTTGTGAAACGAGGAAAAGGGATTAGTTGTTGTCGACTATACAACGAAACCCCATTCTGTAATTGAAACTGGCTCCGACGTGGCCGTTGAGAAAATCGGCGGGTTGATGGACGAATCCGCGGCGCACTTGGTGCTCCTATCGAATTGCGACGTTGCGGATGATGGCGCGAACGACGGACATAGACAAATTCCGTTGATGCTTGGTAGACTCTCAGGAGCGGTGCTCTTGGTCGTGATCTCCACGGCCCCCAGAAAAATCCGGAAGCGCAGCCAGGTGGAGTCAATATGAAACTTGCCCTGAGTAAGTTCTTCACGATGAAGCTTACCTCGAGTAAATTCATCAACTTTTGGATGGCAGCGTCCGCTGGAGTGGTTGCTGCCATCCAGTTTTACTGGCAGAATCCGATGTTGAGCATGATCTTCGCCGCAATGGCGTTGTTCTACTCTTGGTGATTCGTGAAGTCCGATTAGGGCCGACAAAAGTCTCCCAATTACGGAATCATGTGCGCTGGCGGTGCCGGGGACAGTCCCTTGGGTGAGTGCGATATCCGGAGTGGAGGAAGCGTCAGACGATCTTGTGCATGGCGTTGACGAAATCCTTGCCGGACAGGGGTTCGGGGAAGGGGATGCCGTCTTCTTCGTAGATGGAGAGGGTTTCTTCGACGATCTCGCAGAGTTCTTCGAAGACGAGCACGGGGTCTTCGCCGTGGCAGCCACCGTGGAACAATTCGGGGCAGCTCCCGATGAAGCATTGATCTTCTTCGGACCATTCCACGAGCTTGACGTATTTGTCGCGTGGGTTCATCGTTTTGTCTCCTCGATGGCCAGTTGCACGGCCCGCTCCTGGTAGTGGAGGGCATCTTTGGTGTCGCCCCCGGCCAGGGTCAGCGGCTGGGGCATGCCCAGGTGTATATAACAGCGAAGCGCGCCTTCGCCGCTGCGGCGCGTGAAGCCGGCGGCTTCGAGCGTGTCGACCCGTTCCTGGATTTTT
>JACPVB010000013.1 GCA_016191985.1 Chloroflexota bacterium | reverse complement strand
GGCAACAGCCCAGTCCATTTTTTATTTATGACAACGTTAAATTTTCCGAAGGATTTTGTCTGGGGAGTGGCGGCTTCGGCATATCAAATTGAAGGCGCGTGGAACGAAGATGGTCGCGGGGAAAGCATTTGGGACCGCTTCGCTCACACACCGTATCACATCCAAACGGGTGAGAATGCCGACCGGGCATGCGACCATTACCATCGTATGCCTGAAGATGTGGCGCTCTTCAAACAATTCGGTTTTCCCTATTATCGCTTTGCCATTTCATGGTCACGTGTGGTTCCCACGGGAGAGGGCAAGGCTAACAAAAAGGGACTCGATTTCTACGACCGCCTCGTGGATGAATTGCTCAAGGCTGGCATTCAACCCAAAACCACTTTATATCATTGGGATTTGCCCCAAAACCTGCAAGACAAGGGCGGATGGCCGGAACGCGATACCGCGGACCGCTTTGCCGAATACGCCCGCTTCGTCTTTGACCGTTTGGGGGATCGCGTCCGACTTTGGTCCACTCACAACGAGCCTTGGGTGGCCGCATTCCTGGGCTATGCCAGCGGAGTCCATGCCCCTGGCCTTTGTGACTACTCCCAGGCCTATCAGGCGGCGCATCATTTATTGCTTGCGCACGGCAAGACCGTGCAATTATTTCGGGAGGGCGGATACAAAGGAGAGATCGGCCTTATTTTGAATCTCAACGGCTTAACCCCCGCCAGCGACAGTCAGTCGGATATCGACGCGACCCAGCGTGTGCATGACGAAACCCATGCCCTGTTCCTCGACCCGGTTTTTAAGGGAGAATATCCCCAAAGGTTGTTCGATTTCATTGGACCGCACCAGCCCAACGTTAAAGCGGGAGACGTTGAACTCATCCACCAGCCCATGGATTATTTTGGATTGAATTACTACAACACGGACGTCGTCTCGTATGATGTCTTCGCCGGCTTGAACAAGGCGCGCATCACACCGTATAGTTCCGCGGGCTGGGGGCAGACCGATATGAAGTGGGGCATCCACCCCGCCGGGTTGAAAAATGAATTGATGCACATCAAGGAAAATTACGGCAACCCCAAAATGTATGTTACTGAAAATGGATGCGCCATGCCCGATGTTCCCGATGAAAACGAATTCGTCGCGGATTGGGAGCGCATCCATTACATCAAATCACACATCCAAAGCCTGCACGAGGCGATTCAGGAAGGCGTGAACGTGCAGGGATATTTCGTCTGGAGTGTCTTTGATAATTTTGAATGGGAACGCGGCTATGGCCCGCGCTTTGGCCTGGTGCGCGTGAATTACGAAACCCAGGAACGTATTCCAAAACAAAGCGCACATTGGTTCAGCAAGATCATTAAACAAAATGCGGTGACGATATAAAAATGAACAAGGAACTCTGGTACAAAGACGCTGTTTTTTATCAAATCTCCGTGCGCGCCTTCAAGGACAGCAACGGCGACGGTCACGGCGACCTGCGCGGTGTAACCGAACAACTCGATTACCTGCAAACCCTCGGCGTGGATTGCATTTGGATCATGCCCATCTATCCCTCGCCCTTGAATGACGACGGCTATGATATTGCGGATTACTGCAACGTCTCTGAAGAATTCGGCAAACTGGATGATCTCAAGGAGTTGATCTCCGCCGCACATGAACGGGACATCCGCATCGTCATGGACCTGGTGCTGAATCACACGTCTGACGAACATCCCTGGTTCCAGGCCTCGCGCTCCGACCGCAACTCGCCTTATCGCGATTATTACGTCTGGAGCGATACCGATCAAAAATACAAAGATGCGCGCATCATCTTCGTGGACACTGAACCCTCGAACTGGACATGGGATGAAAAGACAGGCCAATATTACTGGCACCGTTTTTACGCCAGCCAGCCTGATTTGAATTTCGATAACCCCAAGGTACAGGAGGAAATGCTTAACGTAGCCCGCTTCTGGCTGGACTTGGGAATTGATGGCTTTCGAGCGGACGCAGTTCCCTACCTGTTTGAGCGTGAGAATTCCAATTGTGAAAACCTGCCAGAGACGCATGTTTATTTAAAAAAATTACGCGCCTTCATGGATGAGCATTACCCCGGCCGTATTTTGCTTTGCGAAGCGAATCAATGGCCCGAGGATGTGCGTCCGTATTTTGGCGAGGGCGACGAATTCCACATGGGCTTTCACTTCCCCATCATGCCGCGCATTTACATGGCCCTCAAAAAGGGACGCTACGAAGACATGGCCGAGATCATGCGCCGCACGCCACCCATCCCGGGGAATTGTCAGTGGTGCACCTTCCTCCGCAACCACGATGAACTCACGCTGGAAATGGTCACACCGGAAGAGCGCCAGTGGATGTGGGAACAATACGCGCCTGAACCACGCATGAAAATCAACCTCGGCATTCGCCGCCGTCTCGCACCCCTGCTGGATAACGACCGCCGCAAGATTGAACTCGCAAATTCTCTGTTGTTCACACTGCCGGGGTCGCCGATCATTTATTACGGCGATGAGATTGGCATGGGTGATAACATTGACTTGCCCGACCGCAACGGAGTCCGCACGCCCATGCAGTGGGACGCTTCACCGAACGCAGGTTTCTCCACTGGCAGGCCTTTTTCAGAATTCGTCAAAGGAGAGTTGAGCTATGAACATGTCAACGTAGCCAGCCAGTTCAATGACCCGGATTCGCTGTTCCGTTCCATAAAAAGGATGATCGCCGTCCGTAAAAAACATGCCGCCTTTGGAAGCAGCAGCATGGAGTGGATCGAAACCGGTAACCCCGCCGTGGCGGTTTACATCCGCCAATATAAAAACGACACCATGCTGATCCTCAACAATTTGAGTTCTTCCGTTGAAACCGTGAATCTCCCGTTGGAATATCAAAAAGCATATTTAGACCTGTTCGCCGGCCACACCCATACGCTCACCGATAAACTCACCCTGCAACCCTACGCCTATCTATGGCTGCAAACGCTGAAATGAAAAACAATAACAACCACCTTTACAAATTGCTCCTTGCGCCGTCCCCGGCGCAGAGTTTACCCTGCAAATGCCGATAATGAACAATCACAACAATCTCCTCTACGGCGGCATCGAAGGCGGCGGCACGAAATTTGTTTGCGCCGTTGGCACAGGCCCAAATAACGTCCGTGCTGAAGCGCGTTTCCCAACCACTACACCGGAAGAGACGATGTCTCAGGCTGTGGAATTTTTCAAACAGCAGGAAGCCAGCCTGGGAAAAATCGCAGCCATTGGATTTGCGTGCTTCGGTCCGCTCGACCCGAACCCTGATTCAAAAACCTATGGGCATATCCTCCCGACGCCAAAACCGGGCTGGACGAACGCAGACGTGGTTGGAAAACTGAAAACCATTTTCAACATTCCCATCGCCTTCGATACCGATGTCAACGGCGCGGCATTGGGTGAATGGCGCTGGGGCAAGGCACAGGGACTGCAAACTTTTATTTATCTCACAGTTGGCACAGGCATCGGCGGCGGCGCATACGTAGAAGGCAAACTTCTGCATGGGTTGATCCACCCCGAAATGGGACATATCGCCGTGAAGCATGATTTTGAAAATGACCCATTCGAAGGTGTTTGTCCGTTTCACGGCGATTGCTTTGAAGGCCTCGCCTCCGGCGTTGCCATTGAAAAACGCTGGGGCGTGCGCGGCGGCGCGCTTTCGAAAGATCACATCGCCTGGGAACTCGAAGCAGACTACATTGCGCAGGCGCTGGCGAGTTACTCCTTCATGCTCTCACCGCAGCGGATCATTGTCGGCGGCGGCGTCGGCTCATTGACGCATCTCCTGCCGAAGGTCCAGCAAAGAACGAAGGAATTAATTAACGGCTACATCCAGTCGCCGGTCGTTCTTGAAAATATCGAATCCTATATCGTCTCGCCAGGGCTTGGAAATCGCTCCGGCATGTTGGGAGCCATTGCGCTGGCGGAGCAGGCCTTGCAGCGATTATGATCCCGCAGCATTCCCTCGAACACGAAGCGCGCAAATCGCTGGAACGCATTTTGCCGCGCGTGGGACAAACCTTTAAAAAAAATATTTCCAAAGACCCGCAGGGTTGGGGACAATTCAGCGCGCGCCTGCATAAAAATTTCCCAGCGCTTTTCAGTTTGTATTTTGAAATTTATAACGACCGTTACGATTTTTTCTATCACCTCGAAGACCTGCTCACCAGCCTCGCGCGTTCATGGTTCAACCGTCCCGTTGATTTGCGCGAGCTGGATGATGCGCGCGAAAAGAATCCGCTTTGGTTTCAATCCAACCAAATGCTGGGCGGGGTATGCTACGTGGACCTTTTTGCAAACGATCTCGAAGGCGTGAAATCCAAAATTCCATATTTCAAGGAACTCGGCCTCACCTATCTTCATCTCATGCCGCTCTTCAAAATGCCAAACGATGAAAACGACGGCGGCTATGCCGTCAGCAGTTATCGCGAGGTGCATCCGCCGCTTGGCACGATGAAACAACTTGCCTCGCTCGCGCGCGAATTGCGAAACGCAAACATCAGCCTGGTCGTTGACCTTGTTTTCAATCATACATCGGATGAACACACCTGGGCGGAACATGCCAAAGCGGGCGACGAAGATTTCATGGACTACTACCGCATCTTCCCCAGCCGTGAAATGCCCGACCGCTACGAGCAGACTCTCAGGGATATATTTCCCGAAGAACACCCCGGCGCATTTACCTTTTTCCCGAACTTGTTCCCTTCCCCTATTTCCGAAGGAAATGGGGGAAGGGTTAGGGATGGGGGTTGGGTGTGGACAACTTTCCACAGCTATCAATGGGATTTGAATTACGCCAACCCCACCGTCTTCAACCGCATGGCCGAAGAAATGCTCTTCCTCGCCAACCAGGGCGTGGAAGTGTTACGGCTCGACGCGGTTGCCTTTATTTGGAAACAACTCGGCACTGGCTGTGAGAATCTTCCACAGGCTCATGCTTTAATAAAAGCCTTCAATGCCGTTGCGCGGATTGCAGCGCCTTCATTATTGTTCAAATCCGAAGCCATCGTGCATCCCGATGATGTGGTGAAATATATTTCGCCAAGCGAATGCCAGCTTTCCTACAATCCCCTGCTGATGGCGTTGTTATGGAATTCGCTTGCCACACGCAAGACACGTTTGCTTTCCCACTCGCTCGCCACTCGCTATAAAATCCAACCTGAAACCGCATGGGTGAATTATGTCCGCGTGCATGACGATATTGGCTGGACATTCTCGGATGAAGACGCCGCCTGGCTTGGCGTGAACGGCAGCGATCACCGCCGCTTTCTCAACGAATTCTATCGCGGCAGGTTCAATGGCAGCTTTGCACGCGGACTCCCGTTTCAGGAAAATCCGCTCAGCGGCGATTGCCGCATCAGCGGCACATGCGCTTCACTGGCGGGTTTGGAAAAAGCCCTGCACGAAGAAGGCGCAAAGGAAGTGGAACTTGCCATCCGCCGTATTTTGTTAATTCATGGCGTCATCTTAACGGTTGGCGGGATTCCCCTCATTTACCTCGGCGATGAAATCGGCACACTCAACGATTACACCTACCGCGACGACCCCGCTCACGAAAGAGACAGCCGCTGGGTGCACCGTCCGCGGGCGGATTGGAAGAGGTACGAAAAACGGAAAGATGCCAACTCAGTTGAGGGACAAATCTTTCACGGGTTGAAAATGCTGATCGACTTGCGCAAACAGCACGAGGCGTTCGCAGGAGGCGAGTTGGAAGTCATCCAAACGGAGAATGACCACATCCTCGCCTTCACGCGGACTCATGCCGGCAAACGTGCCATCGTCTTTGCAAATTTTTCGGAAGAGCCGCAGACCATCCCAGCGCGTATTATCGAGCAATATGCCATTCAAAACAAACGCTGCCTGCATGGGCACAGTAACATCCTCCCAAAAATCGAACCGCTTGATTTTGTTATTCTCGGTTAAATAAAAGGTGGATGCGGCATCATCTTGTGTATGTGTCGGCTTCAACTCTTATAGAATATGAGCAGCAATTTCCAGTTCTTCGCCAGATCGTAAACCGCCACTCCAACCAGGAACAGTCCACCGATGAAATTTACGATTCGACTATGACGGGCAAAGAGGGCAGTCAACCGGCGTTGGAGTGCAGCGGATAAAAACGATAATATCAAGAGGGGCATGCCAAGTCCCAACCCGAACCAAAGAAAAGTCCACAACTGGCTGAATGCTTCCCTGGCCGTAAAAGATAAGGCAAAGATACCGACCACCAGCGGCCCGGAACAGGGAAGGGCAATGGGACCATAGAGCAAACCGTATACATAGGCATTGCCGTATGGGTGGCGGAATACTGGCGTCTGAATTTGGGGCAGAGTTTTGAAGGGATTGTGGTTCAGCAGGAGCAGAATTCCCAAAAGGAAAATCAGAAGGTCGGCAAGTGGAATAATATAAAGCAGGATACTGCCAATAGGAATGGATAACAGAGCGATCAGGCCGCCCAAAGCGATCATCATGGTCAGTACCCCGGCCAGCACGAACAACCCCAGAAAATATTTTTGCCTGCCCATTTCATTTTGGCTTCCCAAATAAGCGAGAAAACCGGGATAAAGCGGCAATATACACGGACTGGTTGTAGCCAACAAACCAAGCAGCAGGGATGTAACAGCCAGCTTGTCCACTAATTAATTACTTTGTGAGGTAAGGCTCGACGAGCTTTTGAAGAGTTTCAGTGTCTTTTATGCCGTATTCAAGATGATGCACATTGCCCTCACGATCAATAATCAGCATGGGGGCGAGCGGGGGATTCAAATACTGGGCTGTATACAAGTTCCCAAGCGCTCGGGCAACCTCAAGCGGCGCGATGGCAAAATGCCAGTCAAAACCATACTCATAGACATATTCTTTGAGCGAGTCGTTGTCTTCATTAATATCAACATCCAGGCTGACGGAAATCAGATCCTCCGGGTTCCCAAGCGCTTCATGGAGGTTCCGCACTTCGTTGCTTTGAACGATGCAGTTGGGGCACCAGATCGCCATTGTTTCGAGCAGGACAACCTTTCCGGCGTAATCATTCATGGTAAATGTCTCACCCGTTTGAACATCGGTCAATTCCAGATCGAACCATTCTGGCGTTGTTGCAACGATAGCGGATACGGCGGTTAAGGTGGATTGGGGCGTATTGACTGGCTGCACAACAGCGCAGCCAATCATCATTAATAAGTTGAGTGAAATCAATATAAAACGAATAAGTTTCAATTTAAATCCTGACTTTTACTTGCCAATAAAGCGGTACCGGGTTGAGTTCACAGAACTTAATTTTTCTTCTTCATATAGAACAAGCTTTGAATTCCGATAAAGATCAGAGTCAAAGCGCCCACTCCGATACGTGTCCACCAGGAACTCAAGGTGCCATTAAATTGGAGGATGGATACTATCGTGCCATTAATCAGGACGCCGAAGAGGGTACCGATTACATTTCCCACACCGCCAGTCAACATCGTGCCGCCTATCACCACCGACGCAATCGCATCCAATTCCATTCCAGGGGCATAGCCCCCATACCCTGAAAGTAAAGAAATGCTAAATACAATCCCTGCCAGGGCGGAGCAAAAACCTCCGAAGGCATATACGGTAATCTTGGTGCGCGCAACTGGCAATCCCATCAGCAGGGCAGATTGCTCATTATTTCCAATGGCATACACGGTACGTCCAAAGCGGGTGAAGTTCGCCAGGTATATCACCACCACTAGCAACAATGGGCCGATTAGGGAAGGGATATATACATAAGCCTTTTCAAAGAAGGGAATGTGAACTTTTGTCAACGCAAGATAACGGTAGACGGGATCTTTAATGGTCAGGGAGGAAAGGGTGATGATGTACGCCATCCCACGCGCAAAAAAGAGTCCCATCAGGGTCACGATAAAGGGTTCCACTTTGAGATACTGAATAATGGAGCCCATGGCAATGCCGAACGCGATGCCCATTAACAGCATCAATGGCATCACAATTACCGGGCTAATACCTTTTACAAGCAGCGCCGCGGATGCGGCAGATGTCAGAGCGATCATCCCTGCCACGGAAAGGTCGATCCCCTTGGTAATAATCACAAAGGTCATCCCGATGGAAACGATCAACAAGCTGGCCGTGTTAATAAACAGGTTAAAAAACACCTGCGGTTTTTGCATGGCAGGATACAAGCGGCCTCCGGCGAAGTAGACAAGAACAAATATCGTTATCGTGGTCAGCAAAGGACCATTATTTATCAGGAAAAATTTAATTCGTTGGGCCATGCCGTAGTCCTTTTTGCTCTACAATTTTGTTCAAAATTCGGCGGGTGTAATCGGAATAAAGGAGAATGACCACCAGGACAAGCACAGCCCGTCCAGCCAACAAGGCGTTCGCCGGTACGCCAAAGGTATACATGGTGATGGTAAAAGTCCAAATAATTAACGCGCCGACCACACTGGCAAGCAGGGAGAAGCGCCCGCCCGACATCAAGGTTCCACCGATGACAACCGCAAAAATCGCGTCCAACTCATAGTTGAGACCGATGTTATTGGCATCGCAGCCATGAATGTAGGAACTAAGAATTAGCCCGGCAATGGCTCCGCAAAAGCCGCAAAACGTATAGGCGAACAATTTAATATTCTTTTCGCTAATGCCGCTGTAATACGTCGATTTCGGATTAATGCCGACCGACTCGATAAATAACCCAATCGAAGTTTTGCGAACCAGTACCCAGGCCAGTAAAAATACAACCACGACGATGTAGATCGAAACAGGAAGCCCCCATATAAACCCGTTGCCAAACCACCAATAAGGAGTGTAATAAACGGTCATGATTTGCCCATTCGTAATCAGCTGGGCAATTCCGCGACCGGCCACCATCAGGATCAGTGTCGCCACCATCGGCGAGATTTTCCCCCGTGAAACCAAAAGCCCATTCCAGAAACCGCATAAGACCCCTGCCCCAAGATCGGCCATCACAACCAGCCACAAAGGGGTGTTTGTAGTATTGGCTGCCAGAATATCATTCGTAATTAATTCATTTCCCAGGGCGGGATTAATCAAGACCGTACCCATTGCGGCTGAAATCGCAATCACAGCGCCAACCGAAAGGTCAACGCCGCCGGTCGCGATCACCAGTGTCATCCCAAGCGACACCAGCATTAAAGGGGCCGCATTGTTAAAAACGTCGATCAAATTCCCGAATAAATGACCTTCCACAATTCCGATCTTAAAAAATCCCGGGGCAAAGATCGCATCAAAAATAAAAATCAAAGCCAGCGCAACAAGAGGCCAAAATAGACGGTTTTCGCGGACACGTTTGAGCAAAGGGATGTTATTTTTCATGAAATTCCTGCCATGGTTTGGATAATGGTCTGACCATTCACATCGCTGGAGTATTCAGCGGCCTTTTTACGATCCCGCAGCACAACAATACGGTGACTGGTGCGCAATACTTCATCCAACTCAGAGGATATGAATAGGATGGATTTGCCCTCCTCCGCCAGTTCAAGCACCAGTTTTTGGATTTCCGCTTTTGCGCCTACATCAATTCCACGGGTGGGTTCGTCCAAAATCAAAACTTGTGGATCCGTGGCAAGCCAGCGGGCCAAAATCACCTTCTGCTGGTTTCCACCACTCAAATTTTTTACCAACTGATCCGGTGACGGCGTGACGATTCCAAGAAGCTCGATATATTTTTGTGAAACTTCATATTGCTTCTGGGTGGTCAGGAATTTAAACCAGCCGTACCGAGCCTGCAAAGCCAGGATAATATTCTCGCGAATGGTCAGGTCTCCTACAATTCCTTCTGCTTTGCGGTCTTCGGGACATAGAGCAATCCCATTTTCAAGGGATTCCAGGGGTGAAAATCGGGTAATCTTTTCCCCTCTTATCGTAAGCGAACCTGTATCTGGGGTATCGATACCAAAAATGAGGTTTGCCATTTCAGTACGACCGGAACCCAACAGGCCGGCGATCCCAACCACTTCATTTGTACTTAATTCGAAATCAATCGGCTCAATGGAACCTTTAAGTCCCAGGCCCTTTGCTTCGACCAGGCGCTGCCTGTCCTTTTTGTGTTCGCCCATCAATTTGGCTTTCGACACCTCATCCAATTCAGTCAGGCTGCGGCCCAGCATCTTGCCGATCAACTCAACGCGCGGTAATGAAGCGGTGTGATAGGTCCCGACCAATCTGCCATTGCGCAGTACTGTGATGCGGTCGGTAATCTGATAGACCTGGTCGAGGAAATGAGTAATAAAAATGATGCCGATGCCCTCTCCTTTTAATTTACGGATCACATCGAAGAGTCGATTCGTTTCATTAATATCCAAACTCGATGTAGGTTCGTCAAGGATGAGAATTTTGGCTGAGGCCACTTCAAGAGATCGCGCGATTGCCACCATTTGCTGAATGGCGACTGAAAAATTCCCCAATGGTTGGGTAACATCAATGTCAATGTCCAATTTTTTTAACGCCTGGCAGGCCAGGATATTTAACTTTTTCCAATCAATGCTGCCAAAGCGATGGGGCTCGTAACCAAGCAGAATATTTTCAGCAACCGATATGTTGGTACATAGGTTGATTTCCTGATAGACGGTGCTGATGCCAAGTTCCTGGGAATGCTGGGGGGATCGTACTTGAATGAGTTTGCCATCCAATTCGATGGAGCCTTCATCAGGAGGTTCCACCCCGGTTAAGACTTTGATCAGAGTGGATTTACCCGCCCCATTCTCTCCTATCAAAGCGTGGACTTCCCCTTTTCTTAGGGAAAAGTCAACATTCTCAAGAGCGAGAACCCCAGGGAAGGATTTTGTGATGCCTCTCATATTTAGAATATTTTGGGGATCTGCCATAACTTATGCACCTATCTTTTTATTCAAGAGTTTCTATGTGATGTTTTTGGGGATGGAAGCGGCGTTAAATTAACGCCGCTTCCAGAGTTAAACTTTTGTAGAAACTGAAATAAGCCTTAGTACTGGCGGGTTGGCAGCAATTCGGCTGCGTTATCCGGATAGTAAACGGTCTCATTCGTGAGGGTTTCGGCCTCAATCGGTTCGCCGTTCATAAGTTTCAGGGCCATTTCCATTACCTGCGGACCAAGCAAGGGATTGCATTCAACATCGGCCTGTACCCAACCATCGATCATGAGTTGGAAGCCGCCGCGCGTACCGTCCACAGAGACGATCTTGATATCGCCGGGTTTCAAACCAGCAGCCTTGATCGCTTCAACGGCGCCGATAGCCATATTGTCATTATGGATGAATGCGCCATCGATTTGTCCCTCGTATTTCTTGAGGAAAGCTTCCATTACAGGCTTGCCTTCAGCGGTGGTGAAGTTACCGGTCTGGGAGTCAATGATCTCGATGTTGGCGTTGAGTGCCTCACGGAACCCTTGCGCACGACCCACTGCAGCGCCTGACCCAGTGGTACCACTCAGTTCGATGATTTTTCCGCCGTCGGGGAGCAGCTTGTTCATTTCCAGAGCGGCTTTCTGGCCTTCCAACACCATGTCGGAACCAATATGAGCAGCATACATGGACTTGTCAGCAGAAACGGAACGATCCACAATAATGACGGGGATATTGGCATCCTTGGCTTCCTGAAGAACAGCATCCCAACCATCTTCCACTACTGGGGGCAGGGCAATCACGTTCACGCCCTGTTGGATGCAGGTACGCATGGCAGAAATCTGGTTTTCCTGCTTCTGTTGGGCATCAGAAAATACCAAAGTCACCCCCAATTGTTCAGCGGTTTCCTTGAAGGAAGCAGTGTTTGCAGTGCGCCAGTCGCTTTCAGCGCCAAGTTGGGGATAACAAAGGGTTAAATCAGCATAGGTATAAACCTTGGCGGGGGCTTCAGTGGCCACCGGTGCTTCCGTGGCAGCGGGTGCATCCGTTGCAGCGGGAACAGCAGGTGCTTCGGTTGCGGCAGGCTGACATGCGGTCAAAATCATGGAAGCAAGCACGATCAGAAAAGCTATTTTCTTAAACATGATCTTCTCTCCTTGATGGATCAATATTTTCTCCTTGCGGAGATCTTGTTACGCTATAATTAGG
>JACPVB010000012.1 GCA_016191985.1 Chloroflexota bacterium | reverse complement strand
GGATGCGTCTCTGGTTTACATCCCCGGTGGAAACACGTTTTTGCTCAATCATCGTTTGCATATCAGCGGGGTGATGCCATATTTGAAAAAGAAGGTTCAAGCGGGGCTGCCGCTGGTTGGTTTTAGCGCGGGCGCGATTGTGTGCGGACCGAACATCCTCACATCAAATGACCTGAATACGGTTGGGACATCCTTTTTTGAAGGCTTGAATGCTACACCCTTTAACTTCTCACCGCATTATCCGCTGGACTCGCACGGCCAGTCTGTAAAGGATGAATGGCTTTCCGATTATCATTTTTTCCACGATAATCCTGTTATCATGCTGTCTGACGGGGCGTATGTGAGAGTGGATGGCAGGAAGACCACCCTCGTCTGTGGGGAGGCGTATATTTTGCGCAAGGATCAGGAAAAGGAACGACTTGAAGAGGGCAAGTTAATTACTTTATAGGAGTATCATTATGACCGAAGAACAATGGATGCCCGGCAGTAAAAAGGAATTAATGTCTGCCATCGAGCGGGAGTGGAACCTTTTATTGAAAGTGGCCGAAAGCCTGACGGATGAGCAAATGTCCACGCCCGACGCGGGCGGATGGTCACCCAAGGATAACCTTGCCCATCTCACTGAGTGGATGACCATCCTGATAGGCTATCACATGGAAAAGCGACCCGCGCATGAAGTGATGGGCGTTTCGGAAGAAGTGACAAAAGATTGGGACATGGAAGTCATCAACCCTGTGCTTTTCGAGCGCAATAAAAACCGTCCGCGTGAAGAAGTGCTGGATGGGTTGAAGCAGGCCTACAGGAGTCTGATCGCGAAACTTGAGTCCACAAGTTTTGAAGATTTGCTCAAACCGCGTCATGCCAATGACCCGGAGAGACGTCCACTTTTATTGTGGGTGCTGGGCGATACCACCGACCATTTCCTCGAACACCGTGAAACCATTGAAAAATCCGTCAGAGAGAATTGATATGACCGCAGATACAGAAAAAGATATTAAATACCTGAAAGCCATTGGCCGTGTGGTTGCGCTGGCTTTGAAAAAAATGATGAAGGATGCCAGGCCCGGCATGACCACCGCCGAGCTGGATAACATCGGAAGAGAGTTTCTTGAAAAAGAAGGGGCAACCTCTGCGCCGCAGGCCATGTATAAATTTCCCGGCGCAACCTGCATCAGCATTTCGCCCGTCATCGCGCATGGCATTCCCGGCGACCATGTGTTGAAGGAAGGCGAGCTTATCAATATTGATGTTTCCGCCGAAATGGACGGTTACTTTGCGGATACGGGCGCGTCCATGATTGTTGCGAAGCACATTCCCGCAATCGAAAAAATGCTGGATGCCACAAAGTCTGCTTTGCACAAGGCTGTCCATGCCGCCAAAGCGGGGCAGCCGCTCAACATCATCGGCAAGACCATTCAGCAGGAAGCCAACCAGAACGGATTCAACGTCATTTATGATTTGACCGGGCATGGCATTGGGCACAAACTCCACGAACAACCTTCCGAGATCCACAACTTTTACAACCCAAGCGACCGCCGCATTCTTAACGAAGGCGTGGTCCTGGCCATCGAGCCTTTCCTCACCACCGGCAAAGGACGTGTTGTCGAAAAGAAAGATGGTTGGTCTTTGCAGACGATAGACAAAACCATCGCCGCCCAGTTTGAACACACGATCATTGTCACAAAGAACGAGCCGATTATTTTGACTTTGTAAATTAAGAATTCACCTTACGCAGTACCGCACACTTGCCCTGGTACGGCTTAAGCCGCACAGTGCCAGGGAGGTTTACCTTGCGATGCAAAGCAACGTGAACGTTGCCGTACGATACCTTCCCTCACTCTTCCTTCAACCACCTCTTCACCGCTTCGCGCGGATGTTCATACTTTCCCATTGATTCCAATAATTCCGCGGGTTCCATTTTGCAAAATACAGCTTTGCGGTGTTCGGCGAAAACAAAACCTTCTGCAACGGCATGGTCCATTGCGGCGAGCAGGGGTTCGTAATATTTTTTCACATTCAACAACCCCACTGGTTTTTCGTGAGCGCCGGTTTGCGCCCAGGTGATGGTTTCAAATAATTCATCCCAGGTACCGAAGCCGCCGGGCAGGGCAATGTAACCGTCCGCGAGTTCATGCATACGGGCTTTACGTCCGTGCATGTCGGGGGCCACGTCCATGCGGGTGAGACCGATATGCGCGAGTGCGAGCGTATTCATGGAAGGGATGATGACCCCGATCACTTCACCGCCCGCGGACAAGGCTCCGTTTGCCACTTCGCCCATCAGCCCGGTTTTTCCGCCGCCATACACGAGCCGAATCCGTTTTTCAGCGAGGGCAATGCCCATCTTGTATGCGGCAGTTTTATAGTCGACGTGAACCGCGTCGGACGACCCACAAAAAACACATATCGATTTCATAGTTCTCTCATCTTTTCTTTTTAGAATGGTTTTCGGCTACTGTACCACACGAAAGCACAGGTTAGAGTTATGTAAGTGTAACCTTTGGGCGCTTGACTCACACCCTGCGCAGGGATGAAAATAGCGGCATGGACTACAAAGACTATTATAAAATCCTTGGCGTGGACCGCAAAGCCAGCGCGGATGATATCCGCTCGGCATACCGTAAGCTTGCCATGAAATATCATCCCGATAAAAACCCCGGCGATAAAAAAGCCGAGGATAAATTCAAGGATATCAATGAAGCCTACCAGGTTTTGAGCGACGACCAAAAGCGCGCGCGGTACGACCAGTTGGGCAGCGCCTACTCCAACTTCCGCACGAGCGGCGGCAGGCCGGGTGATTTTCAATGGGATGATTGGTTCCAGCAGCAAAATGCGGGCCAGCGCGGCAATGTGGATGACATCTTCGGCAGTGGCGGCGGCGGGTTCTCTGATTTCTTCCGCACCATCTTTGGCGAAGCAGTACGTTCCTCGGCGCGCGGACAGTCGATGCAGGATGTTGGCGGATATCAACAGGATGCGACGATCAGTTTCCAGGAGGCGTACGAAGGCACAACCCGCCAGGTGCAAACGAACGGACGCAAACTTCAAGTACGCATCCCTGCCGGGGTGAAGACAGGTTCCAAAGTCCGGGTGGCAGGTGCGGGGCCGGAAGGAACCGATCTCTATCTGGTCATCCATGTCGAGGATGAGAATCGCTTCGAGCGGGATGGAAGCGATTTGACCACGACATCCACCGTAAGTGTTTTTACCCTGATCCTTGGCGGCGAAGCGGATGTGGATACGCCGAATGGGACGGTCAAATTGACCATCCCCGCGGGTACGCAGCCGGAGCAGGTCTTTCGGCTGGGCGGGCG
Organism: Chloroflexota bacterium; assembly: GCA_016191985.1. Lineage (GTDB taxonomy): Bacteria > Chloroflexota > Anaerolineae > Anaerolineales > Villigracilaceae > Villigracilis. The sequence goes on along the minus strand of JACPVB010000012.1, from coordinate 1,419 downwards.
CGGAATGCCGCACCTCAAAAGCCCCGGCACAAAAGGCGACCTGTATGTGAAGTTGAAAGTGCAAATTCCAAAATATCTGTCGTCCAAACAACGGGATTTGATCGAAGAAGCATCCCGTATAAAATTTTAAAGTTTTTTGCAGGAGTATGAATGAAAATAAAACAAGGTGTTCTTGCTTTCCTGGTTTTGGCGTTGGCGGTGCTGGCCTGCCAGACCCCCATTGCGGCCACACAGCCGCCTACGCCCGTAGTGGAAGTTGTTCCAACAATTTCATCTTCCGAGACGAATATTATTGTTAACTCATCTGCGCAGCAGGAAAGCCTGGTTGCGCTTTATGACAACGTCAGCGCCGGCACGGTTGCGATTCTGACAGACCTGGGTTCGGGTTCGGGTTTTGTGTATGACGGCGAGGGCCACATCATCACCAACTTCCACGTGATCGAAGACGCAAAAGTGGTGGAAGTGCGCTTCACTTCCGGCTTCATGGCGTATGGAACCGTGATTGGGACAGATACGGATTCAGATCTGGCCGTTGTAAAAGTGGACGCGCCCGCCGAGGAGCTTCACCCGCTCCCGGTCGGCGATTCAGACTCACTGAGTGTTGGTCAGACCGTAATTGCCATTGGCAACCCCTTTGGGTTGGACACGACCATGACCGTCGGCATTATCTCGGCCCTGGGCCGCACCCTGGACTCGGCTCACGCATCCCCGGATGGAAACCCATTCACCGCCGGTGATATCATCCAAACGGATGCGGCCATCAACCCCGGCAATTCCGGCGGACCGCTCTTCAACATCAACGGGGAAGTGATCGGCATCAACCGCGCCATCCGCACCACGAATTTCACCGAAGATGGGCAGCCGGTTAATTCCGGCATTGGTTTTGCAATCTCGATCAATATGGTCAAACGGGTTACCCCTTCATTGATCGAGACAGGCAAATATGATTATCCCTTCCTGGGAATTTCCTCGATGGATTCGCTCAGCCTGGAAATGGTGGAGGCGCTCGGCTTGAAATCCTATACGGGCGCGTATGTCACCAGCCTTGTGCCGGGCGGCCCCGCGGAAAAGGCTGGGATTATTGCCGGAGACAAAGCCACCTCCATCCCCAGCCTTTTTGCGGGCGGCGACTTGATCATTGCCATTGACGGGCAGGAAACCCGCACCTTCGATGAGATGCTGGCGTACCTTATCACCCATAAATCCCCCGGTGATACGGTCGTGCTGACCGTGTTACGCGGCGAGGAAAAAGTGGACGTGAGCATCACGCTGGATAAGAGGCCGTAAAAAACTTTTACCGCAAAGATCGCGAAGTAAAAAAAACATTCTTTGTCGGCGCAAACAGACCTTCGAGTTTTTCGAGAACTCGGAGATCTGTTTTTAAAAAGTTTATTCTTGGCGGTGTAAGCGAATGTTATC
>JACPVB010000014.1 GCA_016191985.1 Chloroflexota bacterium | reverse complement strand
GGCTCTTCTTTGAGGTTATAAGCTTTGGAAATCCTCTTCATGAAATATTCAGCGTTACGCTCTTCGCTGTATTGCTTGTATTTCGGTTTTCTGGCAATTCTTCTGGTTGGGCGGTTGGCACGGGAAATGAAAGGGAGAAATCCAAGCACGAGCAGTAATAACACTAGAACTTCCATGATTCACACCTCCCTGACATTACTTGATTTTGCATACATTTGGGTGTTGTTTTTTTTTCATTACGGTTTCTGAAAACCTTTTCGATTTCTTGTTATTGTCGTTCGTAAAATATTGATTCTCTGATACTTTGGTATGACGAATCAGATGTTGCTACCAGAGAAATCCAATCTGATGCCCAACGCCAAGCAGGAGACTACCAAGGCAAATGCAAATTGTCAGGAATGCAGTGCCCTTGGGGTGAATGCCGTAAAGGCCGGAAGTCACGAATAGCACCGCATACAAATTTGGAGTGTACATGAGAGGGGAGGCCCCAATTTTCTCTATCCACCAGTAATTGAAGGGATTGGAGCAATTGTCGTTTGGAATCAGAGTCAACAGGGCCATGATCGCAAGCCCAATCACTGCCGGGTTTTTCAGCCGGGTAAAACTGTAAACGCCGGCCAGCGCGATGGACGTTGCAAATCCGAAAATAGCGACCGCATAGTTGATTTTCATAACCGGGTCAACCCAGGGAAGTATGGATGAAACATCGGAACGAAACGGGAAAAATGAATGAACGGCTGTGGTACAAACAAATGAAAGCGGCATAAAAATCCAGAGAAGAATAGATTGTTTCCCTGAAAGCAAGTGGGCATCACCCTCTAATTTCCACACCTGGAAACCGAAATATAGGCAAAGCGCAATCAAGGCTAAAACTACAAGCCCAAAGACCGGGACAAACCATGTTGGAAAAATATTGAAATTTGTTATGTCGTAAATCGCCCTAATGGAAAGGAAGCAGGCTGAAACGAAAATAACCAGGAAAAGAATTTTTACCAAGCTGATTGTGTTGAAAGAATAAGATTTTTTTGCCATTAGATTCATGATGGCTTCCTTTTTGCAAACAGCTTGCCCACAGTTTGATGTTGATTCGGATATTGACTTTCGCTTTCTGAACTACGATTTACGAATCACGCATTACGTCTTACAATCCCAATCATGGACATTGAAACCGCATACAACCTTGCTCTCGATTACCTTTATTCCTTCGTGGATTATAGCCTGAAACATTCGTCCGAATTGGCGAAGGCGGACTTTAACCTGGAGCGCATGTTTGCGCTGATGGAGTCTTTGGGGAATCCACAAATGAAGTATCCCATCATCCATGTGGCGGGGACGAAGGGGAAGGGTTCCACGTCCGCGCTATGTGCGGCGGCGTTGGGAGCGGCGGGATATACGGTTGGGCTGTACACATCGCCTCATTTGTTGGATTACGTGGAACGAATTCAAATCAACGGCGAGCCGATTTCGCACGAACAATTGGTGGATCTGGTCGAGGAAATTAAGCCGGCCGTGGCGCGTGTTCCATTTTTGACCACTTTTGAAATTACAACGGCCCTGGCTTTTATGGCCTTTGCAAAATATGGCGTAAACGCGGCGGTCTTTGAAGTGGGACTTGGCGGCAGACTGGATGCGACCAATATTGTCACGCCAAGGGTTTCGGTCATCACCTCGCTTTCGTATGATCATACGGCTGTGCTGGGCAACACCCTGGCTTTGATCGCAGGGGAGAAAGCGGGGATCATTAAAGATGGTGTGTCCGTTGTTTCCTCTCCACAAAAGGAAGAAGCTCTCGAAGTTTTGGAGCGTGTAGCCAAACTAAAGGAATGTGAGTTTGCACTAGTTGGCAGGGATGTAAAGATTGAATTTATTGAGTCGTCCTTGAAAGGCCAAACGTTTCATCTTTCCACTTTCCACACTTCGGCTTCGCTCAGTGCAGGCCTTCCACTTTCATCTCAACTGCTCAAACTGGAAATTCCCTTGCTCGGCAGTCACCAAATCGAAAATGCCGCCACAGCCTACGCGGCCTTGAAAATCAGCGGGATTCCAATTTCGGATGAACAGATTCAAAAAGGGTTTTCTCAGGTAAAATGGCGCGCCCGCTTTGAGATTGCCCGCCTCGACCCTCCGCTGATATTTGATTCTGCGCACAATCAGGATTCTTTCGAGAAGCTGTGTGAAACGCTGGAGACGTATTTTCCCGGCAAACCGGTCTATCTCATCTTCGGCGCTTCGGAGGATAAGAATATCCCCGGCATGTTTGCGGAGATGAAATCGAAGATCAGGAAAATTATTATCACGCGAGCTGATCATCCACGCGCTTTGGAAGTGGAAAAAATTCAAAAGTTGGCCGAGCAGGCCGGGGCGGAGTCGGAGGCGGTTGTCCCAGTGAAGGATGCTTTGGCGCGGGCGTTGGATTTATCGTCAAAAGATGGTAGCATAGTTCTATCCGCTGGATCGATGTTTGTGACGGCGGAAGTCATGAGAGAATGGAAATTATTAACCTCGCTCTAGCCGCCGTCCTCGGCGGTGACTCCTTCGCCGAGGACGGCGAAGGTAGCAAAAGCTGAAATGGAAATTACTGAATGAGTCAACCAACCTGGAATGAAGAAGAAGATAATTTTGACCTGACGCTCTCGCAGCGGACCGAGGAGTTGTACCGCATCCCGAACATGGAGCCGAAGTCAGACGGCTTGATCGAGGCGGTGGTTCTGCCGCTGAGGGACATGGTCATTTTTCCGCGCATGGTCTCGCCGATCTTTGTGGGGCGTGAGGCGTCTTTACTAGCAGTGCAGGAAGCGCAAAACAAAGAACAGACGGTGATCGGCCTGACCCAAAAAGACCCCGAACTGGACGAGCCGGGCATCGAAGATTTTCTGCCCATCGGCGTGGAGATGGCGGTGGGGCGCTTGTTGAACATGCCCGATGGTTCCCGTTCCGCGCTGGTGCAGGGACGCCGCCGCGTGGAGATCGTGGAGTTCATCCGCTTGAAGCCGTATATCAAAGTGCGCGCGCGCGTGATCCACGAGCCGCTGACCGCCGACCGGCAGACACAAGCCATGATGCGCTCGGTGTTGAGTCTGTTTGAGCGTTGCGTGCAGTTGGACCGCTCGATCCCCGAGGAAGCGCATTTGTTTGCCTTGAATATTTCAGAGCCCGGCTGGCTGGCGGATATGATCGCTACGTCGCTTTCGCTGACATATGAAGCCAAGTTGCGTTTGCTCTTGATCCTCGACCCGAAAGCGCGTTTGGGTCAGTTGAATAATTTGCTGGCGCAGGAAGTGGATGTGCTCGAGTTGGAGGATGAAATCCACTCGCGGGTACAAAATGAAGTGGATAAAAGTCAGCGTGAATTTTATTTGCGCGAGCAGATGAAACAAATCCAGACCGAGTTGGGCGAAGGCGATATCTTCACGCGTGACGCTTCGGATTTAAAGAAAAAAGTGGATGCGGCCAATCTTCCCGAAGAAGCCAAGAAGGTTGCGCTCAAGGAATTGGAGCGGCTCAACCAAATGCCGCCGATGGCGCCCGAAGTGGGCATCATCCGCACCTACATTGACTGGATCGTTGACCTGCCGTGGAGCAATGCCTCGCCGGATAATCTCGATGTGAAAAATGCCGGGAAGATTTTGGAGCGCGATCATTACGGTTTGAAGAAAGCCAAGGAAAGGATTCTCGAATATATCGCCGTGCGTTCCTTGAAACCGAAAAAGGAACGTCAGCCGATTTTATGTTTTGTCGGCCCGCCCGGTGTTGGTAAAACTTCGCTGGGACGTTCCATCGCCGACGCGCTTGGTCGCAAGTTTGTGCGCGTCTCGCTCGGCGGCGTGCGGGACGAGGCCGAAATCCGCGGGCATCGCCGCACGTACATCGGTGCATTGCCCGGGCGAATTATCCAGACGATGAAACGGGCTGGGACTGCCAATCCGCTTTTCATGTTGGATGAGATCGATAAGCTGTATTCGGACTTTCGCGGCGATCCTGCCTCGGCCATGCTTGAGGTGCTGGACCCGGAGCAGAACTACGCTTTTAGCGACCACTACCTCGAACTGCCGTTTGACCTTTCCAAGGTCATGTTCGTGACGACGGCTAATTCGCTGTCCACCATCCCCGCTCCGCTGTTAGACCGTATGGAAGTGATCGAGTTCCCCGGTTACATCGAAGAGGAAAAAGTGGAAATTGCCAACCGTTATCTCATCCCACGTCAATTGGAAGAGAACGGAGTTGAAAGTCTTGGGCTGGTCCTGGAACCCGCCGCCTTACAGCGCATCATCCGTGAATATACCTACGAAGCCGGTGTGCGCGGATTGGAACGTGAACTGGGACGCATCTGCCGCAAAGTGGCGCGCTTGAAAGCGGAAGGGAAGAAGTACCCCGCTTCGATTGTGCCAGAGATGATCGAAAAATTGCTCGGTCCGCAGCAAGTCTTCCCCTCCGAAGCCGAACAAACAGATGAAGTGGGCGTGGCAACCAGCCTGGCCTGGACGGAAAGCGGCGGCGAGATCATGCCTGTGGAAGTTGCGATCATCGAAGGCAAGGGTGGGATGCAGATGACCGGTCAGATGGGTGAGGTGATGCAGGAATCGGGTCAGGCCGCGCTCACGTACATCAAGTCCCGCGCGGCGGCGTTGAAGATCGATATGGAAGTCTTTGAGCGTTTGGATATTCACGTTCACATGCCGGAGGGCGGCATCCCAAAGGATGGCCCATCTGCTGGCATTACGATGGCGACCGCCATCGTCTCAGCGTTGACGGGACGCCCGGTCCATCGTCACGTGGGGATGACCGGTGAAATCACCCTACGCGGACGTGTCCTCCCTATCGGCGGCGTGCGCGAAAAAGTCCTCGCCGCGCATCGCGCCGGACTCAAGACCGTCATCCTGCCTGAAAAGAATTTAAAAGATTTGGTGGATCTGCCCAAGACCGCGAAATCTGAATTAAAGATCATCCCCGTCAAACACATGGACGATGTCCTGTCCATTGCGCTTTCAGAAAGAGTTGCCATCGAGCCGCCGCGCCCGAAGAAACGCGCGGATGAAAACCAGGAAGAGTAAAGCGGTATAATGGCCGTGTTGAGGTGATTAATGGAACAAATCACAATTCAAATCAGTGACCGACGCAAAGCTCGCGCCCTGAGGGATTTTTTGAAATCTCTTGACTATGTTGAGAAGATCACAATTGCTAATTTAAACGTCCCTACCTCGGTTCGACGAAAAAAGAGCGATTTTTTTGCGATGGCAGGAGTTTGGGCGGACCGGGATATAAAACTTGATACCCTTCGGCGCAATGCCTGGCCGAGGCGGGTATGATTCTTTGCGATACCAGCGTGATGATCGATTTTTATCGAGGCCGCCCTGAAGTAGTGGATGTGTTCAGTGCGATTGGAGTTTCTAATTTGGCGGTAAGCGTGGTAACGGTGGGAGAATTATTTTACGGTGCTCGTGACAAACGTGAACTCCGAAGTTTGCGTGAACATATTTCGTCAACACATCAATTTTCGATAGATGAAGAAGTTTCCACCATTTATTTGGGTCTACTTGAAAAATATGCTTTGAGTCATAGGTTGAGTATTCCGGACGCTTTAATAGCTGCAACTACCCTGCGTTTTGCGATACCACTTTACACGTTGAATATCAAAGATTTTCGATATATTTCAGGGGTGTCAATTTACCCATAAATCTGAATGTTATTGTCATAACAAAATTAACCTCTCGTGATGCGGATGATAGAATATCCGCATCATTTGTTTAATCTTGTAAAATATGTATGAAATCTCATACCCAACGGTACACCAACATGCCCACACTCAAAAACAAAGTTGTCCTTATTACTGGCGCATCCTCAGGCTTTGGCGAGGATACCGCCTGGTTCTTTGCCGCGGAAGGATGCAGGCTGGTGCTTGCCGCCCGCCGTATCGACCGCTTGCAAATCCTCGCTTCGCGCATTCAGGATGAAGGCGGCGAGGCCTTCGCCGTTCCGATGGACATTGTCAACCCGGCCGACGTGGAGAACATGGTGCAATCCGCGCTGGATTTGTACGGCCAGATCGATATCCTCTTTAACAATGCGGGCATCGGCAGGGTGGGCTGGTTCGAGGAACATTCCATGGAACGCGATATTGACCTGCTGATCCAGGTCAACCTGATCGGTATGATGCGCGTCACCCGTATGGCGCTGCCGCATATGATCGAGCGCCGTGAAGGACATATCATTAACATGCTCTCGGTGGCGGGGCTTATCTCGCCGCCGCTCATCACCAGTTATTCCGCCAGCAAATTTGGCGCGCGCGCCTTCACCGATGCGCTGCGCCGCGAAGTTGCCCCGTTTGGGATCAAGGTCAGCGGCATTTATCCCGGCCCCGCCGCTACGGAATTTGGTCAGCATATTGGCAGAAACAAAGCCTATCGCTCCTTCCGCTCCAAAATCAATTTGCGTATGTCCTCGGAATATGTTGCCAAACGTGTGGTGGATGTTGCCAAACGTCCGCGCCGCAGTTTGGTCATTCCGTGGTGGTTCCGCATCGTCACCACATTCGATACCCTTTTCCCCGTTGCTGTGGATTGGATTACATATATCTTTTCAAAGTTCAAACATAAATTGGATTAGGAGACTCTCGTGACTCAATCTCGACTTAATAAACTCACCGCTTCTTTACGTACCTCGGGCCTGTCTGCTGTTGCCCTCAATCCTGGTCCCACGCTGACGTATTTATCGGGGATCGGCTTCCATTTGATGGAACGCCCCGTGGTGCTGCTGGTTGCGCCAGACCAGGACCCTGTCCTCGTTTTGCCTGAGCTTGAATTACCCAAAGTGGAGTTGTTTCCATACAAAATTCAGGCCTTCGCGTACGGAGAAAATCCGTCAGAGTGGGATGATGCTTTTCGAAAGGCCGCGCAGGCTCTCGGTCTGGATGGGAAGCGGATAGGCGTCGAGCCACGTCAGATGCGCTTACTGGAATTCCGCCATGTAAAAGCTGGCGCTCCGGAAGCCGATTATCCAGATGCAACGGATGTGTTGTCTGGTCTGCGTCTCAAAAAAGATAAAGCCGAAGTGGATGCGATGCGCAAGGCGGTGAAGATCGCGCAGGATGCCTTGGAAGCGACAATTCCGCAAATGAAGATCGGGATGACCGAAAAGGAACTGGCGTCTGAATTGGTGATGCAATTGTTGAAGCACGGTTCTGAATCGGAGATGCCCTTTGCGCCCATCGTTTCTGCGGGGCCGAACTCGGCCAATCCTCATGCTTCACCGACGAAAAGAAAAATTCAGGTGGGCGATTTGCTGGTGGTGGATTGGGGCGCGGCACACGACGGTTACATTTCGGATTTGACGCGCACCTTCGCAGTGGGTGAGGTGGATGAGGAATATCAGAAAATTCACAAGATCGTGCAGGAATCAAATGCCGCGGGACGCGCTGCCGCAAAGCCCGGCGTCCCTTGCGCGAACGTGGACATTGCCGCGCGGGATGTGATCGAAAGATCGGGCTATGGAAAATATTTCACGCATCGCACCGGTCATGGGATTGGTATGGAAGGTCACGAAGCGCCCTATATGCGCGGCGACAATATGCAATTGCTCGAACCCGGCATGGCCTTCACTGTGGAACCTGGCATTTATTTGGCGGGCCGCAACGGCGTAAGGATCGAGGATAATCTCGTCATCACCGAAGATGGCGCGGATTGTTTATCCGATATGCCGAGGGAGATTCGGGTGGTAGGGTAAACACAATCCATGAAAAGCCATATCCTTTCCGACTATCTCGATTTGATGGATTCCCAGCGTGAATCCGTTTTTACCTTGTTGAACGGTCTGACAGATGCCCAGCTTTCGCAGAAGCCCGCCCCAAAGGAATGGAGCATCGGCGAGATACTTGACCACAACTATTTACTGATGGCTTCCTTTATGCCTGTCGTGAAGCGGCTGTGGAATTGGTTGGGATGGTATGGACGAATGCGCCGACATCGCTCCTATGTGACGAACATCGAAGACTTGTACCGCGACCCGAAGTTTCCGCAATGGGTTGGCTTTCTATGGACGCCGCGCTTCAATCCCCGTAAACCCGTTTCATTTGAAAAACTTAAGGCTGAGATACGGGACCTTCATGCTACTATCCGTCAATTCTACGAAGACAAGGATGAAGATGTGCTCGGTAATCTTTATCTCTTCGACCCGCTGTTTGGCTGGTGTAATTTAATCGTCACTTTGCGGATTGGTATTTACCACGACCAATTGCATTTCGATGATGTGATCAAACAGGCATCTACCTTTAAGCAATGAATTTTGTCATTCAACCTGCATCTCCTGGATATGCCAGCCTATTAACTGAAATAGCACTTTCCGCCAAACGCCATTGGAATTATCCCGAGCGCTGGATCGAGCTTTGGATCCCCGCGCTCACGATTACGGGGGAATACCTGACAACCCATGAGACATGGATGGCGCTGATCGAGGATAATCCCGTTGCCTGGTATTCCTTCAATAAAAATGAAGAAGGAATGTGGCTGGATAATTTATGGGTTTCGCCCGCATACATGGGGCAGGGAATTGGCAGGGAATTATTTCTACACGCCCTTGAGAGATGCCGTTCGCAAGACATTAAAACTTTGAAAATTGAGGCTGACCCCAACGCCCAATCATTTTATGAGAAAATGGGCGCACGGAAAGTTGGGGAACATCGCGGCGAAGTAGAAGGTCAGCCGCGCATATTGCCTGTGATGGAGATACATTTATGAAAAACCTTGGACCCAAAAGCAGAGAATGGCTGGCAAGCGTAGATATTTATACACTCGATGATGTGGCGAAACTTGGCGTTGTTGAAACCTATAAGCGCGTCAAGGCGGCGTATCCAGAAAAAGTAACTCTGAACATGCTGTGGGGACTTCAAGCCGCGCTGTTGGAAATTCCATGGAACGAACTTCCGACCGATATCAAGGAAGAACTCAAACGACAGGTTGGTGAATCATGACCACTTATTGCGATTACTGCATTT
>JACPVB010000060.1 GCA_016191985.1 Chloroflexota bacterium | reverse complement strand
TTTCAAAACAGCATTACTTCGCCCGCTGTCTTCGAGCGCATTGCCTGGGAGTTGTTCGAAGATTGCGCCAAACAAAACATCAAATTATTCGAAGTCCGCTTTTCGCCAGATTGGGCCTTCCACGGCCATCACGTGGATTGGGACGCCTGCCTCGAAGGTCTGCTGCGCGCGCAGGAAAAGGCCGAAAAAGAATTTGACATGGCAATCGGCATCATCGCCATCACATCACGCGGCATGGGCGCGGAGTCGTGTGTCAAAACCGTGGACTGGGCCATCCGCCACAAACAGCACATCCACGCCGTCGACCTTGCCGATGGGGAATTGCTGTATCCCGCAAAGGATTTTGTAAAACCGATTCTCAAAGCCAAAGATGCGGGACTGAAAGTAACCATCCACACCGGCGAAGATACTCCCGCTTCATACGTTATCGACACCATCAGGAATTTTCAACCCGACCGAATCGGTCACGGCATTCACAGCATCGAGGATATGAAGGCTGTGGAATTGATAAAAGAGAGGGGGGTCACGCTTGAGGTGAATCCCTGGTCCAATTACCTGACCAACTCCGTCCCGAAGATCGAGGCGCATCCGCTCAAAAAACTGTACGATCTCGGCGTGCGCGTAACCATTAATTCAGACGATCCCGAAGTCCTCGAAACAAATGTCAATAACGAATATCGCATTGCACACGAAATCCTCGGCATGAGTATGGAGGAAATTGCCGTTTGCAACCGTTTCGCCTTTGAGTCCTCCTTCATCGCAGCCTCTAAAAAACAAAAAATATGGGATAAATATTTTGTTAACTCATCCCCAAATTCAAATTGACCGAATCTCATCCCTTAGGGTAAAATAATGCGCCAGTCTAACCCAAGAATACCTGTCCCATTGGGGATTGTGTACTTATCTTTTGAGAAATAAAAGGAAGATCGTAGAATGACCAAGCGAACATACCAACCCAAGATCCGCCGCCGCGTGCGCGTGCATGGATTCCGCAAACGCATGTCCACGGCTGATGGCCGCGCAGTACTCAAGCGCCGCCGCCTCAAGGGCCGTTACAAACTCACAGTAAAGTCCAACGAACACGTAAAGCGGACTCGTTGGTAGGTCTCCTCGCGTTTTGACGCGGAGATCTCCATTGAGGTGCGGGTGCAGAGAAGATTTCGACTGTCCCGATCCGAAGATTTCAAGCGGGTGCGGCGAACAGGCAAGTCCTATGCCCATCCGCTTGTTGTGTTAGTAGCACAGGCCAGCGAGAAACCAACCCACCCTATAAAAGTTGGGGTGGCCGCAGGGAAGACAACCGGGACAGCCGTCCACCGTAACCGAGCCAAGCGACTTTTACGCGAAGCCATGCGCCCCCTGCTTCCCTCACTCGCCTCAGGCTGGGACCTGATCCTGATCGCCAGACCCGCGCTTGTGACCGCCACTTTGGAAGATACCCGCTCCGCGCTCATTAACCTTCTGCGACGTGCAAGAATCCTCCCCGCGGACGAGCCTGTGGATGAACCCTGAAGAGCAATTCCATCTCCATGATTATTCTCACGAACCGCGTTTGCGCGATATGCCGCGCAACCCGGCAAACTGGCCGCGCATTGTTGTGCTGGCCTTGATTCGTGTATATCAAAAAGTGGTTTCCCCCGGATTGCCCGCCAATACCTGCCGTTTTTATCCATCCTGTTCCCACTATGGTTACCAGGCGGTTTATAAATATGGCGCGCTGAAAGGTTCGCTGATGGCGGCCTGGCGTGTTTTGCGCTGCAATCCCTTCAACCCCGGCGGATATGATCCTGTTAAATAAAAATTATCGTCATGCACATGACGGTTACGACAAGGTACATAGTAGCATCGCATAATTTAGTAAATGGAGATTTCAGTTCTACTCGTAATTTTCAATAAAAAGAATTGTGCGACAAGCGATAGGAGTAATACGAATTTGAAAACAAAACGATTGATGTTATTTTTTCTGCTGGCCCTGGGAGCCATCCTTCTCAGCGCTTGCAGCGGCCGGCCCCTCTCAAACAACTGGCCCGGTCTCGCCGCGGATGCGCAGCGTGCCTACATTTCCAGCGGGTCCTTCATTTATGCAGTGGATGTTCAAAACGGCAGGGAAGTCTGGCGTTACCCCGCCGAAGTAGATAATAAAGTTCTTTTCTATGCCAACCCTGTTCTCACGCAAGACGGTCAACTGCTAATCGGCAGTGCGGGCACAAACCATCCCTTTATCAGCCTTAACCCTGCAACTGGCAAGGAAAACTGGCCCAAAAACTTCAGCGGTGCAAAAGGCGCGTGGCTTGCTTCTCCGCTCGTCTTGAATGGAAAGATCTACGCCCCCAACACAGACGGTTTTCTCTATACATTGGATATGAACGGCAACGAGGCCGCTGACCCCATTAAATTAGGCGGCGCATTGTGGTCAACACCCTCAACCGACGGGGAACTCCTTTATGTGACATCGCTTGACCACCGCTTCTATGTCATCGATCCTGTGAAAGGCGTAAAGAACGACCCCATTGACCTGGGCGGCGCCGCTCCCGGTAGCCCGGCAATTGGAAACGACGGCGTATATGTCGGCTCTTTTGCTTCCACAGTTGAATTTATTCAACCCAGTGGACAGCATGAAGTCGTTGCCACCGCTGAAAATTGGATTTGGGGAACCCCCGCCTTTGATGGCGAAACACTTTACTATGCCGACCTGGACGGGATCATCTATTCACTTGACCTTGCTTCAGGAGGCCAAAACTGGGATGCTCTTCAACCGGATGGCCCCATCGTGGCGAACCTGCTTGTAGTGGGGGACCAGATATACGCTGCGACTGAGTCGGGTTCCTTCTTCGCCCTGGATCGTGATGGAAAAATCGTCTGGGAAAAGATCCCCGGCGGAAAAATATACACATCGCCGGTCATTTCCGGCGATCTGATCCTCGTGGCTCCCTATCAGGCTGAATTTTCCCTTGCTGCCTATGATGCAGACGGCAAACAGGCCTGGACGTTCACGCCCGAGAAATAAGGATATCAACCCATGTGGCAAACTATTATTATTCAACCCATGACCAACCTTTTACTGTGGATCTATGACATTCTTGGACATGGCCCGCATACGTTCGGTCTTGCGATCATTTTATTCACCATCCTGATCAAATTGTTGACCTGGCCCTTGAACGCCTCGCAGGTAAAGGGCGCGCAAGCCATGCAGGAATTACAGAACGACAAGGAGTGGCAGGATATTCAAAAGAAATATGCCAAGGATCGCGAAAAACTTGCGCAGGAGCAAATGCGCATTTACAAGGATCGCGGCATCAACCCCTTTGCATCCTGCCTGCCCACCCTGGTTCAATTCCCCATCATCATCGGTTTGTATCAAAGCATCACACGCGCGCTTTCGGCCACCCCGTTCGACATGCTGCAACTCGCCCGCACCGTGTATCCATTTCAGAATGTCGAGAACATCATTCCTCTCAACAGCCAATTCCTGTGGATGGATCTTGGCCGACCCGAAGCCGTTCAAATCTTTGGTTTTGCCCTGCCCACCCTCGCCATCGTTGTGGCACTGACCACTTGGGTGCAATCCAAACTCACCATGCCCGCTTCCAGCAACCCCAACGACCAGAGCGCCCAAATGACAAAAATGATGAGCATTTACATGCCGCTCATGCTTGGCTGGTTTGCGCTGAATTTCGCTTCCGGCATTTCAGTTTATTTTATTGTCAGTAACCTTCTGGGCGTTGTGCAATACGCCGCCACTGGCCGCGCAAACTGGAGCAACCTGTTTGGCGGCAGCAAAACAACATCACCAGCAAAAAAGTAGGGAGGCAAAATGAGCGAGCGTACCACGCTTGAAATCATCGCCCCAACCGTTGAAGAAGCCCTCCAGCAAGGACTTGCTCAACTTGGCCTGACGGCTGACGCCGTTTCTGTGGAAGTTTTGGATTCGGGCACAAAGGGTTTCTTTGGGCTTGGCGGCCGCCAGGTGCGCGTGCGCCTGACCGTGAACCCCCCACCCGGTGAATATAAACCCGCTTCGGATTCATATTCTGAAGTTGCAAAAGAACAATCCAAACCCTCGCCTCGCGCCGACCGTAAACCTGCTCCTGCAAAAAAGGCAGAATCCACGCTGAAAGCAAAAGAGCCAAAGCCCCGCCCCGTGGAAAAGAAACCAGTCGTGGAAGCGCCTGTCCCCGCCCAAAAAACGGAGCGCCAGGAACACGACCAGCTTTTGGAAATGACAGAGGAAGTGGTTTCCAAATTGATCCATCATCTTGGCATGAAGGCGCAAGTCTCAGCCCATTATGATGAAAACGGCTCCGACGACCGCCGCAACGTTCAAGTGGATGTGCGCGGCGACGATCTCAGCGGCCTGATCGGGCGTCATGCCGAAACGTTGACCGCCTTCCAACATATCGCATCCCTGATTGTCGGCAAGCAATCGCAGCAATGGGTGCAGTTGACAATTGATGTGGAAGGCTACCGCTCCCGCCGCGAAAAACAGATCCGTCAACTGGCGAACCGCATGGCAGACCAGGTTACCAAAACCGGCCGTAAAATGACCATGGAACCGATGACTTCCAACGAACGGCGAGTGGTGCATATTGAGTTGCGTGGCCATCCCGCCGTCATCACTGAAAGCACAGGGGAAGAGCCATACCGCAAAGTGGTAATTTTGCCGAAGGAATAATTTTTGGAATCAGGGAGCTCGTGTGCCCGCAAGGGTTATGCTCCCGTTTATGGTGGCAAGCCGCCTGACTTCAAATTGGAAAGATCGCCGAGAGGCGGTCTTTTTTATCTTTCTTTGGTTTACGAAAGACGAAAGAAGAAAGAAATCCCTACGGTATAATTCAGCGCATGTTGGAACTTGTCTCCCTTCAGCCTGTGGAATATCTTGTGATAGGCCATGCGGCTGTGGATTTAACTCCATCAGGCAAACAG
>JACPVB010000032.1 GCA_016191985.1 Chloroflexota bacterium | reverse complement strand
TTATCTGCAATAAGGAAATCAATTTATGTCCAATCTTTCCCGCATGGCGATAATTCCGTGGCAGACGCAGATCCCAGGGGCGCAAAAGGTTTGGGCGTTACCGTTTTTGACCGCCCTTGCGCTTGACCCAAACAACGAACTCGCCAAAAGTTTATTGACTGAAATCAGCTACGCGGTGCCCAATGCAGTTTTATTGGATGGAGATAATTTTGTGCTTTTGGGGTTGACCGCCACGCCGATTCCTCCCACCCCCTACCTGCCTCCGTCTGCGACGCCTTTACCTACATCTGAAGTTATTACTCCAACGCAGCAACCCGCCGCCACTCCAACAGAGTCATCCCCGCAGCCCACAACGCAAATCCCACCTTGTTGCGGAAGCGCATTTTTGCTGCCTGCATTGTTTGGGATGATGCTGGTGATGAATAAAAGAGTGTCTAAAAAGTAGGGACACAGCGAGTCGATTCATGACTTTGGCCATAAACCGTCTCGCTGTGTCCCTACGAATTCATATCGAAAGTTGATTCAGACACTTTCCAGAAAAAGGTGAAAGTCTCAGAGTGACTGTTACCTCGTAACCTGTAACTTGCAACTTGTAGCTCGTTATTCGTCCCTCGTTACTTAATCCCCGCCACCTTCAAACCATCTTCCAAAATCGCCTTGACCTTGTCCTTGTGACGGGTCTCGGTGTACACGCGCAGAATGGGTTCCGTACCAGAGAAGCGGATTAACATCCAGCCGCCATCTTCCATTTTGAATTGGAAGCCGTCCACAGTGATGAGTTCGGTCACTTTCAGGCCGCCGAGGGACTTGGGATTATTGTCCATGATGATTTTCTTGCGCGCATCGGGGTCGCCGCTGAAGGGACTATCCACACGGTCGTAGAAATACTCGCCGCCCACTTTGGCGAACAGGTCTTTCAATAATTCAGTGGGTTTCTTGCCTGTCTTCACCATGAAATCGAGCATGTACAAGCCAGCCAGAATCCCATCGCGTTCAGGGACGTTGCCACGGAAGGCATAGCCACCTGATTCCTCGCCGCCGATGAGTGCGTTCGTCTCGGTCATCTTTGGCGCAACATATTTGAATCCCACGCCTGTCTCATGCACGGGGACTCCATAAATCTCGCCGAGTTTATTGAGCATATTGGTTGTGGAGAGAGTCTTCACAATGTCACCGCGTTCGCCGCGCACTTCGAGCAGGTAATAAGCCAGCAAAGCATACACGCGCAGTTGATTAATGAACTCACCGTTTTCATCACCGATGCCACAGCGATCCGCATCGCCGTCTGTAATTAAAAGGACATCGGCTTTGTTGTCCACGGTAGCTTTCAGGCCCACGTCAATATTCGGCTGAATGGGTTCAGGCCGTCTCATCTCAGGGAAAGAGGGATTGCGGTGATTGTGGATTTCGATCACTTTGGTCTTGCCACCCGCCAGCAAACGCGGGAACCAGCCCGCGCCGTTGCCCCACATGACGTCCACCATCACGGTCAGGCCAGCATCTTTAATGGGCTGCAGGTCAATCAATCCATCGCGAGTCAGGTGTTCGATGTACGGAGTCGCTGCATCGAATTTAACAATATTACCTTCAGACACACCAACGGAATACGCAACACGCTTTACATCTTTTACATCATCAGGAATAGATGCTTCGATCTCCTTCAACCCTTCGGGGTCAATCGCACCGCCCGTCTCATTGCGGACTTTGAAGCCATTGTCCGTGGGCGGGTTGTGGCTGGCGGTGATGTTCACAGCGCCAGCGGCTTTTTTGTCCACAACCGCATAAGCAATTACGGGAGTTGGTGTCGCGCCATCCGTCAGGTATACCTTTAATCCATTGCCAGCCAGCACTTCTGCAACGGCGGCAGCGAAATGCTCACTGCCAAAGCGCATATCGTGACCGACCACGATCCACTGTCCCTTTTTGCCCTGCGCAAGCATGTAGGATGCAAATCCCTGCGCGGCGCGGCGCACGTTATCGAAGGTGTAATCCTCCGCAATGACTCCGCGCCAGCCGTCCGTGCCGAATTTTAGTTTTTGTGCCATGTAGTTTTCTCCTGAGAATCTCATGTCACTCTGAGCATTTCGACAGGCTCCGTGTAAACTGCGCGGTGAGAGTCTTTTACTTTCGGAGGCAGAGACCCTTCGCCATAAAGCGGCTCAGGGTGACATTTTGAGATAAGTTTTGCAAAATTATACCCGTCACGGGCGTTTTATATCACCCAAAAAAGAACTTCGAGGAATGTCCCTGGGTTTCAAAATTATTGGGTAGGATCCGCCGCAGGGATCGGGAGAATGGATAACAATAATCACACATCAAGTCCCTTGCATAGGCGACGATATTGCTGTATTCTTCCCAGAATCATAGTCCATGTATCCAATCGAAAACTCCAGTGACCTCATAAAAAACAAACGCAAGCAATTGTTCTCACGCGAGATGTGGGTGGGTGTGGGCCGTAACGTGTTCTTCCTCGGCCTTACCAGTCTGCTGACAGATATCTCATCTGAAATGGTGACAGCGACCCTGCCCCTCTATTTATTGCTGACGTTGCGCCTCGCGCCTCTACAATTCGGCCTGATCGATGGCCTCAATCAGGGTGCGTCCGTTTTGGTGCGCGTCGCCAGCGGCCTGATCGCTGATCGGTGGCGACGCGCCAAAGAAGTTGCGACAACAGGGTATGCCCTCTCAGCGATAACTCGTATTGGCTTGCTGTTTGTCGGCAGGAATTGGCTGGCGCTCTCTGGGGTGGTCCTGCTGGATCGAATCGGCAAGGGCATCCGCACAGCGCCGCGTGACGCGATGATCGCTGCCAGCGCCCCGTCCGAAAAATTGGCAACCGCATTTGGCGTACACCGCGCCATGGATACTGCCGGGGCTATGCTCGGACCGTTAATTGCGACAGGGTTGTTGGTCCTGGCACCGGGGTCGTATGATGCGGTGTTCGTTGTCAGCCTGTGTTTTGCGATCATCGGAGTGGCAGTCATTGCGCTCCTGGTCGAGCCGTCGGCCCGGGGCGCTCCATCGACGGAATCCCCACCGGTATCATCGCAGATCGTCGTTCAATTGCTTGCCCGTCCAAATTTTCGCGCGCTGGTATTCCTCAGCAGCGGACTGGCCCTTACCACCCTCAGCGATAACTTTATTTTCCTGGCTTTACAGCGCGGGTTTGGCCTAAGCCTGGGATTGTTTCCATTACTTTATGTTGGGACGGCATTGGTCTTTATGGTGTTGGCCATTCCCATTGGGAGACTGGCCGACCGATTGGGGAGACATCGTATTTTTATTGCCGGGTATGGATTGTTGGTCGTTGTCTATGGGCTGCTTCTGCTGCCCGGCCTTCCCCCGATTTTTAGCTTGGGTATATTGGTATTGCAGGGAGTCTATTATGCGGCGACCGATGGCGTACTTGTCGCGTTGGCGAGCGCAATCGTGCCGGAACAGTGGCGCACTACAGGGCTGGCGGTGATGACCACCGGCAGTGGCTTGGCGCGCCTGCTCGCCTCGATAGGCTATGGAGCGTTGTGGTCCTATCTCGGCCCGAGCCAGGCATTGGGCATATTTATTCTCGGACTATCCATGAGTGTATTATTCGCCTGGGTTTTCTTAAAGCGAATGGAAAGGAATGTCAATGCAATTGCAAAGTGATCGCCAACAGCGCCAGAAAATCTTTGCCTGGGTTGTCTTGGGTTGCATTATTCTAGCTGTTGGATATATCCTGTGGGTGACTCTGCGTGCGGACCCCACCCCCGATACTGTCCAGGCGCTGCCGCAGGGAACTCCCCTGCCAATTGCACAACCGGGTGAACTGGAGGCGATTCAAACCCGGCCTTATATGGTCTTTATCAACCAGGATAGACCGTACACTGGGAAGGTGAAGCTGATGGGGTTGGATTCCGCAGCGCCCCAAGCCGCGCAGACCGCGCTTTCCTGCGAGCGCGTCTACTACGCCGCAGGGAACGGTATTTGTCTGGCGCAAGATCCATCGGCATCATCTCCATTGGTCTTGGTTACGTTGTTCGGTTCGGACTTTCAGCCGCGGCACAAATTCACCATCGAGGGCATAGCCAGCCGCGCGCGCGTCTCGCCAGATGGAAGATACGCGGCATTCACAATATTTATCACCGGCCATTCCTACAACGATGCGGACATGTCCACTGCCACCATCTTGCTCGACACAGCCACCGGCGCAAGCCTGGGAAACCTCGAAGAGTTCGAGACCTGGAAAGATGGGAAGCGGTTCCAGGCTCCTGAGTTCAATTTTTGGGGCGTTACATTTGGTCGGGACAGCAACCGGTTCTACGCCACGCTTCGGAACGGTGATACAACGTATCTGGTGCAGGGCGATGTTGCCGCCCGCAAGCTGACGGT
>JACPVB010000031.1 GCA_016191985.1 Chloroflexota bacterium | reverse complement strand
GGAATTCATTTTGCCAGGTGATACGCTTGGCGGAGCGGCGCTTTCGCTGGCGCGCGCCATCATCCGCAGGGCAGAGCGGCGCGTGGTGAGTCTCTTCGACGAAGAGGAAATATCCAACCCGGATTTGCAGCGTTATTTGAACCGATTGTCGTCTTTGTGTTTTGTGCTTGAAATTCTGGAGAATCAAAACGCGGGGAAGAAGACTTCGCTGGCAAAATCGTAAAACCAGACTTCGGAAGTCTTTGAGACTTCCGAAGTCTATATTCAAAGGAAGCCATGACCGGAACTTTCATCAACGTTGCCACTGTATTGATCGGCGGGACCATCGGCCTGTTCTTTGGCTCGCGCATCCCTGAAAAACTCAAGGCCACTGTCATTGCGGGCTTGGGACTCTTCACCGCCGCCATGGGACTGCAAATGTTTCTGAAAACTCAAAATCCGCTGATCGTGCTGGGCGCTTTGTTGATTGGAAGTCTGCTGGGCGAATGGTGGAGGATCGAGGATCGCATCCAGCATCTTGGGCAGGTGCTTGAAGCGCGCTTCTCTCATGATACGAAAACAGATTCAGGTTCAAATTTCGTGCGCGGCTTCCTGACCGCTTCCCTGCTCTTCTGCATCGGTCCCATGACCATCGTCGGCTCGATCAATGACGGTTTGAGCGGCGACTACAATCTATTGGCTGTCAAATCTGTTTTGGATGGTTTTGCAGCCATGGCCTTTGCATCTACCCTGGGCGTGGGGGTGTTGTTCTCTTCGTTAACCGTATTTATCTTTCAAGGCGGAATCAGTCTCGCCGCGATGCAGGTTGCAAACGCCTTTGCCACGTCCAGTGGAATGGAAGTCGCGCAGACTGATCCACATATCCTGGAATTGACCGCAACCGGCGGCGTGATCCTGCTCGGCCTGGCGATTAGCAGCCTGCTGGAGATCAAAAAAATCCGCGCGGGGAATTTTCTCCCTGCGCTGGCTATTGCGCCATTGATTGTGTGGATTCTGGGAAAATTTTAGACAGGCTAATCATCCCCTAAATCCTTATCTCAAAGGCGCGGAGCAAAACTCATGCGCCTTGTTTCCTTCCTCTAAACCAACCTCTTTCTTTCATTGTCAATCGGCGGTGACAGTTGGCACACAATACAGTGCACTTATCTATTTCTGTTTGAATCTTGGCAACTGGATACCCATTGGAGGCCATCACATCAACCGCTCTTTCCTTTCCTCCATTATGGTGAAACTCCAGGACTACAGGATCAGACTCACCACATCGTTCGCAAGGATGGGTGGAAAGGTAATTCCACACATATTCTCTTGCTACCTGGCGGGTTGCATCCTTTCTCTCCTTGACGTTCTTCAAATGTCGCTGTTTTGCATCCCCTTCATACCATTTCTTGTTGAAGTATTTCCTACAGTCACGACAAGTCTTCTGCCTAATTCCAAGGGCTTTCCATCTCCAGGCGAAGGCTTCCTCATCCTTATATTGTTTACAGTGATCACATTTCTTCATTTTGCCTTCATAAGAACCGCCGGGATCATGACTTTTATCGATATGGCTTAAACGACAAGGCTCATGTTTTTGAAACATGAGCCTATTTTGTGACTCCGCTCAGGGTCGAACTGAGAACCTAACGCTTAAGAGGCGCTTGCTCTGCCATTGAGCTACGGAGCCGTTTTTACTGCGTCGGCGATTATACCGCAAAGAAAAAGACTGTCAACAAAATTTATCTCAATAGAGCTGTGCTTGCCAACAGGAACAGCCACTGCGGGACGAAGCTGAGAACTACGGTGGCAACGGCTGTAAATGTGGTGGTGAAGGCCAGGCCGGGTTCGCGCTCAGTGACAGGGTCACCTTCGCGCATGTACATGTTGACGACAACCCGCAGGTAGTAGTAAGCGGAGATGAGCGAGGTCACCACGCCTAGGATGGCGAGGCCGTTGAATCCGCCGGCGATGACGGCGCGGAAGAGATAGAACTTGCCGACCATGCCGAGGGTGGGCGGGAAACCGATGAACGAAAGCATGAAGACAGTCATGGCAGCAGCGAGGGCGGGATATTTCTTTGAGAGGCCCGCAAAATCGTTGAGTTCGAGTCCTTTGCCTTCGGCTTTTTCGAGGGAGATAACAACTGCCCATGCGCCGAAATTTGTCAGCACGTAGGTCAACAGGTAGAACAAGCCAGCCGCAATCGAAACGGACACAACATCTTTATTTCCATACGGAACGAAGGCCATGAGGATATAACCCGCATGTGCGATGCTTGAATATGCCAGCATCCGTTTGATATTGGTTTGCGAAATGGCGACGAAGTTACCGACGATCATCGTAACGGCAGACAAAGCCCAGAGGATATCGGTCATGTCTGCGGAGATGGATGGGAAGGCTGTGGCAAACACACGCAGCAAGGCGACGAAGCCCGCGATCTTTGCGCCCGAAGACATGAACGCTGTCACCGAGGTGGGTGCACCCTGATACACGTCCGGGGTCCACATGTGGAAGGGGACTGCGGCAACCTTGAAGCCAAAACCGACGAGGATGAGAGCAGCCCCAATGGTCAGGAGCAGGCCGGAGGTCCCGTTTGAGGCGGCGAGGAAGATACCGGTCAGGGAGGTGTTCCCCGTCGCGCCGTAGACGAGCGCAGTCCCGTAAACGACAAATCCCGTGGCGAACGCGCCAAGCAAAAAGTATTTGACGCCCGCTTCTTCTGATTCCAGTTTGCGGGTGAAGGCAGCCAGAACGTACAGGGGGATGGACAGCAACTCGAGCGCGAGAAAGATGATGATGAGGTCGGCGGCCTGCGCCATGAGCATCATGCCGCTGACGCTGAAGAGCAGGAGGGTGTAATATTCGCCGCGTTCGATGCCCATGCGCTGGTTGTATCCGTATGCAACGGCAATGCCGAGCAGACCACTGATAAGCAGAAGAATGTTGGCATAGGTGGAGAAGCCATCAAGATAGACCATGCCGCTAAAGCCAGTGCTGGATAAACTGGCCTGGGTGATGGCGTAGCCCATTGTCCCTGCCAGGCCAAAGGCCGCGAGAAATGCGGTGATGCCTTTGCGGCCTTTTGGGATGAAAAGGTCGGCAAGTAAAAGCAGACACGCCCACACGACAAGGATGGTGAACGGGAGAATTGTGTAGAAGTCTGTAAGTTGAGGTTGCGTCATGAACGCTCCGTTTTATGTCATTGCGAGGAGTGGAACGACGAAGCAATCGCCTGGTAATTGGGGATTGCTTCGAGCGGAAAAGCGCCGCTCTCGCAATGACATTACAAAGGCAAAGCAGATAAAAGTTTTTCCACCGCGGGGGCGAGGATGTCGAAGAAGGGTTTGGGGTAGAGACCAATCCAGAACATGAAGATGACCAGGGGTACGGCGGTGACAATCTCGCGCCAGTTGAGGTCTTTGAGTTCGTGGTGATGGGTGATCTCACCCGCAGGGCCAAGGAAGACCTTTTGGAACATGTACAGGATGTAGACCGCCGCCATGATAACACCGATGGCGGAAATGCCCGCATACCACGGATTGCCGATGGCTTTGGAACCGAATGCGCCAAGCAAAATGGTGAACTCACCTACGAAGCCGTTGAGACCGGGCAGACCCATCGAAGAGAGGGATGAGATCAGCATGATGGTGCCGAAAATCGGCATGATTTTCCACAAACCGCCATAGACTTTAATCTCACGGGTATGGGTTTGTTCGTAGACCATGCCGACGAGGAGGAACAACGCTCCCGTGCTCAGGCCGTGGTTGACCATCTGCAAAATGGCGCCAGCCACGCCTTGTGGATTCAGTGCGAACAAACCGAGCATCACAAAGCCGAGGTGACTGACGGAGGAATAAGCAACCAGTTTTTTGATATCCTGCTGGGCGTAGGAAACCGCCGCACCGTAAATAATGCCGATGGTCGCAAGGAGCGCGATCCACGGCGCGGCGGCTACGGTGGCATCCGGGAAGAGGGCAATGTTGAAGCGCAGAAAGCCGTAGGTTCCCATTTTCAGCAAAACGCCAGCAAGAATTACAGAACCAGCCGTCGGCGCTTCCACGTGGGCATCGGGCAGCCACGAGTGCAAAGGCCACATCGGAACTTTGATGGCAAAGGCCGCGGCAAAGGCGATGAAGAGCCACATCTGAGTCTGCGGGCTGATGGTGGTGGCGTACAAATCGGGCAGGCGGGTAAGCATGGTGGGGACGTTAAATGTCCCGGTCTGAATACCGAGGAACAGAATCGCAACCAGCATCAAAATGGAACCAGCCATCGTGTAGAGGAAGAACTTGATGGCGGCATATATGCGGCGCGGTCCGCCCCACAGGCCGATGAGGAAGTACATCGGAACGAGGGTAAATTCCCAGAAGATGTAGAACAGGAAGAGGTCTTGCGCGAGGAATACGCCCGTCATGCCAACTTCCAGCAGGAGGAAGAAGATCATGAAATCCTTCACGCGCTCTTCCACCGCAGTCCATGTGGAGAGGATGGAGATTGGCGTGAGAAAGGCAGTGAGCAAAACAAGCAGAACGCTCAAGCCATCCACGGCCAGGTAGTAGTAGATGTTCCAGCCAGCCACGGCAATCCATGGGTATTTGGCCTCCAACTGGAGGTCGGGGTTCGAAGCATCGAACTGCGTGAGCATCCACAACGAAATGCCAAACGTGATCAACGATGTGGCCAGTGCGACCCAGCGGATGGCGTTCTTCATCTCGGAATTCAGGAAGAGAATCACGAGCACGCCCAGGATCGGGAAGAAGGTCAGAAGTGTAAGAGGTTGCAAAAGAAATTCCATGTTCCATCCTCGAAAGAGAAATCGTTACGAGTTACAAGTTGCAAGTTACTTAAAAATGATGTATCCCAAAATCAGTACAACACCGAGTAAAACAGAGAGCGCATACGAACGCACGAATCCATTCTGGACTTTTCGCACATTTGCGGAAATCCATTGCGTGGCCGTGCCGAGCCAGTTGGCAAAGGCGTCAATGCCTTGCTGGTCGGCGTAGCGGTTGAGCGCGATCTCGCTGAGCCAGTTATATGTCCCAGCGATCACCGTATCATGCACAAAGTCATGCCAGAAGCGCCAATCAATCACATCCGCGAGGAATTGCGAAAGCTTCGTAAACGGATTGATGATGATTGCAAAATATCCTTCGTCCACGAACCATTTATTCTCCATGCCTGTGAAGATGAAGCCAAGTGGCTTCTTGAGCGGGTCAGGTTGATTCACTTTCAACGGGTTGCGTCCGTAGATGAGCCACGAGACAAAAATCGCAGCGAGAGCCAATACTGTTGAAACGCCGGCAACTATCAGATTAAGTGGGAGCGACTCGACTTCGCCGAGGGTATATCCCAGCCAATGACCGAGATTGTGGAATCCTTCAAACGGCAGATTCAACGCGCCTCCAACTACGCTCAAAACTGCCAGCACGACGAGGGGCAGGGTCATCACCTTTGGGCTTTCTTCCGCGTGTTTAGCGGCATCGGTGCGCGCCTCGCCGAAGAAGACCATCCAAATTTGACGTCCCATGTAAAAGGCTGTGAAGAACGCGGCAATGGTCAACTGCCAGTAGACACTGGTGTAATGCAGGCTTGCATCGAGCAAAATTTCATCCTTCGACCAAAAGCCCGCGAACGGGAAGATGCCTGCCAGCGCCAGCGTGCCGATCATATACAGCCAAAACGTGATCGGCATGGTCTTGCGAAGCCCGCCCATGTTGCGCATATCGCCGGGGTCAAATACCTCTCCGTGTTCTTCATGCCCACTATGGGATTCGAGTTCTCTTTCTTCTTTCCTCTTTCCTTTTATCTTCGGCTTTTCCTCATGGTGGGCATGAGCCAGAGCATGATGCCCCCGTTCCAACCCAAGGATAACCGAACCAGCAGAAAGGAAGAGCAGCGCCTTGAAGAAGGCATGTGTAATCAGGTGGAACATCCCTGCCACGTACGCGCCCATCCCTACCGCGGCAACCATGAAGCCGAGTTGTGAAATGGTGGAGTACGCGAGAACTTTTTTAATGTCGTATTGACCAACTGCAATCGTCGCGGCGAAGAGCGCCGTCCCCGCACCGACCATGGCAACGATGTACTGCGCCTGTGGGACAAGCGTATAAATCGGGGCTGAGCGCGAGACGAGGTATACGCCCGCCGTCACCATCGTCGCGGCATGGATCAAGGCCGAGACCGGGGTTGGGCCAGCCATCGCGTCCGGCAGCCAGATGTAAAGCGGGATTTGCGCAGATTTACCAGCAACACCCACGAGCATGAACAAGGTAATCGCCACAATCACCCACGGCGCGGATTCTGCAATCGCAGGCGCAGCTTTGAAGACTTCGTCAAATTGGAAGGAACCGAGATACCAGAACATCAAAAAGCCCGCGATGAGGAAACCGAAGTCACCCACGCGGTTGACAATAAACGCTTTTTTGGCGGCATCCGAATTCGCCCACGAGGGACGGGCGAGCGTATCCATCTCGAACCAGAAGCCGATCAGCAGGAAGGAGCAAAGTCCCACGCCTTCCCAGCCGACGAAGAGCATCATGTACGAGTCGCCAGAGACGAGGATCATCATCGCTGCAATGAACAGGTTGAGGAAGATGAAGAAGCGGGTGAAGCGTCCCTCTTCGTGTTTGAAGCGGACATCCTCGTGCATGTACCCAATCGCGTAAATGTGGATGAGAGTCCCGACGCCTGAAACGACCAGCATCATCGTGGTCGAGAGTGAGTCGATACGGAAAGTCCAGTCGAGGTTGAGGGTGCCGATGTGAATCCACTCTGCAAACACCCAGCGTACCGCTTCGCCATGATTGAGCGAGAGCGAATAGGCGAGCAGTACCGAGACAACAAAGGCCGTGCCCGAAGCCAGGCTTGCCACCGTTCCAACCACCTTTTCGCTAAGTTGTTTTCCGAAAATGGCGTTGATCAGCAGGCCCACGACGGGCGCAAAGACCAGCCACGGGGCGAGAAAGAAAAATCCTGTGTTTACTGATTCGCTTAAGTGCATACGATACCTATCCTCGGTGGTCGAGTAGCGAGACCACCAATGAAAATCCAACTTTAAGTTTATGCGTACTTTTCACTCGTTGGTCTCGACACCTGCACTTGCGTGCCGGTGCAAGTGTACGGACTGGGAAAAACGCCCAGTCCTACTCGACCAACAGGGTGCTCTATCCTTTTAGGGAATTCAATTCATCAATATTGATGTTCTTCTTGGCCTTGAAGATTTCCACGATCAATGCCAGACCTACGGCTACTTCCGCGGCGGCCACGGCAATAACAAAGAACACAAAGATCTGTCCGTCGAAAATAGGTTTTTGTTTTGCAATTTCTGCTGCAATTTGATAAGTGCGCCCATAGGCCACAAAAACGAGGTTGGCCGCATTCAGCATCAATTCAATGGACATGAAAATGATCAAGGGGTTGCGGCGGATCAGCACGCCCAACGCCCCAATGACAAAGAGGATCGCAGAAAGAATAACGTAATATTCCACAGGGATCATAATTACTTCCCTCCTTTTTCCTGGCGGGTCAGCACGATTGCACCAACCATCGCCACCAAAAGCAAAATGGATGTGACCTCAAACGGCAGGAGATACTGGCTGAATAATTGCATGGCCAATTCACGCAGGCTATTCATGTTGTTTATCGAGGCGTCGGGCGCAGTGATGGACATTCCCTGTTGCGCGCGGGATACGATCAAATAAACCGCCTCCACCACCAGCACAACCGCAAGTGTAAAAGCCAGCGGTTTCTGCCAGGGCAATGCTTTTGCGGGGGCAAGGCTCTCCGCGCCGAGCAGCATGATGACGAACAGGAACAGGACCATGATCGCACCCGCATACACGGTGATCTGCGACATGGCAATGAACGGTGCGCCGAGCAAAAGGTAAAATACCGCCACGGTGACGAAGTTCAACACCAGGAATAACGCGGAATACACCGAGTTGCGGCTGAAGACCATGCCCAATGCGGTCGCAATGGCAACAAGGGAAAGAACGAGGAAGACGATGAGGTCAGAAGTCATAAGTACCTTTTAGCAAGTACACAAGTAAGAAGTAGACAAGTACACAGGTATACAAGTTCCTTGTCTACGTGTTTCCTTGTTTCCCTGTCTACTAATCCGTAGGATCCTGCATCTCCGGCACGGAGCGTTTGAACACCCCAGGCTCCACTTTGCGCGGAGTGGTCATCTCCACAGTGGGGACGGGTTCGAGCAGCATTTCCTTGGGGTAAATGGCTTGCCGTCTATCGGTGAATGAAAGCTCGTAATTGTCGCCCAGCACGATGGCCTCGGTGGGACAGGCATCTTCGCAGAAGCCGCAATAGATACAGCGTAGCATATTGATCTCGTAGGTGGAAGCGTACCGCTCGCCGGGAGAGAAGCGTTTTTCATCCGTATTTTCAGAGGATTCCACGAAGATCGCATCCGCAGGGCAGGCCGCGGCGCAGAGCGAACATCCAATGCACTTTTCGAGGCCGTTCTCGTAGCGCTTCAACACGTGTCGCCCACGGAAGCGCGGACGGACAGGCCGTTTCTCTTCGGGATATTGATAGGTTACGGTCCTCTCAAAGAGGAACGAACGCAGTGTTTCGCCCAACCCTTTTGAGAGTTCAATAATGGGATCAAACACGCCCATGGGATTTTCTCCTCAAGTTACGATAAATAAAGACCACCGCCACCAGCGCACAAATAATGGACAGGACAGGAATGCCCCAGAAGAACAATCGATTATTCAATTCCTGCGCGAGCAAAATCCCTGTGGCAGTGATAAAAGCCAGCACCAGCGATAACGGTAAAAGCACCTTCCAGCCGAAGGCCATCAAACGGTCGTAACGAATGCGCGGCCAGGTGGCGCGGATCCAGATCATGAAGAACAGCAATACAACAACTTTCAAGAGCAGGTAGACCGGGCCAAGGAACCAGAAACGATCGACACTAAAAATAGTTCCCTGCAAAAACCAAAACTCGCGATAGCCGCCAAAGAACAAGGTGGCCGCGATCATGCAAATGACGATCATCTTCTGATATTCCGCCATGAAGAACAGGGCAAACTTCATACCTGAATATTCGGCGTGATAGCCAGCGGTCAATTCCTGTTCGGCTTCGGGCATATCAAAGGGAGCGCGGTTCACTTCCGCAAGGGTGACGATCAAAAAGACCAGCGCACCCGCAGGTTGAATTACCGCAAACCACATATCCTTCTGCGCATCCACGATCTCATTCAGGTTCATCGAATTGCCAAGCAGAATGGCGATTACAAAACATAAACCAAGCGAAAGCTCGTAGGATATCATTTGCGCCGAGGAACGAATACCGCCCAACATGGCGTACTTGTTATTGCTCGACCAGCCCGCCAGCACAATGCCGTACACCGCGATGGAGGCGATGGAGGCCAGATATAACACACCCACGTTCAAGTCGGCAATATAAAGCGTGATCTCGCGTCCGAAAAACATGAACTTGCTTCCCAGGGGAATCACAGCCGCGATGATCAACGAAGGCACCACCGTCAACACAGGGGCCAGGATGAAAATCGTCTTATACACTTTTGCGGGTGTGAGTTCTTCCTTGAAGATCAGTTTCACCGCATCCGCAATGGGCTGGAGCAGGCCCTGAGGCCCTGCGCGATTCGGCCCCACACGGATCTGGATGCGGGCCAGTGCACGGCGTTCGTACCACGTCAGGTACGCAAAACCTGTC
This sequence comes from Chloroflexota bacterium, assembly GCA_016191985.1. GTDB lineage: Bacteria > Chloroflexota > Anaerolineae > Anaerolineales > Villigracilaceae > Villigracilis. Next base: position 18,522 of record JACPVB010000031.1, on the reverse strand, counting down.
AGCAGGACCAGGCACAGGATCAAACCCTTCAAAACCCATTCAAGCCAGATTGTCCAATCCATATCACTTCACCTTCCCGGAGGCGGCCTGCGCCTGAACGCGTGCCGCAACAGGTTCGCGAATTGCAATACCCATACTGCGCGGCACCAATGCCACGCCCGTTGAAATCGTATCGTCCATCTTCAGCACGGCCTCGCCGCTCACGCCATCGAAACTGATCTTGATGTGCGCGCCAGCTTCCAACCCCAATTTCTTCGCGGTGGATGGATGCAAGGCCACCGTGGCTTCGCCCACACGCTCACCCAAAAGCTGTGCGGGATTAATGGTCACACCGCGGTCATACAACTTATTGACCGGCACCGCGATCAATTCTTTTTCTTTGGGACGAAGAGCCGCTTCTTTCCTGACCTTTGGAATGCGCACCGTTCCCCCGGCCTGGGCCATCGGGAGGAGCTGCATTCCCAACCCCTGCGTATTCTCATAGGTTGTGCCGCCGTAGTACAGATCTCCGCGCCCGACAATCGGCCATTGACCATATACCTCGGCGAGTTTTTCATAACTTAAGTCCGCCATGCCATCGATGGAATTCGCAAGAATATCGAACACCACCGAGGCAGATGAACCTTCCAAAATCACACCCATCTGCTTGGCAACCTGCGAGGTAATCGCAAAATCGGGCTTCGAGTCACCCTTTGGCGGAACCGCCGCATAGAAACGCTGCACACGGCGCTCACCGGAAATATAGGTCCCTTCGCGCTCGGTATAAACCTGGGCGGGGAAGACCACATCCGCAATTTCAGTAGTCGCGGTTTCGAGCACATCCTGCACAGCAACGAACTTCGCGCCCTTCAAGGCTTTCGCCAAATTCGGGTCATCCCCCACCGGGTCAGCGCCCACGATGTAAACTGCCTTGCCTTTAAGCGCCTTTTCCAAATCAGGCACGGGACGGAAACCAACCTCCCACGCGCCCTGGTCATTGGCCCGCTGCCAAACGCCGACCAAACCATTATTCGGTCGGCCAACGTGATTCGTCTCCTTCAAGAGCGTGGCACACGCCGATGCCAGCGTGGACGAGCCATTCAAACCCAATCCCTCACTGCCGTAGAACACAATCGCATTCCTTGCCTTCGCAAATTCATCCGCAATTTTGCTCTTCTTGCTGAAATCGTTGACGGTCTTCACTTCATCGCCATACGCATAACGGATGGTGAACTTTGCAAATTTATCCAATTTGGTTTCGCGCGGATTCGCAACGATCAATGTCGCACCGCGATCTGCGGCCTGCTTCACGCGCAGCCACCAAATGGGGGCTTCTTCATATAAGTCGGAGGCCACTACGAGGATCGCATCCCCTGCGCCCATTTTGCCGATGTTCGTTCCAGCGCCCACACCCACCAACTGGGTCAGGTCGCCGCCGCCCATATCAGAATACAAAATGGCTGTGCCATCCGCATGGTCTGCAAGAGACTTAAGGTTGAACAGGTCTTCATTCGCCAAACGGCCCGAAGCCAGCACAACAAAATCCTTTTTATTGGCGACGAAATTCTCCGCCGCAAATCTTGTCGCCGCATCCCACGAAGCGCGCGCAAGTTTATCCTCCTTGCGAACCATCGGCCGGGCAAGGCGTTTTTTGCTTTCAGCATAATGATAGGCAAAGCGTCCCTTATCGCACAGCCAGATTTCATTTACTTCTTCATTCTGGCGCGGCATGACGCGCTTCACCACAATATCGCCGCCTGCTTTTGCTTCGCGGCGTGTGTTAAGCGTGGTATTGCATCCCACGGGGCATTGCGTACAAATCGAGGCCTGCGCCTTCAATTCCCACGGACGTGCGCCGAAGCGGAAGTCCGCGGTGGTCAATGCACCGACGGGGCAGATATCGGTGGTATTGCCCGAGAAAACAGAATCAAACCCGGGGTCCGAAAGTGAAACGATCTGGGTATTGCGTCCGCGATCATCGAAACCGAGCACAGCCTCGCCCGCAACTTCATCCTGAAAACGAATGCAGCGCGCGCATTGGATACAGCGTTCACGGTCCAGCCAGATCAATTCGCCGAGCGGGACTTGTTTCTCGAGGTGCAGTTTTTCATCGTAGATGAAGCGGCTCTTGCCCGGACCGAATTGCATGGTCAGGTTTTGCAATGGGCATTCGCCACCCTTGTCACAGATCGGGCAGTCCAGCGGATGCGAAGTGAGCAAAAATTCAACGGTTCCCTGCTGGCCTTCCTTCGCCTTGTCCGAGACGGTCATCACTACCATGCCTTCAGAAACACGGTTGGTACAGGCGGTTTCCAGCTTGGGCATAAATTGGATTTTAGGCTGGCCGTTCTCCATAATCACTTGGCCGGTGGCGCGATCCAGCATGGGTCTGCCAATTTCAACCAGACACATACGGCACATGCCGACAGGCTCGAGCTTGGGATGGTGGCAAAAAACAGGGATATCAATGCCAACCATTTTTGCCGCATCCGCAACCAGCGTGCCATCGGGTACGGTTACTTGTTTTCCATTTATTGTAAGGTTAACTTGTTTCGTCATGAATGCTCCGCATTAATCCGCAATTCGTGATGTGTAACCCATCACTATAGGTTACACATTCCGTATCACGTTATGCTTTCACTGCCTTTTTAAAATCCTGCGGGAATCGTTCGATACCGGTTACCACTGCCATCGTGGAGAATTCACCCAATGCACACAAGCACTTGCCCTGCATTTGTTTGGCGACGTTCAACAGCAAATCCACATCGTCCTTTGAACCATTGCCTGAATGAATACGGCTGGTGAGATGTTTCATCCAATAATTGCCTTCGCGGCAGGGGGTACATTTGCCGCAGGATTCATGCTTGAAGAATTTAATGGTCTTGTTGATGACCCAGTCAATATCCACGGTGTCATCCAGCACGATTACAGAAGCAGACCCAAGGTCCGCGCCGAGCGTGCGGACAGTGGCATAGTCCATCGGCGTATCCAGCACCTTATCGTCCACCACGATCAAAGAGGAGGACGCACCCGCAGGCATAATGGCTTTGACGGGTCGGCCTTCCTGAACGCCGCCCGCATGTTCATAAATTAATTGGCGGAAGGTGGTTCCAAAAGGAAGTTCATAATTGCCAGGCTTGCGAACGCGGCCCGAGAGCGAAAAAACCTTCACGCCCGCGCTGTCCATTGTGCCCATGGATTTGTACCAGTCCGCGCCGTTTGCAAGGATCGCCGGCACGTTGGTAAAAGTCTCAACATTGTTGATGATGGTTGGCTTGCCATACAGACCATACGAAGGCGGGAACGGCGGACGCACGCGAGGCTGTCCACGTTTGCCTTCGAGGGATTCGAGCAGAGCCGTCTCTTCGCCGCAGATGTACGCGCCAGCGCCGAGATGGGTATAAATTTTTAATGAGTATTCGGTTCCGAACAGGTTTTCACCGAGATAACCAGCCTCTTCCATTTCCGCAATCTTTTCATCGAGGAAGGCGGCCAACTCCCAGAACTCGCCGCGCAAATAGACATAAGCCGCGTTCGCGCCAACGGCATAACTGCCGAGCGCGAGTCCCTCCAAAAACTGGAAGGGATTGCCCTCCATAATCTCGCGGTCTTTGAAGGTCCCCGGCTCAGATTCATCCGCATTGGCGACCACATAATGCGGCCAGTTCTTGTTATCAATGAAGGACCACTTCATACCCGTGGGGAAGCCCGCGCCGCCGCGCCCGCGCAAGCCGGAGTCTTTGACCACACCGGTCACTTCGTTAGGCTGCATTTTTGTGACGGCTTTTTTCCAGGCGGCAAAACCGCCGTTCTTTTTATAAACATCGAGCCTGTTGATGTTTGGAATATCGCGATGGCGTAAAAGGACGTGAGACATTACTTCTCCTCCGCCTGCTTGAGGGCATCGATCAATTCCATGGTGCGGTCCACCGTCATCAGTTCGTGATATTTGATGCCGTCCGGTCCCTGGGTTTGGAACATGGGAGCCTTGTCACAGGCGGCCAGGCACATCACGGCTTCGAGAGTGACAAGACCATCGGGCGTGGTTTCACCGACCTTGATGCCCAGGTTGCCGCATAAATTGTTGAGGAATTCATCCGCGCCGCGCAAGGCACAGGGCAAATCCGTACAGACCTGCATCCGATATTTGCCAGCTTTTTCATCGTGGTACAGGGTATAAAAGCCGACAATCGAAGCCACCTCGGTCTCGGTCATCTCCAGCATCTGCGCAATATCCTGCATGGCAGATTTGGTGATGAACCCCTCCTCACGCTGGGCAAGATACAGGAGCGGCATGACCGCCGAGCGTTTATGCTCCAGCGGATATTTCGATAGAATTTGTTTTACTTCCTTCGGATGGGTTTTCTCGAGGCTCATCTGTCAATATCTCCGAGGACGATGTCAATGGAAGCCAGGATGGCGACCAGGTCCGCCACCAAATGCCCCTTTACGATCTGTGAAATCACAGCCAGGTTATCAAACGAGGGAGTGCGCATGTGAACGCGCATGGGCTTGGGCCCGCCATCCCCTTCAAGGTAAACGCCCAACTCACCGCGCGGCGATTCAATCGCACTATAAATGGAAGCCTTCGGCGCAGGGAAACCTTCCGTCCACAACTTGAAGTGATGGATTAGCGCCTCCATGCTCACGCCGATCTCCGAACGCGGCGGCGGGACGAATTTGCGATTCTCAGAACGTACCGGTCCCATCGGCAGTTTGTTCATGGCCTGTTCTATGATCTTCAAAGACTCGCGCAATTCCTGAATGCGGACAAGGTAACGCGCATAGGTGTCCCCTTCCGTCAAGACCGGCACATTGAAATCATATTGCTCATATCCGCAATAGGGACGTGCCTTGCGCAAATCCCAGTTCACACCGGAGGCGCGCAATGGAGGACCGGTGACACCAAATGACAAAGCCACTTCCTTGCTCAGGTAGCCAATATCAACCATACGGTCGATAAAGAGCGGGTTCTTCGTCAACAAGGTTTCATATTCATCGACGCGCTTCGGGAACATCTTAAGAAAATCACGCACTGCTTTTTCAAACTCAACCGGCACATCGCGCCACAACCCGCCGGGGCGGATGTAGGTGGTCATCATACGCTGGCCGGAGACCAGTTCAAAAATATCAAGGATGTCTTCCCGCTCGCGGAAACAATACAGGAACATGGACATCGCACCAAGATCAAGCCCTGACGTGCCAAGCCAGACGAGATGCGAAGCGATGCGCTGCAACTCCACCAGGATCACACGCAAGGCCTGCGCGCGAACCGGCACATCCACATCAATCAGCTTTTCCACGGCCACCACATAAGCGAGATTGTTGCCCATCGTGTTCATGTAATCGAGGCGGTCGGTCATCACTTCGGCCTTCTGGTAGGTCTTGGCCTCCATGTTCTTTTCAACGCCCGTGTGCAAAAAGCCAATATCGGGAATACAGTTGACAACGACCTCGCCATCCAATTCCAATAGCAAACGCAGCACGCCGTGCGTGGATGGATGCTGGGGTCCCATGTTCAACAGCATGGTCTCGCCCGTCAACGCCCGCTCGGAGACAAGATGTTTGAATTGCTCTAAACTGACTTCTTCAAGCTGTGCCATAATTATTCCTTTGCGTACGGCTTCCGCAGGTCGATCTCATCGAAGTTAAAAGTAAACTGCGGTTCTTCATAGCCGAGCGGAAAATCTTTTCGGAGTGGATACCCTTCCGTCCCTTCGGGCATCAAAATGCGGCGTGGATCGGGATGACCATCGAACCCGATGCCGAACATATCGAGTAGCTCACGTTCGCGCCAATTTGCGGAATCAAACACCCGCGCCGCAGTCGGGACTTTTGGGCTGCTCCCGTTTACTGGGACTCTCAACTGCACTGACAAATTTTTCGCAATGGACGTGAGTTGGTAGATCACATGAAAACGCGGCGTCTCCTGGGGGTAATAATCCACCGCAGTCAACGCCGAGAGTAATTCAAAATTCTGTTCGTCGCGCAAAAGGGTCAACGCATCCACGATCTGCTCGGGTTTCACGAACAAATGCACTTCATCGCGAAACTCCTCGAATGTCGCTCCGAATTTGGATTGCACTGCTTTTACAATTGGTTCGAGTTTTTTATCCATAAATACTCCGCAAATACTCCGCTCCCTGCGCCGTCCCCGGCGCGGGTGGCCGCCGGGGACGGCGGTCAGAGCCTATTTGTTCGCCAAATCCTTAAACTTCTCACCCTTCACCTTTTCATACACGGTAAGCACACCGTGGATCAAAGCTTCGGGGCGCGGCGGACAACCCGCCACATACACATCCACAGGGACAACTTCATCCACACCCTGGTAAATCGCGTAATTATTGAAGACCCCCCCGCAGGAGGCGCAATCGCCCATGGCGATCACCCACTTCGGCTCGGGCATCTGGTCATACAAACGGCGCAGGACCGGTCCCATCTTTTTCGAGACGCGGCCCGCCACGATCATCAAATCCGACTGGCGCGGGCTGGCACGCATCAATTCCATGCCGAAGCGGCTCATATCATAATGCGCCGCCTGCGCCGACATCATCTCGATGGCGCAGCAGGCCAGCCCAAACAACATCGGCCACATCGCATTCGTCCGCGACCAATTGACCATGCCTTCCAGCGTGGTGGTGACCACGCCCATATTTCCAAGTTTTTGCTCTACTCCCATTCGAGGGCTCCTTTCTTCCAGGCATACACATAACCGATAAACAGAATAACGATAAAGATCACCATCTCGGCCAGGCCAAAAAGCCCCAATTGGCGGAAGACGATGGCCCACGGCAGGAAAAATACAACTTCGATATCAAACAGGATGAACAAAACGGCAATCAAATAAAAGCGGACCGGCATACGCCGAGTCCCTTCGCCATATGGGTTCATGCCGGATTCGTAAGGCATGTCTTTTGCCGCAGATTTTTTCTTCGGTCCGAACAATTCCCCCAAACCAATTGCAATAAAAGCGATCAAAGTGGCTACCGCGATCATTACCGCGATGGCAATATATTCAAGCAGCATGTTCTATACCTCATTGATGCGTGAAATCTGGCACGTTCGGCGTAGTATATCACAAGAGATTTTTACAGGCTAGAAAAAGTGCCTCTTTTCACAAAAATGGTGATATTAGTCATATTGGGTCTATGTAATCGAATTCAGTGGAAAGTCCCCAAAGCCATAAAACAAAAAGTGGGTCTTTAGGAGTTACCGTGACTCTTGTACACGGATAACACGGAAATTACGGAAAAGCCTTTTTTAAATCTGTTCTTATCCCGTGTTATCCGTCAAATCCGTGTCCAAAAAAGGTTTAATCACGGTAAATCCCATAGAGCCCAAAAAGTGACAGCTACCTCGTATGTAATTGTCACTTAAAATACTCAATCTCCCAAATAATCCCGCAGCTCCCTACTCCTTGCCGGGTGACGTAGTTTTCGCAGGGCCTTGGCCTCGATCTGGCGGATGCGTTCGCGGGTGACATCGAAATAGCGGCTCACTTCTTCGAGGGTATGTTCCCTGCCGTCTTTCAGGCCGAAGCGTAATTCCAGCACTTCGCGTTCGCGCTCGGATAACGATGCAAGCGCGTGCTGCACCTGCTCACGCAGCATTTCACGCGCGGCGGCATCCATTGGGGAGGGCGCATCTTCGTCTTCGATGAAATCGCCTAGCGTGCTTGAATCTTCATCCCCCACGGGACCTTCCAGCGAAACAGGTTCCTCTGCGGAACGTAGTACACGGTGTATCTTCTGCGAGGCAATATCCAGTCTTTGCTGCACTTCCGGGTTGATCGGCTTTCCCTCGGCATGGGCGCGCAAGACCACCTGCACATCCGCCGCGGAGAGATACCCAACCTCCAGCGCAAGTTCTTCATTATTTGGCTCGCGCCCCAACACCTGCGTGAGATGCCGCTGCGCGCGCAAAATCCGCGAGATGGACTCGAACAAATGCACGGGGATGCGGATCGTGCGCGCCTGTTCGGCGATGGAACGGTTAATGGACTGGCGAATCCACCAGGTGGCGTAGGTGCTGAATTTGAATCCACGGCGCGGGTCGAATTTTCCAATGGCGCGCAACAGACCCATGTTGCCTTCCTGGATCAAATCAAGGAAGGAGATACCGCGCCCAAGATAACGCTTGGCAACGCTCACCACCAACCTCAAATTCGCGCGGATGAGCGCCTGATTCGCATCTGCCGCACGCTCACGGACGGCATCCGTTTCCGCGAGGAGTTCATCGTCTGAGGGCAGGTTGCGGTAGAGAGTGCGCTGGAGCGGGAAGGTTTGTTGTTCACGGACATGCGTCAGCAGCCACTCTGCATATTTAAACGGAAGCAGGTACAGGCTGAGATAGACGCTGTACGCATGTCGGGCAAGGTTATCCCAAAGATGGTCAACGCCCCAATGGCCGTTATCCAGATAGGCACGCAAATAGGAGGGGGAATCAAACTCCCAACCCGCATGAAGTGACTGGGATTCAGCCACCAGTAGAGCCAGGTCGGGAGGTTTATAGTGAAGCCGCTCGGCATCTTCGAGGAGGCGCTCCCACGAAGTAAGCACATCGGAAATAAGCGAATGATAAATGGAGGCGGCCGGTGAAACGCTCTTGCGCTGTTTCATCTTATGGAGCGTGCCGACCAGGCGGTCCGCTTCGATGAGCGTGGCAAGCCGAAACTCGCTATCTGAATCCAGAAGTTTGACAAGCCCGATCTCGCGCAAATACAATCGCACCGGGTCTTCAGAAAGTTCCGCCACCACCTCATGCGAATGCAATGGCAGCACTTCATCAAGTTCTTCGTCCTGCTGTGCAAGCAGGGCTTCATCCGGCTCGATGGCGTCATCAACAAACGAATGATTATTCTCTTCAACCAGAGATCCCAAAACCGCCTCCACGGAAAGCGTCGGCTTCTGCAGCTTGGTATTGCGCCCAGCCTGTTCTTTTTTTACACCCAGCTTTGTTTTGGTCTTCTTTATTTTCGGCTTGTTTTTCGCGGGCATTGGTCCCTTTCCCAATCGTCAGTGTATGAAATAACACCCAAACCAATAAAACAGCATGCTATCGCCTCGATAATTTACGCTTTGCCTGGTCCAAACTATGCAGCAGGCGGGTAAATTGGATGGCTTGTTGCTGATACATTTTTAAATTCGCGCCACCTTGCTGCTGCTCATCCTCCTGCAAAAAACGCAGTTGATTCACGTTGAGCATGGCGTGTGCGCGCCGCAGGTCTAAAAATCGCGCAAGCAATTCATCGAGCAATTTATCATCCGCAGGTTCGAGGGTTTCCGTCTGCGCGAGCAATTCTTTTGAAAGCGCGTCGACTGCTTCGGGCAAATGGCTCACCATAAAATTCTGGTGCTCCTTTTCATCCTGCTGCACCGCCAAACGCACCACGCCGAACAGCAATTGATGGTCAGTATACTCGAAGTCTTCCACCGCCAGCGGACTCAAGCCGAACTCTTCCAATTTCCGATCCAGGCGATATAACAACTCTGGCTTGCGGAGCAAGACGCCCAAACAATAGGATTCGATCTTCAAGCGTGGATTGACCGCCACAACTGTCATTTCCACTTGCGGGCGTTGGCCCGTCTCGCGCGGCCTGCGCCTCAGCACCGGACCCGCAGCCTGCGTGCTCATCAACGCGCCTTCATTTACCCGTAACATTCTCGCCAATGTCTGGCGATACGTGTCTCGTTCCATGGGGCTTGGCAGGTCTTCGATTAAAGGCAGCACCTGCGCCGCAATCTGATTCTTCACTTTCGGGTCGTTCAAATTCTGACCCGCCGCCAGCGAATCCATCACATGTGTGACGATGGGTTTGGCGTTCTCGATGAGTTTTTTCCACTCTTCTTTATCGCGCGCCACGATCTCATCGGGGTCAAGGTCATCGGGCATGGTTGCCACGCGCAGGTCGGCTTGTAAACGGGCTTCGTTTTTTAACAAGCCGCGCGCATCGAAACCGAGTTCACCTTCACGATCCATGGCAGAGCGGGCGGCATCGAGTCCGCGTAGCACGGCTTTTTGACCGGCGGCATCCGGGTCGAGCGCCAGCACGATCCGCCGCGTGGAGCGTTTGAGCAGGCGCAGTTGGTCTTCTGTCAACGCCGTGCCCATCGGTGAGACGACGTTTTCATAACCTGCTTGATGCAAGGCAATCACGTCAAGGTAGCCTTCCACGATCACAGCCTGGTCCGCGGCGCGGATGGGTTTGCGGGCACGGTCCAACCCGTAGAGGATTCTGCCTTTGGAAAAGATGGGGGTTTCGGGGGAGTTTAAAAATTTAGGAATATCGTTCGGGTCAACGATGCGTGCGCCGAAGCCCGCCATGCGTCCCTGCTCATCGCGGATGGGAATCATGATGCGGTTGCGGAATTTATCGTAGCGTTTGGTGTCTTCGCGTTCAGTGAGCAAGCCCACATCCAACAAATCCTGTTCGGAATACCCGCGTTGGGTGAAAAATTTCATGGCGTTGTCGTAGCTATTCGGAGCAAATCCCAGCCCAAAGGTTTCGATGGAGGCGTCGGTCAATCCGCGTTTTTCGCGCAGGTAGGTGAGAATATCCCTATTGTTGAAAAGCTGGGTACGGTAATAAACAACCGCATCCTCCAGCAATTTGCGGAGGTGGTCGTAGGCTTCTTTTATTTCCGGTGTTTCGCGCTGGTATTCTTTTAATTCCACGCCCGCGCGCAGGGCAAGCTTTTGCAGGGCATCCTTGAAATCAAGTCCCTCGCGCTTCATTACGAATTTAAAAATATCCCCGCCCTCGTTGCATTGACCAAAACAGCGCCACGTCCCAGACTCGGGCCAGATCACGAAGGCGGGCGTGTGCTTGTTATCATGGAAGGGACAGAAGCCCGTATAATTTTTCCCCGCGTGACGCAGTTTCACCCCGGCCTCAGAGACGAGGTCGACGATGTCGATACGGGATTTGATTTCATCAATGGTGGACATAATTGGCGGTTGGCGATTAGCTTTTCGCGATTAGCAGATTGAATTATAGACGGATTTGCAGAATCGGCAAACTTCCCCCAAAAACAGGGTAAAGACCAAAAGATTAAGGCAGACCCAACATGGCTTTGACTTTGTTATCGAATCCCCAATAATCCAAAACACCGATTTTGATGGATGATATGACGCCGGACGGGTCCACAAAGAAATACGTGGGATAGGCCGTCACGTGATATTTCGAAGATACATCACGACCGGCATCATCCAGGATCGGGAAAGTGAGGGAATGAGAATCCCTGTACATCCGCGCGTACGTCTCGCTCTCCCCCACATCAACTGCCAGGATAACCAGCCCTTTATCTTTATACCCTTTATAAAGCATCTCCACCGTGGGCATTTGGGCTTCGCAGAACTGGCACCAGGTTGTCCAAAAAAAGATGATTACCGCCTTGCCCTCATGATCGCTCAGGCGGGTCTTGACATTATCATTGAGATTAACCAGAGTGAAGTCGGGGGCATAATATCCCACGAAGGGGCCAATTTGAGATTTCGGTATGGTACTTGTTGGCAATATTTCCAAAGTGGCCGTTGCCAGAGGAGTGGCAGTAAGCGCTTGAGTGGCCGCGCTCGTGACTGTTGGGGTCGGCGTCCACGTGGGTGGAAGTGAAATTTGCGTGATAGCCGCGGGCTGCGTCGCACGCATGGGCATACTGCCCTGCACGATCACCACCGCGGCAAAACCAAGAATCCCTACCAGCGCACATGCCATCACCCCCAAGACGGCATACTGAAGAATCTGGTTATTTTTCTTCCTACGTGGAGCGGCTCTTTGCGGCGCGGAGGGTTGTTCATTCTGCGTGGGCATTTGATCTGAGCTGACAGCGGGTTCTACAGATGGTGTAGTCTCTACGAAAGGCGAAACAAATGCCGGAGTGTGCCCATTCCCCTTTAGCTTTTCCAGGCGGGCAAGCGCACGGGACGAGTTCGGGTCAATCCGCAGGACCCGCTCTACGCATTCGATCTGTTTCTTCTCATCAGGAATTGCAAAACTTAACAGCCACCAACCCCGGACAGAGTCGGGGTGTTGCCGAATATGCTCCGCCAGGAAAGGAAGCGCCTCTTGCTTTTTCCCCTCGTGTAGAAGCTGCTCAACATGCTGCAGGTCGTTTCCACTTTGTAATGCCATATGGGCATTATATGACCTTACCTTTTAAAACGCAAAGATGACATTTATCTTAACGGGGCTTACAGAAAGGACAGGTTTTACTAAATAAAAAAGAGACAGGGCATTTGATCCTTGTCTCTTTTATGATTTTCAATCTCGTTTAAAGCCTGCCTAAGCGCATTGCGATATAACAAGCCTACCTTCCATCAGTGTCTTGTCGAAAACAATTTTATTGGATGGTTGGAGATTTAGTAATCCGAAGTGGGGTCAGAGCCACATTCATGTCCACCATCCATGCCTTTATCAGACTGGAAAAAAGAATCCAGCCCATTCACGTTTTCTCTTTCCAAGGCTTGGCTATTCACAGACATGGAGGCGGTATTCACACTCGCCTTTCGCAGAGCATCTCCCAGCCTGGCCTGGACATTGGGAGCCGCAGCCGCAATAATGCCAAGGCTGATCAGCACTGCAAAAACAACTCGCACAATTGGCTTAGTCATAGCGATTCTCCTTATGGTCTATTACCTGATTAAAACGGGCCTTCGGAGCGGGTTATTCATGAAAGCCCTGGGTGTGATGCAGGAAATGGCACGGCTTAACTTCCCCACAAAGGACTTGAATAAATTATACAAAACCAGGTCTAATTCGTATTAATTTGAAATTAGCTTTTGATAATAAAAGGGACGGGCCTCCAGCCCGTCCCTTCCAATTAGAAGCCTTCCAGCTTACTCAAATCCGCCAAGCCCGTGGACAATTTGGCAATTTGTCCTACGAGCGCCAGGCGGTTTTGCCTCACCTTTTCATCCTCGGCCATCACCAGCACTTTATCAAAGAAAGCGTTGATGGAAGGGATAAGGGCGACAACTGCATTCAGGAATTCGTCCACATTGTTAGACGTTGAGCGTTGAGCGTTGAGCACCTGATAAAGTTGTTTTTCCTCTGGCTCAATTAACTGCTCACTAATTACTGATAACTGATGACTGTTCACTCCCACCGAGCGGATAATGCGGACACAGCGGGCGAAGCCATCCAAGATGGATGACCAATCTTCGCGTCCCACCCAAGCGGACAGTTGCTTCACCGCCCGGGCAGATGCCGCAGGGTTGGCTGATTGCTCCGCAAGCACGGCTTCGACAACATCGTGTTTGTAACCCATATCTTTCAATACAACTGATAAACGGCCTGCGATGAATTCCAAAATTTGTTTTTGCACTTCATCTTTGACTTCAATCGGCTGAGTCTTCGCGGATTTCTTCACGACCTCGGCTAAATCAAAATCCACATCATGCTCGATGAGCGGTTGCACAACACCAATCGCCGCGCGACGCAAACCGAACGGATCCTTCGCGCCTGTCGGCGCTAAACCAGCCGCAAATAAACCTACCAAAGAATCGAGCCTATCCGCCAAGGCAATCACAAAGCCTGCCTTCGTCTGCGGGACAGTTTGGTATTGTTCGCTTATGGCAGCGGCAATCTCTTTTTGTTCACCGCTTCGCAAAGCATATTCACCGCCGATGATGCCTTGAAGCGATGTCATCTCAGTGACCATCTGCGTAACCAGGTCGGCTTTCATCAAATGCGCGGCGCGTTGGGTAATTGGTAATTGGTCCTTGGTAATTCCGAGGGCGGGCGCAATTTCATTAACTAGTTTGCCTATGCGCTCCGATTTATCGAGCATGGAGCCGAGTTTGGTATGGAAAGTGAGTGAAGAAAGTTTAGGACGATATTCTTCCAATTTAAGTTTGACATCTTCGCGGACGAAGAAGTTCGCATCCGCAAAGCGCGCACCCAATACATGCTCATTGCCTTCTCTCACCGTATCAATGTGTAAATCGTCGCCGTTGCGAATGGCGATGAAATGCGGTCGTAGAGATTGGGCTTGCCCCGATCCTGCTTGCCCCAATCCAGATTGCCCCGATTTCTGGGCAGACGCAAGGTCTGCCCCTACGGGTTGGACACCCGCGAGGGTAGCCCCTACAATGGGGAAATATCTCTGATGTTTCTTCATCACTGAGATCAACACATCACGCGGCAATGAAAGGAATTCTTCATTGAACCCACCCATCACGGCGGTGGGCATTTCAATTAAATTTGCCACTTCATTCAATAAACCACCTTCAATAATGGCTTCCCCGCCAACCAGCGCCGTCGCTTGGTTGACCTGTTCCACGATGGAGGCTTTGCGTTCTTCTTTATCAAGCAGAATGCCTGCTTCGCGGATGATGTCTAAATATTTATCCGCTGAAGGGATTTTGATTTCGGGCGAATCGTGTGGTCGTAACCCACGAGTGACATTTCCTGAAACAACGCCTGCGTATTCGAACGGGATGACCATGTCACCGAGCAGGGCCACGTACCAGCGGATGGGACGCGAGAAGGCCACGCCAGAATCATTCCAGCGCATGGATTTTTCAAACTTGATACTTTCCACCAACTTCGGCAAGGCTTCTGCCAAGACCTCAGGAGTTGGGCGTCCTTTTTGTTTGACGACAGCGAAGACATATTTGCCGCCGTCCTGTTCGCGGACTTGGAGGTCTTCGACTTTGATGCCGTTCTTTTTGGCGAAACCTTGCGCGGCGGGCGTGTAGGACAAACTTCCAGTTTGTCCGCCTTCGCCAGCGCTAGACAAACTGGAAGTTTGTTGTACGATGGCTTTATCAGCGGGGGGACCTTTGACGAGGTCTTCGCGGTCGGGCTGATTCGGGGAGAGAGAGTCAATCGAAACGACGATCCTGCGCGGGGTAGTAAAGAGGCGAATGTCTTTGTGGTCGAGTCGCAGTTCATCCAAAAGAGACGGGATGCGAGTTACGAGATACGCTTGGGCGGAGTCCACATCATCTGCGGGAAGTTCTTCGACGCCGATTTCAAGGATGAAGGATGAACGCTCCGCGTGAGGGATGAAAGAGGAAAGAGGAAAGAGGGTCTTTCGTCTTTCTTCTTTCGTTTCTTTGAGAAGTGGATATTCCAGGTTTTTCCGCTGTTCTTCATACGCCACTGCCACTCCCCTTGCCAATTCTCTAATCCTCCTAAAGAACGCTTGTCTTTCCGCAACAGAAATTGCACCGCGTGTATCGAGAATATTAAACGAGTGCGAGCATTTGAGAACATAATCGTGCGCGGGGACAATGAGCCCGGCGGCGAGACAGGCGTCGGCTTCGGCGGAGAAGAGATCGTACATTGCGCGAACACGTTCGACGTCGGCGGTCTCGAAATAATATTTGGAATGTTCGAACTCTTCCTGTCGGCGAATCTCGCCGTAGGTCACCCCCGCCCCGTATGGTTCGTTCCAGATGGCTTTGGCATTGTTGAGCGCGATGAGGATGCGTTCGAGCCCATAGGTGATCTCGACCGAGACGGGGTCGAGCGCCACGCCGCCCATCTGCTGGAAGTAGGTGAACTGCGTGATCTCCTGCCCGTCGAGCCAGACCTCCCAGCCCAAGCCCCACGCGGAGATGGCGGGCTGTTCCCAGTTATCTTCCACGAAGCGGATGTCGTGTTTACGCGGGTCAATGCCGAGTGCCTTCAATGATTCAAGATACAACTCTTGCGGGTTGCCCGGGTCAGGCTTAAGAATCACTTGATATTGTGTATGTAATTGAAAACGATTTGGGTTCTCTCCGTAGCGCCCGTCATCGGGGCGGACCGACGGCTCGACGTACGCCACGTTCCACGGCTCGGGTCCGAGCACTCGCAGGAAGGTAGCAGGATTCATCGTCCCTGCGCCCACCTGAGTATAGTAGGGCTGCGTGATCAGGCATCCGTGCGATGCCCAGAAGTCTTGGAGTTTGAGGATGATGGTTTGGAAGGAGGCTTTTTGTGTCATGTAGGATTTTCGATTTGGGGTTTTGGATTGCGGGGAGATTATAACTGATGGTTAATGGAAGATGGAGAATGGGGTGGTTTCGGGGGGTTCCATTCTCCATCGGGCCACGGTTCGGATTAAGAGGAGGCTGGTTCTGTTTCGAAGAGCTTTAGATTAAACTTAGGGAGACGTATCCTTGGCACAACGGAAACCGATATGATTTGAAGTGTGATCTGGATTTAAAATATTATCAAATCTCCACCACATGTTCTGCCCACTAATAAATGTCGACCAAGAGCCTCCATTTGTTTTACTATAATCAGTCCATTCCGCAACATTCCCAATTAGATCATAAATATTATAAATACTTCTTCCTTCTTCGTACGAACCGACTGGAACAATATGTCCAACGCAATATGAATATCTTTGTCTATAATAACCACTTTTGTCATAGTACGTTTCAAATCCATATGCAAAATTTGCATATTTACAATCTTGTTTTCCAATCCAGAAGATAGATTGAGCAGTTTCACTGGCTTGTTCCCATTCATCAGACGTTGGCAGACGGCTGCCACGCCATTCACAATAAGTTTTAGCATTATCTCGGCTTACATAAACAACAGGATAGTTTAAGTAAGGTTCTTGATCGTAGTAGTTAAAATTAAAAGGAGTTGTACAAACTCCAGAATCAACGCAAGTTTTATACAATAAATTTGTTACTTCATATTTATCCATATAAAAACTATCAACGCCATTATTCGAAACGAGTTCCATTATTACACCTTTGGCATCAGTGATTTCGGTTGGCAATGAAGTTAGTGTAAAATTTTTGGTTGGTGTTTTACTTGGAGTGAGAATTTCAGTGGAAATAAAAACATTAGTGGAAGTTAAGTTTGGTTGAGGAAGAGGGGATAAGCCGATTATGGCAGTTGGGGCATTATTGAATTCTGAGGTTATCTTGGGAATTAGATTAGATAAGCGAATCAGTAATGGAACTATAAGCCCAAATGTAACCAATAAAATTAAAATGGACGCGCGATAAATATAAAGCAATTTCAACCGATAGCGAATCGCACTAACAAACGATTCCCATCTATGTTGCCATTCTATTTTCCGTATTTGACGTTTATATTCCTGGTCTACTTTCTTTAATGCACGTTTGAGTTCTCGTTGCTTTTTCTCCTCTTCCACCTTTTCAGCGGCTTCTTGTTCTTCTTTCTCACGAGTAGCTTTTTCACTGGCTTCACGATCCAGTCTTTCTGTGGTTTCGCGCTCCATCCTTTCGCGTTCTTCTTTTTCCACGACCTCGCGTTTCGCTTTTTCGGCGGCTTCATATTCCGCCTTCTCTCGCACAATCTTGTTGCTGGCCTCGAGTTCTACTTTTTCTCGAGCAGCTTTTTCAGCAGTTTCACGTTCTTCCTTTTCTCTTAACGAATCATCTCGTATAGGTGGGGCAGTAGGCGATTTGCCAAATAATGTATTTAATAGTTGCTGGTAACTTACTTCGCTATAAGGATCACCCCTAAAATCAATAAAGAGCTTTGAAGTTGCCCATGATGGTGCAGCGACTGCCCATTTACCTTTTCGCAAAGCAGGTATAAATTTTCGATGGTTGTTTTTAGCAAAGACTTCACCTGTAATAATGCTCCCCTCATAACCAACACCGCCTCTTCTTCTATCAGATTTTCTTTTATAAGTTGGTGTACAAATAAAGACCACAAAATCACTTTCGCGTACTGATTTCTCCATGAATTGGGTTAATTGGTCACCAGGCACAGTTTCCCACCGATCCAAAATCGCATTTATCCCATCTGATCGTAAGCGCGTTGCAAAATCAAGAACCCAAGTCTTGAGTTCATCTTCCCATGCATATGAAATGAAAACTTTTGGTGGTTTAGTTTCTGCCATAGGTGTCCCGTCTTATTTTACAACCAAATCATCATTGCACAGCTTTGCGAATCTCCAATTCCCAATCCTGTCCTGGGAGGAGTTTTTCTTTGTCGAGCCATGCGTCCACGCCGTCTTGGGTCAGGAGGGAGTAGAGTCCGCGCACGGGGTCACGGTCCGCGTGGGCGTGGCAGAGGAAGACTTTGAGGGGGCGTTTGGGTTCGGGCATATCCGTCCCGTTACGATAATTCAATAACGTGTTCGTGCAACCACTTTGTGAACATACTTCGGTCTATTTTCCAGACGCAACACCAAGAACAATTTCCACTTGCTCATCCACGCTTGCAGAAATCTCACAGTCGTTATACATGAGGAAAGATTCCA
Organism: Chloroflexota bacterium; assembly: GCA_016191985.1. Lineage (GTDB taxonomy): Bacteria > Chloroflexota > Anaerolineae > Anaerolineales > Villigracilaceae > Villigracilis. The sequence continues at coordinate 361 of JACPVB010000031.1, read as the reverse complement.
TTGCGGCGTGGCCTGCGCGTTTGTTACCGTCAATAAACGGATGATTTTGAATCAAGGAAAATCCAAGAGCCGATGCTTTTTCGATAATCGTTGGATATAATTCTTCACCATTAAAAGTCATGCGCGGTTGGGCCACTGCCGATTCCAACGCGCCAAGATCATGAATTCCCACTCCGCCACCTGATTGCTTCATCACTTGACTATAAATTTCCAATACCTCTCCCACCGTCAAATATCGCATTTATGCCAGCCGTTTGTACAGTTCCGCGTTTTTGCTCAATACTCGTTCCACGATTTTTTGAAAATCATCCAACGGACGAGTCAGTAGTTCTTCCAAACTGGCGCGTACCAATTCTTCAGG
>JACPVB010000030.1 GCA_016191985.1 Chloroflexota bacterium | reverse complement strand
TTTGAGCCAAGCACCAGCAGACCCAATCCAATGAGGATAAAAACAATATTGAGGATGGTATTGCGCGTCGTGCGTGGCTCTTTTTGCGCGAATTCCTGCGCATATTCCTTTTGGACCGCCTTTGATTCTGCGCGGCTTTGCTTTAAGGCAAAAACCGTGTAGACAACCAGGCCGATCAACAGAAGCAATCCGTCCATGAGGTCAAGGTTCCCGTCCATGGCAAGCGCGAGGGTGAGGAGCGAAACGCCGAGCATGATCGGTGCATCCTTGCGGATGAGCTGTTCCGCGATAACGATGGGTGCGGCTATGGATGTGATGCCGAGAATAAAAAGGATATTGAAGATGTTTGAGCCAAGCACGTTACCCAGTGTCAGGTCACCTTGCCCAACGGCGGCGGCTTGCAGAGACACGGCAATCTCAGGCGACGCGGTTCCAATCGCAACAATGGTCAGACCAATGACGAGCGGCGAAACGCCGAAAGCCGCCGCCAGCCGCGATGCGCCGCGCACCAACAGATCGGCGCCGATGATTAATGTGATAAGTCCAGCAAGGAAGAGGAGAATGGTTGTTGTCATGGTTGCTCTTTCGTGATTAAAAACCCAAGATTTGTATACCATGATTTTTTGGAGTTAAGATTAAATCCCCTATAAAAAAGACTGCCGCCATAAAGCGACAGTTTCACGATTCTTTATTCTTATTGCGGCAGCACAAACGGCAGGAAATACATCTTGAATATTCTCCAAAGCGAAACGAGATAATAGGTTGTCGAGTCAAAGTATTTAATGATCGAGAATATCGTAATCTCAAAAAAACCTATGGAATATTCTTTACTGCCAGCGAAAATGGCAAATAGCCACCCAAAAACCAGGAGAATTTTCTTTTTCCTACCCATTGATACCTTCAAAATTTCCACCCGTTATCACATCTCCACCACACAGGGCGCTTCATCCTTTACGATCACGCTTTCCCCATTCATAAACGTAACCGTGGTTTGTTCCATGCCGCGCACAACGGTGAGTCCCTTATATTTGATCGTCACCGGCCAGGGGAATAAATTCCTGCCTTCCAGTTTCACCCGTGTGGAGGAAAGGATCGTGACGCCCAAGACCTGCATGAAGAGGCCGACGGGTGCGAGTCCGTGCAGGGAATTACGTTCGCCAATGCCCGCGCCTTTTTCGGCGTGATAGCGTTGATAAAATGCGCGGTTTTGTTTTAAATTTTTAATCACCGCGTTTATCAAATGCGCGGTCAGGCGGGTGGCTTCGGCGCGGAATCCATACGCAAGCAAGCCCTCAGCGATCAACATGTTCCAGGGCAGGCTCACGCTCATTGAAACCGATTCAGCTTCCGGGTCCGGTGAGAGCGGGAGAGATGGCATTCCAAAGGGGCGGTCAAAGCGTTCGGCCATCATAACGTTGCGTCCAATCATTGCGTAGGCTTTTTGCTTTTCGAGAACCCCGGCCCATAATGGCAGCGCCAGTGTGATGTCTTCGCCGGTGGTATCCACAATGCGGACGTTGATCTTGTCGTTTTCATCCAACCCCATGACGGCGATGCGCCCGATACGGTTGTAAATTTTTTGACTCGTTGCCACCAGTCCGCCCGTGCGCCATTGGAATTGATGACCGAGGATGGTCTCCACCTCTCCTTTGGATTTGGTGAAGTATTCGCTGATCTCCACTTCCGGTCGCTTCGCGGCTGGACTTTTGGTCTGAATCTCGATCAATAAGCGGATCGGCGTCTCGGACTCGAATTTCGGGCGCATGTTGCCATCGCCTTTACGTTTGGCGATGACCTTGCCAGTGGATACCTCCCCCGTTTCACGATCTCGATAGGAATAAAAACTGGTGCGCGGATTCCAGCCTGCTTCGATGGATGCTTTTATTTTTTCGGCCTGCGCTTCGATGAGTTCGGTCTCTTCATCCGGCTTGCCAAGTTTCTGGGCAATCTTTGCAAGGGTCTGCGCTTCGCGATACAGCATGGCCTCCAGCGCCGGGCTGTGCACAAGCGAAACATCCAACCCCTGCGACCAGGGGTTCCAGACATCGAAGAGCGGGTTGTCTTCAAAGCCTGTTTGCAAAATGTTGTCCCATTCGGGTGCGCCATCGCGATTGCGGTCATGCGCGCCGGAGAACCACGACCAGAAGAATTTAACCAATTTGGGAAATATATCCGCCAGCAAAGATTCATCCTGCGTGATTTGAAAATATTTCCACGCGAGGCTGGCAAGCAAGGGGGCCGCTAAAAATTTTCCGCGTTGACCCGCCAGCCCGGGTTTGCCGTCCACTTCACCGTCTTCATCCTGCGTGGCGAGGAAGTTGAGCAGCAGATTCTTTGTCACTTGCGGGGCGCCGTGCAAAATGCCGGAGATGTAATACGTCTCCAACGGAAACTGGCCGTTCCAGGCGGGCGGATAATCTGTGCCATCTCCTTTGCGTGAGTAGCCATGGTCGATGTGGCGGGAATTCACGAAGGATGGGTTAGGCAAGGCTCCATTGCCGTTGAAAAATAATGCGTGCGCGGCCTTTTGGCTGAATGCCAGTGTGGCATCCCATTCAGGGTCGCCGGTGTGGATGTCCAAGACTTGCGAGGCATCCAGCATTTCAATGCGGGCAAGTTCGGCTTGCCATGAGCGGGCGGCGGTTTTACGGGCAAGGTCAAAGCCTTCGGGGATGGTATCGAGTGCGGCCTCAGCGAAGGATAATGTCCGTGTGGCGCCGGGACCAAGTTCCAGGTCCAGCAAGAGCGAGGAGTGGGGGCCGGGGCCGTGCTTGGGACCGCCAGTCATAAAAATGACGGGGGCGATTCCGCTGGTTTGTCCGGCAAGGATATTGACGAGTTGCTGTTGGGTGGGGATGATGGATTGACCATCCAATGGGGCGAGGGCTGCGCAGACTTCGAGTTTGATCTGGCGGGTGGCAGTGCTTTTATTTGTGAGGGTTACGCGCCCGGCAACGGCGTGGGATTCGGGAACCCAGAAATCTGTGACGGCAAAAAGGTTTTCGAGGGGAACAAAATCAAGCGTTAGGAAGTTTGGGTAGAAACGTTTAAGTGTCGGTTTGGCGATGAAGGTGTTAGGGTCTGTGACCGCGCTACCGCTTTCGGTGAAGCGTAAAAAAATGCGCATGGAACGCGCGCGCAAACCAAAGGTTGTATGAAGCGCAACTGCGGCGCGTTCGGAATCTGTGCCGCCGAGTTCCACCTCCCAAATGTGGTCATTGACGTAATCCGGCTTGCAAAGGCGGGCGTCCGCCGCAAGGGTGAGGTGGAGCGGGTCGCCAAGGGTTAATGACCAGTCGCGCATGGGGCATATTGTACAGCAGATTAGCGGATGGTCAAACGGGTATAATCTTAGTCTTGTAATTACGTGGTTGAGTAGTCAAGTGGTCGCGTGGTCGAGTAGTCGAGTAGTCACGTGGCCGCATGGTCATGGAACATTTGGCGGACTATTCGACTACCCGACCAATAGACCAACAGACTAACAGACTAAAACCGACAAGGAGACGAACACATGGCTGGACTTTACTTTGAAGAATTTTCTGTGGGACAAAGCGTCACAACCGTTGGCCGCACCATCAGCGAGGATGCCATCTTTTCATTTGCCGGCCTGACCGGTGATTACAACCAGATCCACACCGATGCGGCCTTCGCCAGCAAGACTCAGTTCGGTCAGCGCATCGCGCACGGCTTGCTGGGGATGTCTGTTGCAATCGGCCTGATCATGCGGACGGGCCTGCTCGAAGGCACGGTGCTGGCCTTCCGTGAGATTCAGGAATGGAAATTCGTAAAGCCGTTTTTTATCGGCGACACGGTCCATGCCGTGCTGACCATTGCGGAGACAAAAGCCATGCCTCGCATTGGCGGCGGCGCATTGATTGCGTCCGTTGAAGTCCGCAACCAAAATGATGAGACCTGTCAGAAGGGAACGTTGAATTTGCTGGTGTTGAGCAAGCCAAAGTAAAAACGTGTGACGTGTTGCGTAAAGAGAAAATTCATGAATGACGATAACGATAGATTACGAAGATTATTGAAATCGGAAGAAGAAACTCGCGGCGACATCAAACCCACGCCGCCGACTCCGCCGACGCCTGACTCTGCAAAGTCGGACGGCACCACCCCCATCTTCACCCGCCCCGCGCTGGACAAGGACAACATGCCCCTGCCGCGCCGCGTAGACGAAACCGACGTGGAGGGCACGCGCGTCACGAACGCCGCGTATCAACCGATAACCAATAACCAGCGCCCAACGTATCAAATCCCTGCCAACCAACAACACCCCACATACCAATCGCCTGCACAAGCAACGCCCCCGGCCCAACAAAGATCATTTTTAGAAAGATTTTCATCCATCAAAACCATCCTTCAGGGCAATATGGGATGCTTTCTACGCGGGCTGATCATCACTGTCTTTGCACTGGTGGTGTTCGGCTTATGCGTCGGATCGTATTTTATTTACCAGTATTATTCCATCGCAAGCACGCTTCCGGATGCCGGAGCCTTGCGCGAAAATGCTTCGAAATTTGAAACCACCCGCATCATGGACCGCAACGGGCAATTGCTGTACGAACTCCTCGACCCCAGCGCCGGGCGCCGCACCTACATTCCACTGCAAAATATTTCCCCCAACCTGGTGGCCGCCACCATCGCCACAGAAGACAAGGAATTTTATAGCAACCCGGGCTTCGACCCCATCGCCATCTCCCGCGCGTTGTGGCAAAACTATGTCACTGGCGGGCAGGGCGGCGGCGCATCCACCATCACCCAGCAGTTGGCGCGCGCGCTTCTGCTCTCGCCGGATGAACGCAGCCAACGCACTGTATCCCGCAAGGCGCGTGAGATCATCCTGGCTGCCGAGATCACCCGCCGCTACACCAAAGATGAAATCATTGAGTTGTACCTGAATGAAATCTATTACGGCAACCTCGCCTACGGTGCGGAGGCCGCCGCAGAAACCTACTTTGGAAAATCGGCCAAAGATTTGACGTTAGGCGAAGCGTCATTCCTCGCGGGTCTGCCGCAATCCCCCGCCGTATATGATATTTACACCGACCCGAACAACACCCTCATTCGCCAGCAGCAGGTCCTGGTGCTCATGTTTGAATTAAGCGCCACAGACGGATGTATAAAAGTAAGTAACAGCCCCAATCCCGTTTGCGTGGATGCCGTCCAGGCAACGCAAGCTGCAAATGAGATGAAGACCTACCCCTATCGTCCGCCTTCATTTGACGCGAAATATCCGCAATGGGTCAACTTCGTCCGCGCCCAGCTTGAAGAGTTGTATGATGCGCAAACGATTTATCGTTCCGGTTTTGTAATCTACACCACGCTCGACCCCACCCTGCAAGACCGCGCGCAGCAACTCGTCACAGACCAGGTTGCCACCATGGTGGATAATAACGCTCGAAACGGCGCATTGGTTGCCATCGTCCCATCCACCGGGGAAATCGTTGCCATGGTTGGCTCGCCCGATTTCAACAACGCGGCCATCTCAGGGCAGGTCAACATGGCCATCAGCCCCACGCGCCAGCCAGGCTCATCCATAAAACCCATCACATATGTTGCCGCATTTGAAAAAGGATGGACGCCCTCCACCCTCATTTGGGATGTCCCCACGCAGTTCCCAGATGGCGCAAATCCACCGTATGAACCGCGAAATTATGATGGCAGATTCCACGGCGGCATGACTGTGCGCATCGCGCTTTCCAACTCGTTCAACATTCCCGCCGTCAAAACGCTTGAGTTTGTCGGCATTTATGATGACCCGAACACGCCCGAGAAAGACGGTATGATCGCCATGGCAGAGCGGCTTGGCATTACATCGTTCACACGCAATGATTACGGCCTCTCCCTCACCCTCGGCGGCGGAGATGTCAGCCTTATCGACATGACCTCCGCCTACTCCGTATTTGCAAACGGTGGAAAACGGGTGCCGCCCGTTGCCATCCTCAAAATCACCAACTTTGCCGGGGAAGTCTTCTACGAATACAAACCCGAACCCGCCCAGCAGACCATCCGTGCCGAACACGCCTACCTTATCTCATCCATCCTTTCGGATAACGAATCCCGCTCCCTGATGTTTGGACGCAATTCACCGCTGAATCTGTCATTTCCTGTTGCGGCAAAAACGGGCACTACCAACGATATCCGCGATAACTGGACCTTGGGCTACACCCCCGACCTCGTCACGGGCGTGTGGATCGGCAATGCCGATTACACTCCCATGGTCAATTCATCGGGCCTGAGCGGAGCCGCGCCCATCTGGTCGCAGTTCATGGAATTTGCCGTGCCCTACATCACCAACGGTGTGCCCACTCTATTCGTCCGCCCCGATGGGGTTGTGGATAAAGTTGTCTGCCGCCTCTCCGGCACGGAACCATCCAACTTTTGTAAATCACAATACACCGACATCTTCGCATTCGATCAACTCCCCCCGCCCCCCAGCCAGGACATTGCCCGCCGCATCAAAATTGACCTGTGGACGGGTTACCAGGCTTCCGACGCCTGCGAAGGCCCCAGCGAAGAAGAACTTGTTTTGAATGTCGCAGACCGATGGGCGCGTCAATGGTTCGAGACACGCGATGGAAGAAACTGGCTAGATGCCAATGGCCTTCCTGAAAATCCATACTACGCACCTGAGCGCGAATGCCGGGCGGGCGATCCTCAACCCATCGTTGAAATCAACTTGAACGATGGGCAGGTTATCACATCCACATCGTTGGAAATCAGGGGCACTGCCAGCGCTGATGGAGGCTTCAAAAAATGGGTGCTGGAATACAGCCAGGGCAACAGCGCAGATTCATGGATTGTTTTGAACGAGGGCGCCAATCCCGTAAGGAATGGATTGCTCCATACATGGAATATAACCAATATTCCAAATGGTCTCGTGACTTTGCGCCTTGTCTTAATTGGTGATAAAGCGGAAGTGGATAAACGCATCCTGCTTAACCTCAGCCTGCCTACCCCCACCTCACCTCCTCCCACGCTGACAAATACTCCTCCGCCTCCTGAGGAGCCGACTCTCGTACCCACCACCGTACCTACGGAAACGCCCACGCCGATAATCATCGTCCCAACGGAAACTCCTTCACCCATGCCCACTGAAACGCCGTCTCCAGTGCCATAAAGTTGTAACATGCGGGTTTACATGGTGATAGAGTGGATGGGTTTCCGCATTTATAGCTGAGAAAATGCTAAAGTAAACGGAATCAGTCTCAAGATCCAGGAAGAGGCGCGGAGATCTGCTTTAAAGTCGCAGACTCTTCTATAGTTAACACCCTTGACGGGAATACCCCTCCTGCATATAATCACTCCGTTGGATGTAAAAAAGAGCTATAAACAGCAAGCGCTTGAGAAAATACTCTCAAAGCGCTTGCCTTTGTTTGTCTCTGGCAATAAGCGACTACACGCTATGCAGAGACTGCTTGAATCGTAATCTTTTATTTAGGAGAGGATCCAGTGGAAACCAAGGGATTGACTGCACTCCGTATCAGCCTTGCCTCACCACAGACCATTTTGTCATGGTCGTATGGTGAGGTGCTCAAACCCGAAACAATCAATTATCGTCGTCTGCGCCCGGAGAAGGATGGGTTGTTTTGCGAAGCCATTTTTGGCCCCACCCGCGATTGGCAGTGTTATTGCGGCAAATATAAAAACCCCCGTTACAAAGGCATTACCTGCGATAAATGCGGTGTGGAAGTAACCCGCTCCGCGGTTCGCCGCGAGCGCATGGGCCATATTGCTCTTGCGACTCCAGTTGCGCATATTTGGTACACCCGCCGCATCCCATCCCAGATGGGCATGTTGTTGGATGTCTCCCGCCGCAACCTTGACCGTGTTTTGTATTTCGCGCAATACATCGTCACCTACGTGGATGAGGAAGCCCGTAAGAAAGCTCTGCAACGTCTTGAAGATGAGATTTCCGTTTCCGAACGCGAACAAGCCGCGGATGTGAACGCCCGCATTGCCGAGATCAAAACCAAACGCGATCAAAAAATCATTGAACTCAAGCAGAAGCAGGCCCTGCTCGAACAGGGCTACGATGAAGGCATCGCCGAGCAGATGGACCCCATCATCAAGGAAGGCCAGAAGTTGGAGAAACAACTTCAAGACCAGATGGGCGAGCCTGCCAAAAAGAGCATTGTCTTTGAGTCAACGGGCGAGAAGATCATCGATGCCGGCGATAAAGTTGCCAGCAAACATATTACACTGATTCAAAAGAACGTCCAAAAGAAATTGGAAGTTCTTGAAAATGAGTTAAAAGACAGGAAGCATCGCGAGTTGGAAGAGTTAAAGACTCAAACCGCCGCGGTCAAAGCCCAGGCCGACCAGGAGATGGAATCGCTGCGCAGCGAGTTGGAAACGCAGACCTCCGCTTCCTCGAATCAATCATCACGCCTGCGTGATGAACTGTTGGAGCTTCGTCCGTTTACCTTCCTGAGCGAAATCCGCTACCGCGAACTCAAACAACGCTGGGGACAGGTCTTCCGCGCCGACATGGGCGCCGAAGCCTTCTACGATATTCTCGAACGTCTTGACCTAGATAAACTTTCAGAAGAACTCTGGCACGAGGTGCGCACCACCAAGAGCAAGCAGAAACGCAAGAAATCCACGACCCGTTTGAAGGTGGTAGAAGCCTTCCGTCGTTCCGGCAACAGCCCGGCATGGATGATCCTGACCGTCCTGCCCGTCATCCCTCCAGACCTGCGCCCAATGGTTCAGTTGGACGGCGGCCGCTTTGCAACTTCCGATCTCAACGATCTTTATCGCCGCGTGATCAACCGTAACAATCGTCTCAAGAGATTGCTCTAACTCGGCGCACCGGATGTCATCATCCGCAACGAGAAGCGCATGTTGCAGGAAGCGGTTGACAGCCTCATCGACAACAGTCAGCGCGGCAAAGCCCTCTCCCGCCGTGGACGTCGCGAACTGAAATCCCTGAGTGA
>JACPVB010000029.1 GCA_016191985.1 Chloroflexota bacterium | reverse complement strand
CACACCTGTTATAATCCTTCTAACATGGCACTAAACTTCTGCTAATATCATTTGCTTCATATTGACTGCACAGCCCACTTTATCAAAGGTGAACCTCAATGGATCAAAAACGAAACTGGCTCGAACGCCCCATTCATCCCCTCCTACCCGCGCTAACCAATGAGATCGCAATTTTTGCGGTCATTATTTTGCTGGCAATCGCCACCCGCTTTTACAACCTTGGCGAACGCGTGATGAGTCATGATGAAAGTTTGCATACCTATTTCTCATGGCTTCTATACCGCGGACAGGGCTACGAACACTCCCCCATGATGCACGGGCCTTTCCAATTCCATATCGTTGCGCTTAGCTATTTCCTGTTTGGCGCGAGCGATTTTACATCGCGTATCCCCGCCGCATTATTCAGCATCGCCATCGTTTGGATGGTCTGGTACTGGCGGCGCTACCTCGGCAAATGGGGCGCATTGATTGCTGGCTTCCTGCTGGTCATTTCACCCTATATGCTTTACTACGGTCGCTACGTTCGCAACGAGTCGTACGTCGGCTTCTCCGGTATTCTCATGTTGTATGCCATCCTTCGGCACCTTGAAGTTGGCGGCAAAAAATATCTCCTGATGCTGGCAGCCGCCCTCGCGCTTCATTATGTTTCAAAGGAAACCTCCTTTATCTATACTGCTGAAGCGCTGATCTTCCTCGCCATTTATTTCATCGTACAAGTTACACGCCGCCCGTGGAAAGATGCAGAAAAGGAATATCGCACCTTCATCATCGGTCTTGGTGTGACCGTTCTGCTCGTGGGCGCCGCCGCAGTCTATGGACTTTACACCCGCGACGCGCAGACCCTCTCAGGGACAGAGACCGCCATGCCAAGCAACCCAACGGAGGAAGCTTCGCCTCTCGCCCCGCCCGAATCTGCCGCACCGTCCCTGACATTGATCCTCGCTGCGGCCGCTCTGGTCGCGCTCGTCGTCACGGCGGTCTTCCTCATTCGAGGATATGGCTGGGAACGCATCCGCAACGAACGATCCTTTGACATGCTCATGGTTACGGGAACAATTGTCCTGCCGCAGCTATCCGCCTTCCTGGTTAAATTTTTTGAAAAGACCCTCAACGTATCCATTCCAACCTCTGTACCCGAAGTGCAGGCGCTGGGTTCAGATATGCGCTCCATCCTTGTGATTGGCGGCTTCCTGCTTTTGATGTTCGTTATTGCAATTGCGGTCGGTCTCTTATGGAACCGGGGAAAATGGCTGCAAACCGCCCTCGTCTTTTGGGTTCCGTTTACCATTTTGTATACCACCGTCTTTACAAACAGCAGCGGTTTCTTCACCGGCGCAATCGGTTCCCTCGGATATTGGATCGTCCAGCAGGATGTGGAACGGGGCAGCCAGCCCTGGTATTACTATCTGCTCGTCCAAATTCCAATTTATGAATTCCTGCCCGCCCTGGGTTTCATCTTTGCAATCATGATCGGGCTAAGAAGAAAACCAGCCCTCAAACCTACGGTTGAAGAGGAGCAGGATGCAGTCGCTGACCCGTCCAGTGAAATACGGGACGAAGAAGTCACCAACCTGCTTGAAGATGAAACAAATACCGAAGAAAGAAACTTCCCCAACACCTTTAGCCTTTTGGTTTGGTGGAGTGTAATTAGCATGGTCGCGTTCTCCTATGCAGGCGAAAGAATGCCCTGGCTCACCTATCACATCGCGCTGCCCATGATCCTCATCACAGGCTGGGCGCTGGGACAGGTGATCGAAAAAACCGACTGGAACAAGTTAAAAGAACAACGCATCCTGCTCACCATTTCCGCTCTGGTAGTTTTCATTGCCAGCACGGCAGGCACAGTGCTGGCCCTCAATGGGGCAGTCCGCCCCTTCCAGGGACAAGAGCTTGAACAACTGCAAGCAACCAGCGCTTTCCTTTTACCGTTGATTATTACCCTCCTAAGCGGCGGCGGCCTGGTTTATCTCCTCAGAGAGTGGACATTAAAAGAGATGGGGCGTGTGTTCGTGTTGATTTTCTCCGCCTTCCTGGCAGTCCTCACAATCCGCGCTTCATTCCGTGCATCCTACATCACCTATGATGAAGCGACTGAATTTCTGGTCTATGCCCACGGCGCCACAGGCATCAAAGATATCATGCGGCAGGCCGAGGAAATATCCGAGCGCACCACGGGCGGCTTGGGCGTAGCCATTGCCTACGATGCCAGCGCACCGGACACGGGCGTCTCCTGGCCTTTTGTTTGGTACCTGCGTGATTTCACCAACCAGCGTTCCTTTGACCAGCCCACCCGCTCTCTCCGTGATTCGGTTGTCATCATTGTGGACGAAAAGAATTTCGACAAGATCGAGCCAGCCATTGGCCCCGGTTATTACCGCGTGGATTACATCCGCATGTGGTGGCCGATGCAGGATTATTTCAACCTGGTCAATGACCGTGACCCCAATACCCCCTTCCCTGAAGATTACGCCTGCAGCGGGGTAATGAGCTTCCTGAAATTGCGCAAGTCGAAAGATTACACCAGATTCTGCGAGGGGTTCACCAACCCGGATATTCGCGCAGGCATCATCCAAATCTGGCTTAACCGTGATTACACGTTGTACGCACAAGCCCTGGGACGCCAGGATTTGACCGTTGCCACCTGGCAGCCGGCCGATAAAATGAGGCTTTACATCCGCCAGGACGTGGCTTCGCAAATTTGGAATTATGGCGTTGCCCCAACTTCCACCGAACTCTTGGAAGACCCAACCGAAGGTAAATTCATCTCGCTGACCGCGGATCTGGCCTTCGATGCAAACCAAGCCAACCCGGTGACTTTAAATGCGCCGCGCTCGCTGGCCTTCGCCCCAGATGGCACAATCTATGTTGCCGATTCACGCAACCATCGCATCCTGCACCTCGATTTGGAAGGGAAGGTTCTGCACGAATGGGGAACCTTTGCGGATGGAGTCGGCACCCCGATTGGAGAGGGAACCTTCAACGAACCCTGGGGCGTTGCAGTTGGACCGGATGGCTCGGTATATGTGACCGATACATGGAATCACCGTATTGAAAAATTCAGTGCAACGGGCAGGTTTATCAAAACCTGGGGAATCTTCGGGCAGGGCGAAACCCCCGAATCATTCTACGGCCCGCGCGGACTGGCGGTGGATGCCGAGGGGCGGGTATATGTCACAGATACCGGGAACAAGCGCATCGTCGTGTTTGATGCGGACGGGAACTTCATCACGCAGTTTGGCAGCGCAGGCTTTGAACCCGGTCAATTCGATGAGCCTGTCGGCATCGCAATCGATAAAAACGGCACCGTCTACGTTGTGGATACCTGGAACCAGCGCATACAAACATTCATCCCTGTTGAAGTGGAAGACGCCCTGACATTCACCCCCGACAAGCAATGGGACGTGTTTGGCTGGTTCGGGCAATCGCTCGATAACAAACCATTCATCGCCGTGGACGACAATCTGCATGTTTTCGTCACAGACCCCGACGGGTATCGTGTGATCGAATTCAACCAACAGGGAGAAGTGGTGCGTACCTGGGGTGAATATGGTGAGACCCTCGCGAACTTCGGGCTTACCTCCGGCATCGCAGTGGACGCTGAAGGCCACGTCTGGGTGACGGACGGAGCGTTCAACCGCATCTTGAGATTTACACTGCCGCAATAAGAAACGTAAAATCCCGTGGGTGATTAAACTCACGGGATTTTTTATTGTCAGTATTTCACGAAACACTCTGGAGTCGGGCAGCTTGCTGCCCAAAATTTCCATCAGCACCCACAGGGCAGGTGAGCTGATGGAATCCAAAATCGTAATCTACTGATTGTCGCAAATTTTTATGGTGGTATAATGCCGATGCTTTTAAAAAGTATCGCATGGTTTAATAAGCCAAAACTTAATGTTTGCCCGTAATTTTTGCAACTAATTCTAATAAGTCAGGCGAGAAGCGATAAAAAAACTACCCTCCGAGGGAGACTAATGAAACTCCACGAATACCAATCAAAAACAATTTTCTCAAAATATGGCATCCCGATCCCGAAGGGAAGGGTTGCGGCTACCGCTCAGGAAGCAAAGCAAATTGCGGAAGAGCTTGGTGGCCGCGTTGTCATTAAATCACAAGTGCTGGTGGGCGGCCGCGGCAAAGCAGGCGGCGTAAAGCTCGCCAAAGACCCTGCTGAGGCCGAACAACTTGCCACTCAAATCCTGGGTATGGACATCAAAGGCCTGCCCGTTCGCAAAGTGCTTGTCGATGAAGCCTCCGCCATAGACCAGGAAATCTACTTCGCCATCACCGATGACCGTTCCGCCAAGAAGCCCGTCATGATCGCTTCCGCTGCGGGCGGCATCGACATTGAAGAAGTAGCCGCCAAGACCCCTGAAAAGATCGTCAAGATTCACATTGACCCACTGCTGGGATTGCGTGAATACCAGGCGCGGGATGTGGCTGTTGCCATTGACCTACCCCGCGATTACTGGAAAGACTTTGTGAAGATCGCAATGGGGTTATGGAATGTCTATCAAAACACGGACGCCTCCCTGGCCGAGATCAACCCGCTGGTGATCACAAAGGAAAAGAAGTTGATCGCGCTCGATGGCAAGATGATGATCGACGATAACGCCCTATTCCGCCACCCTGAACTTGCAGAAATGCGCGATACAGACGAAGACGCCCCCTCGGAGGTGGAAGCCCGCAAGTATGGACTCTCCTTCATCAAACTGGATGGCAACATCGGCTGTATGGTCAACGGCGCGGGATTGGCCATGACCAGCATGGACGTGATCAAACTCTTCGGCGGTGAACCAGCCAACTTCCTCGATGTAGGCGGCGGCGCAGGCTCGGAGAAAGTTGCCGCAGCCATGCGCATCATCCTCACCGACCCGAATGTGAAAGCCGTTCTGTTCAACATTTTCGGCGGCATCACTCGCTGTGACGAAGTTGCGCGCGGCATCCTCACTGCAATGGACGAAGTGAAACCGAAAGTCCCGATGGTGGTTCGCCTGGTTGGCACAAATGCCGAAGAAGGACGCCGCCTGCTCGAAAATGCAAATATGATTACCGCAGAAACCCTCGCCGACGCGGCGAAGAAATCTGTAGAAGCCGCGAAGAAAGGATAACCATTCGTAGGGGCGGCCTTCACGGTCGCCCTACGAAGGAAAAATAATATGAGCATCTTAGTTGACAAGAACACCCGCCTGATCGTGCAAGGCATTACAGGCAATGAAGGCTTATTTCACACCACCCAAATGGTCGCTTACGTCACCAACGTCGTCGGCGGTGTGACGCCCGGTAAAGGCGGCGAATGGGTTCTGGATGGAAAACTGCCCGTCTTTGATTCAGTGAAGATGGCGAAGGAAGCCACAGACGCGAACGCCACCATCATTTTCGTGCCTGCCCGCTTCGCTCCAGACGCCATGTTTGAAGCCGCGGATGCAGGCAT
>JACPVB010000008.1 GCA_016191985.1 Chloroflexota bacterium | reverse complement strand
TCAGCGTAATTCATGCGCAATAAGAACCAAAGGGTGTATTCATTTGTTGAACGTGAAATAAAATGACCGATATATCCGTCAACTGGGTTGCGTTCGCTTCATTCGCATTGCTGATTGGGATGGCGTTCTTTTTACTGCGCCGACACAGGATTAAGTTCACCAGTATTTCCGATCAACAGACCGAAGAGGCCCTGAAGGAAAGCGAAAAACGTTTTCGCACCCTGATCGAAGCCGCGCCGGTTGGAATCATCCTCACCCGCAACACGAGGATCATTTATGTAAATCGATCCTTCCTGGAGATGTTTGGGGAGACATTTGGCAACATTATTGGCACGCACACGATTGGCAAGGTTGCCCCTGAAAGCCGTGAACTGTTCAGGGAAAATGTCCTACGCCAGATACAGGGGGAGAAAGTGCGGTATGAAATTATGGGACTGCGGCGGGACGGCTCCAAATTCCCGGTACAGGTTGTCTCCACTCGCGTGACCAGTTTTTCCGATGAAATCACCGCGCTTGGTTTTGTACTCGATATCACTGAACGCAGGCAGGTGGAGGAAAAATTGCGTTCTCAAAATGAGAGATTGAACACCCTCCACAACATCACACTGGACCTGTTGAATCACCACAATGTTGAAGACGTGTTCAATGCCATCCTTATGCAAGCCTGTGAACTGCTCGATTCTCCCTTTGGATTGATCGGGCTGATCGAAGATGACTTAATCGTCGCACACGCCGCGGCGGAATTCAATACATCCCTCAGGGGGCTGCGTGTGTCATTGAAAGATTCGCACCTTTCCTCCCTGGCAATCCATACCCGCCAGCCGCAGGTGATACAGGATTATTCGCAGTGGCGGGAAAGACTCACAGTCCACGACCCGTATCATTTAAAAGCCGTGGCGAACGTCCCCATTATTATCAACGACAAGGCGGTTGGCATTGTGGGGTTGGGACGGACCGCTTCCGACAAGCCCTACACAGATGATGATATCGAAGCGATGAAGTCATTTGTCCAACTGGCGGCGCTGGCAGTGGACAACGCGCAGTTGTTTGCCGCCGCGCAGCACGAATTGACTGAAAAAATACGCGCCGAGGAAAAACTCCAACGCGCCAACAAAAAACTCCAGCTCCAGATCGAAAAAATAAAAAGCCTGCAGGTCGAGTTACGTGAACAAGCCATCCGCGACCCGTTGACGGGGTTGTACAACCGCCGTTATTTGACCGAGTCGCTAGGGCGGGAACTGGCGCGGGCGAAACGTGAAAACTCCACCATCAGCTTTGTCATGGTGGATATCGATCACTTCAAGGGCGTAAACGATTCATTCGGGCACGAGATGGGCGACAAAATTTTACAAAAGCTCGCGGCGCAACTCTTGAGCCATACGCGCGCCGGTGATATTGTCTGCCGGTACGGTGGGGAGGAATTTTTGATTGTGCTGCCGAATGTCCCCGCTGAAATTTCCGTCCAGATCGCTGAAAAGTGGAGAAATTTCTTTGAGGTGCCGGGGGCGCTTTTGGACAGCATAGAAACGGCAACAACCATCTCCTGCGGTATTGCGGAATTCCCCGGCGACGGGTCCACCGCCGCGGAGATTATTTCCAATGCCGACAAAGCCCTGTATGCCGCCAAAAGGATGGGACGTAACCGGGTGGTTGTTTGGTCAGACGCAAAAAATGGTCTTCCCTAATATTACAGCGCAAGGTTGCTCCCTGCGCCGTCCCCGGCGCAGGACTTGTCTCGCAAATCGCCGCCGCCCACAGGGTGCTCCGCAAGGGACGGCGGCTTTGAGCCTGACTTTGCGCTGTAATACTAAAAATCTGTTTAATATCCATCGTCGAACCCGTACTTGCGATAAAATCCCTGCATGAAAATCATCAGCATAAACCTTGGCGTGGAAAGGGAAATCCAAACCGCAAATTCAAACACCAAAACGGGCATTTATAAATTGCCTGTGCAGGGCGCTGTGCATGTGTCCGAGCCTGGTTTGGATGGCGATGTAATTTACAGCAAAAAAAATCACGGCGGACCCGACCAGGCCGTTTACATCTACGGCACGGTGGATACTGCATGGTGGGAAAAAGAGTTGGGGAAAGAAATAGCGCCGGGAACCTTCGGGGAAAATTTGACAATTGGAGAACTGGAAAGCGCCAACTTTAACGCGGGGGATTTTCTGCACATTGGGGATGTGACCCTGCAAGTCACTTCGCCTCGCATCCCCTGCGGGACGTTTGCCTCTCGTATGGAAGATTCTGCCTGGGTGAAGAAATTCCGTCAGGCCGAGCGACCAGGCTTCTACTGCCGGGTGATGCGCGCGGGAGTCATCAAAGCAGGAGATGCCGTCTCGTTTGAAAAATTCACAGGGGAGACGATCTCCATCCTGCAACTCTACCGCGATTATTATGAAAAAAATAAAACCGAAGAAATGCTCCGCCGCCATCTCAGCGCGCCTGTTGCAATCCGCTGGCGCAGGAGGATGGAGGAGGAGCTGAGTCGTTTATTGGCAAAATAAAAAAGGAGAATTCCCATGTCTACTGAATTGATTATCGGTATTGTGTTCACCCTGGTTGGTTTGCTTCTCGCGGCCATTGCGGCTTTTTCTGTAATCCGCACGCAGATATTTCTTGGTAAGGCGCAGCAGGTGAAAGGGACTGTCATTCGCATGGTGTACAGTTCCGATTCAGATGGAGGCGGATATTCGCCCATCTTTCAGTTTCGAACGATTACCGGGCAAACCATCGAAGTGGCGGACAACCTGCGAAGCAATCCGCCAATGTTCCGGGAAGGCCAGATTGTGGACATGCTCTATGACCCGTCGAACCCGCACAGCGCGCGTGTGAAGAAATGGCTAAGCCTTTATTTTGTGCCACTGTTGCTGGGCGGCATGGGAATCATATTCGGCGGGATCGGTGTGGTTTTTTTGATCTTCCAACTCCTGGATATGTTTGCGTAGACATTGCCCTGAAGAGTGTAGCGCAAAAGTATTGGTAAAAATTTGCCTAGAGTTTAACGCGAAGACGCTAAGACGCCAAGAATCTAATGCTTTGCGCCTCCCCTGGCACTGCCCGCCAGGGCAAGTGTGCGCCTTCGCGTTAAAAACCCCGACAGGTTTGCGCCATACCCCGTCCCGAAGGTTTGAGCAAAGACCGGGCTTACATTGCAGGGACCTTCGGGACGTTTATTCGGGGTTGAAATAACAGAATATCTGTTCTATAATCAGGGCATCGGATTTACTCACCTAGCCAAAGGAGATGATCAGATGAGTTCCCTTGATAAAGCAATCCAAACCCAGATCAATAACATCCAAAAGAAAACAGGAATGTCGCTTGATGAGTTATCCGCTTTCATCAAGAAAAGCGGGCTTTCCAAACACGGCGAAATCCGTGACATGCTCAAGGAAAAACTTGGGCTGGGACACGGCGATGCCAACGCGCTCGTGCATGTCGTGTTTGAGTCGGACGGCACCCGCGCCGCGGAAGGCAAATCGATGGACGCGGTGCTGGATGAAATCTACAGCGGCCCGAAGGCGGGCTTCCGCCCCATCCATGAAAAGTTGATGAAAGAAATTCAAAAGTTCGGCGAGTTTGAGGTTGTCCCCAAAAAGGGCTATGTGAGCCTGCGCCGCAAAAAACAATTTGCCATGCTAGGCCCCAAAACCAACACGCGCTTCCAGGTGGGTATCAACGCAAAGGAATTTAAGAAAAATGTCCGCTTGTTGGAACAGCCCAAAGGGGGCATGTGCAATTTCGTTGTTAATGTCAGCGACGCGAAGGAAGTGGACGCGGAACTGATCGCCTGGCTCAAATCCGCTTTTGAAGAGGCAGGATAAACGTGTCTGATCTGATTGAACCCAAAGCCTTTCAAAATAACCTGCTCGATCTACTGGATGAGACCTTCGAGAATCATCACGGCATTTATCTGGATAAACACAACGGCCTTCTCGAAACCCTTGAAACCGTTACCTCAGAGGAGGCATCCATTCCTGTGGGAGGGAAATGTACTTCGCTCGCCGCCCAGGTTGCGCATGTGACTTTTTACATCGAATCCTTCGAGCGCTATGCCCTGCAAAACGACAACAGCCCGCGCGACTGGGGATTGATCTGGCGTACCGTGGAAAAGGTCACACCTGAAGAATGGGAAAACCTGAAAAGCAAATTGAAAGACGCCTATCTCCGCATGGATAAAATGTTTCGCGCAAACGAGTTGTGGAATGAAGATACCATCGGCGGCTCGCTTTCCATTGTCGTTCACACTGCTTATCATCTCGGTGAAATTCGCCAGGCACTTTGCGTGTTGAAAAAATAATCATGAAATGGATCATCGTTCTTCTTCTTGTCTTAAACGCGGGTTGGATGCTCGCCGACGGCTCGCGCGCGTTGATCGTGGGTGATTACGTTACGCCCGCCAGCGGTGAATATGCGGGGCAATTAGGTCCGTGGGCGGGTCTCGTCTCTGCCATCGGGATCGAGCCGCGTTCCACTTTCATGAAAATGGTCTTCATCTTTTATGGAATTGCCGCCCTGATCGCCGTTGTCGGCTTTGCGTTGAATCAACTCTGGGGACGCAACGCCCTCGTCGTCCTGGCGGTTTTAGGGTTATGGTATCTGCCCATCGGCACCGCCGCCAACATCATCGCCCTCATCTTATTATTTCTCAAAAGGAGTCGATATGCCCACCCGGCCACGTTATGAAATGCCCGATTTTTTCCGTGATGCGCTTACCACGCACGGCCTCATGGAGGCCTACCTTGCGCGCCCGCCTTACCAGCAAAATGATTACATCGGCTGGGTCACCCGCGCCAGGCTGGAAGCCACAAGACAAAAACGCCTCAATCAAATGCTGGAGGAATTGAAAAAAGGCGGGGTCTACATGCGAATGAAATGGAATGGATAATTCGGGCGCAATGCCCGAATTATTTTGTGGGAAAATAAGGAAATGAATCAACAAGACATCATCCAAAAAACAGTTGAATATATAAAGCAGGAATTCAGCGACGATTCCTCAGGCCACGATTGGTGGCACATCTACCGCGTGTGGAAGAATGCCATTTCCATTTGCGAGCATGACGCAGGGCGGGCGGACCGGTTCATCGTGGAACTTGCCGCTTTGCTTCACGATCTTGACGACTGGAAATTTAACGAAACAGGCGATGAAACCCCGCTTCGCGCCCGTGCCTGGCTTGAATCCTGCCCCGTAGACATTCCCACCGCCGACGCAGTTTGCGAGATCATCAAACACATCTCCTACAAAGGCGCAGGCGTGGAAAATAAAATGAAAAGCATCGAAGGCTTCATTGTGCAGGACGCCGACCGACTCGATGCCATCGGCGCCGTCGGCATTGGCCGCG
>JACPVB010000007.1 GCA_016191985.1 Chloroflexota bacterium | reverse complement strand
GCAGAATTGGGCTAAGCCGCATGAAAAAACGGATATCCAACAATCGTTGGCGTGGATCGTTTTGAAACGGCGCGCTAATGATGGTGACCTGGTCTGGAATCGCCGCCGCAGTGAATTGCAATTGACTTTGAATAATTGGTGCAAGCGTCGGGTATAAGTCGGCGGGCGGGTTGCAGAATTCGATCTGGCCGCCTGAAAGGAGGCTGAGAGTCATTTGGGCGATCTGGTTAAACGAGCATTCAGGTTGCGTGCCTAGGAGCAGAAAAACAGCCTGCACACCCGCATCTCCGGCCATGCTTGTTTTCAATGGAGTCAGGTTAAGTTGCGCCGAGTCCGTTTGCATGTTGAGATAGGCAAACGTTGAATCCAACGCCTCATCTCCCATGAGTTTCAACGTTTCTGGCGGGAGCAGGTTGCGGAAGAAAGCCTCCCAGGCTTCCCTGTTCATGCCGCGCATCACTACGGGGAACTGGCTTTGGTTGGCATTCGTGGATGTCATTGCCTCCGCCATCAACACGGGAATCTTGTTGTAAAAATCATCGTGGGCAAAAGCTTTTTGATACGTCTCTGCGCTAAAGGCTCTTCGGTCAAAATTAAAAACGAAGAGCGCGATCACGGCGGTGAGCACAAACAGAATTGCGCAAAATGTGGCAAGGGTCTTCTTCAAAATTTCCATAATTGTTCTCAAATTTTTGCGAGGACTGATGATTTTTCAATCCTCGCAAAGACATTATTTTGTAGTCAATATCTCGATCAAATCCTGCGTCACAGCTTCGGCATCCCCTACGCCGAGCAGGGCCAACAACTCACTTGCCAGTTCGGCCTTGCGGTCGGCATCCTTGCGGCTCCACGTGCGGCTCTTGATTTCAAGGAAGTGCCCCATCTGCGGCGCCTTTACTTCATCGAGGTTGATAAAGAATTCCGTATTCTTGTAACGGATGTGCCAGCGCAGGCGGTTCTTTTCCACTGAGATTTCCTGCTTTGGCTTGAAATATTCGCGATAGAAACGCGAGGTATGGATGGCGGGTGCGAGGAAGCGGCTGCGTGAAAGCAGCACATCATGCCCAAACTCGCCTTCGCGCTGCTGGCCGAGCAACGTCAAACGTGAGCGCACATTTTCCACCTCGCCTTTCGCGTTGATGAGATTATCTTCGCGGAAGCGCAGCCGTCCCTGGGATGGATCGTCGAACAGGAAATAATCGTCGTATTGATGATAATGTTTGTACGCGGTGATCTCGACCTCGGGCCGCTTCATTTTCTGGACCAGTTGGTCTGGTTCCGTTACCCTCACCTTTACCTGCACCTCGAACGACTCCTGTTCCATCGAGCCGCCCAGCGCGATCAATTTCGAGAGCACAGACTGTTCGCGCTCGATCAGGAAGGTGTCAATCTTTTGCGCCAGTTCGCGCGCCTGTTTCAGGAGTTCCGTTTCATTCAAGGTGAGCAGTTCATGGTTTCGCATTAACCATTTTCCATTCACCATCACATCGGTCACATCCGTGGATTTGGATGCGAATACCAGTTGGGCATAAGCGTTCTGTGGGTCACGGCGGAAGCGGGGAGAGTTGTGGACGGGGGCGGTGTCGACAATGATCAGGTCGGCGCGTTTGCCTGGTTCCAACGACCCTGTCAAATGTCCGATGTGAAGCGCTTGTGCTCCCATGCGGGTAGCCATTAGGAGGGCCGTCGCGGCGGGAACAACCGTCGGGTCGTTCGATGAGGCTTTCGCAACAAACGAGGCGAGGCGCACTTCCTCAAACATGTCGAGATCGTTATTCGAGGCGGGGCCGTCGGTGCCGATGCCGACGTTAAGGCCGTTATCCAGCATTTTTTGGACGGGTGCAAACCCCGATGCAAGTTTCAGATTGGATGACGGGTTATGCGAGATGCCCGCATTGACATGCTGAAGCGTTTTGATTTCGCCGACGTCAATGTGGACGCAGTGCGCGGCAATGACCTTTGCTTCGAGCACGCCCTGTTTTTTGATGTACGGCACAACAGGCATACCCTGTTCGTTGCGCATGTTCTCCACTTCAAACGCGGTTTCAGAAATGTGAATGTGCAGCGGCACATCGAATTCCCTGGCGATGTCGGCGCAGGTTCGTAATATTTCAGGCGTGGTGGAATAAGGCGCGTGCGGTGCAATGGCAGGGACGATGAGCGGATGCCCCTTCCATTTTTTGATGAACTCGCGGGCGTAGGCAATCGAATCTTCGAAGGCTGCCGCGTCTGGCGCGGGATATTTCATCACGGATTGCCCGCAGACCGCGCGCATACCCGCATCCGCTGTGGCCTGGGCAATATCGTCTTCAAAATAATACATGTCGTTGAATGTGGTTACGCCGCTGCGGATCTGTTCGGCGCAGGCGAGGGATGTTCCGAGACGCACGAATTCAGGCGAGACGAATTCGCGTTCCACGGGCAGCATGTAGCCCATCAGCCAGACATCGAGCCGCAGATCGTCGGCCAGCCCGCGCAGGAGAGTCATGGGCACATGGGTGTGCGCGTTGACCAGCCCCGGCATCAACACCCTGCCACCGCAATCGATGATTTCATCCGCAGAATATTCTTTTTTGATCTCTGATTCAAACCCAACCGCGATGATCGAATCCCCTTTAACAGCCACCGTGCCGGGGTCATATTGGTTTAATTTGCCATCCATGGTGAGGACGATGGCGTTGGTGAAAAGTTTGTCTGCTTTTTGTGTCATTCAGTCTCCTTCTATTTTTTATTCACGCTGAGCGTAGTCGAAGCGTCAGGTTATGTAAAAATTTTATTTTCAACCTGCTCTTCGACTGGGAACTTCGCAAAGAACGCTCAACCCTCCGCTCAGAGCGATGATTATTTTTCCCAATTTAACAATACATTTAGTGCTTTTAAATTTTCCTTGAAATCCGTGTATTTGTGAGTGGAGAGTTCCATGTCCACTGAGACGGCGCCCATTTCAACGGCATAATCTGCCAGTGTGCCGGTGAAGACACAGCCTGTATCAATGGGGGGGAAGGGATAGCCTGTTACTTTGGCCAGCGCTTTTGCGAATGTGATCGAATTTTTTTCCCAGGGTTCGCCGCCGGGGAAAACACCCAGCGCGGCGCTGTGATAACTGATCAAGGTTTCCACATCGTGGGATTGTAGAAAATACATCATGGCGCGTGTCTCTGGCTCCGAGCCGGGGCCTGTGCCACCGGTTGTGGGGCCGTAGCTCCAACAGCCGTCGCGGTCCCAGTCCGCGGCCCAGTTGGTGGGGAAGTTGCGGTTCAAGTCCACGCCGTGGTCGTTGACGCGCCCGTCAATGCCGTGGTCGCGGGCATCGCCGTCGGGGTTTAAATTTCGCAGGATGTACAAGGTCACATCGCTGGGGATAATCTCGGGGTGGTCGAAAATATATTGGATCAATTCATCGGCCATCGCAATCGTGTTCCATTCGTAGCCGCCATGGATGCCCGCCACGATCATGCGTTCCCTCTCGCCGTTGCCAAAGGTGTAGACCTGTATCGGGCGGCCAGAGACGGAGTACCCAATGGTGGCGACGCGGGCGTTGCCGTACGTTCCTGCATTCTTGATGACAAACGGCGTTGGCGTATTTACGACGATCATCGTCGAGCGCGGATTTGGCGTAACCGTCGGCAAAAAAAGCGACAAGGGGTTCGGTGTATACGTGGCCGGCAGGGTGGCAGTATAGATTGGCTGCTGTCCCTGTGGCGCGGCCAGGGCCGGTTGTAACGCCAGGTATGCCACCAGTACAAGCGCAATCGCACCCAAACCAGTAATATTCAACGTCCAGGCGAGCGTTACCCAGGGTGATTCCTTGCGGCGTTTTGGCGCGGGCATTATTCCATTTCCTCCAACGTCATGCGGAGCCAGTTCAAGGCCAGGTTCACGCTCCAGTATGGCAAACTGCGCGGCGGACCGCCGTAGGTGATACGGTGAGTCTTTTCGCCTTTGGGTGTGATCATCGCCATCTCTGCGGCGCGTTCTTCCATGAACACGGAAACGCCGAGGGCGATATCCGCTTTTGAGTCTGCCTGGGCGGAGCGCAATGCCTGCATGAGTGAATCAGGCGTCAGATTAAGGTGAGAGGCGGTGTGCGGGACTTTGCGGGCCAACAGCCCATCGAGTCCGCTTTCGATTGCGGTGAGGGTCATGCCGCGGCGTGCTATCAAATCCAGCACAACTTCTTCAAGTTTATCTTCATCCGCGCCGAAGACGATATTGCCGAGTCTTTCACGCACTTCGGTTTCAACTTTCGCGATCATTTCATTGGCTTCGTTTTCGCTTTTGGCTTTCGCGGCAATGCGAATATCCACAACGCCCGTGTGCGCGGCGAGACCAACGGTTGGGTTGCGGAGCGTTTCAAGGTCGGCGATCTTTTCATCGATCATGCCTTCGCCAAGCCCGGAGCAATGCAGGATGCGCACCTTGATAACTTCATCAAGATTGAATCTTTTTTGCAAATACGGAATGACCGACTCGTGCAGGATGTGTTCCATTTCCTGCGGCACACCCGGTAATGAAATGACGGCGTTGTGCGGAGTTTCAACGATAAAACACGGCGCAGTACCAACGGGATTTTTTAAACCGAGCGCGCCCTTGGGAACATAAGCCTGCCGCTTTTGATTTTCGGAAGGCTTGCGTCCATAACGCGCGATGATTTCAACGACCTGTTGCCACAGGTCTTCACGAAATTCCATTTCTACGCCAAGCGCTTTTGCAACGGCCTCGCGCGTGGGGTCGTCCACGGTGGGGCCCAGCCCGCCTGTGGTGATGATGATGTTCGCGTGCTGCATCGAATTTTGAATTGCTTCCGCGATCCGATCCGTGTTGTCGCCGATGGTGACGGTGCGATACAAATCCACGCCCAACCCGCGCAGGGTGCGCGCGATGTAGCGTGTGTTGGTGTCTACAATTTCACCAAGTAATATTTCCGTTCCGATTGTGATAATTTCTGCCGATGTCATAAGTTCCTGTTTAAACACAAAGGCCACGAAGGCCACGAAGGAGTAGGGGGCTTTCCCTTTGTGCACACTTCGACAAGCTCAGTGCAGGCTTGGTGCCCTTCGTGTTTAACTAAACCACATTGTACTCTTGAATTAATCTTCCTTCTTCAAAGCGTTTCAAGTCCAGCATCGAAACATCCAGGCTGGAAAATTTTCCATCCAGAATAAATTCGCTCATCAATTTTCCAGAAACAGGTCCGTGCATGAAGCCGTGCCCCGAAAACCCTGTGCAAAGGAAAAATCCCCCCACATCCGTTGCGCCGTAGATCGGGTGCGCGTCGGGAGTCACTTCGTACAGCCCGGCCCAATGTGAAGCGCGGCTGGCTTTTTCCACCAGCGGCATTCTTTCGATTGCGGCTTCCAAATTTACCAGCTCAAAATCCTCGTCCACATTTTGGTCGAAGCCGGGCGCTTCATTTTGATTGCTCATGCCGATCAACAGGCCTTCGCCTTCGCGATGAAAATAAAGCGACTTTGCAAAATCGATCACAAATGGAAAATCTTCGGGAACTTGCTTCAATGGATTGGTGGTGAACATTTGTCTGCGAAGGGGGATGACTGGAATCTCGACGCCCGCCATTTTTCCGATTTGACTCGACCAAGGGCCAGCGACGTTAAGGACGGTGCGCGTCTTGATTCCGCCGAGGCTTGTTTGCACCTCTTCCACATTCCCTCTGCTGACGGTGATTCCAATCACCTCCGCGCCGCTGATAGCTTTCACGCCCATCTTCTGCGCCGCGTTGACGTAGCCCATCACCACACTGTTGGGGTCCACTGTGCCGTCCTTTTGGTTGAACGTGCCCGCGATGGCGTCATCGAATTTCATCAACGGCAGGCGCGCGCGGACTTCATCTCCGCCTAGCAATTGGGTGGGCACGCCGAGCCTGTTTTGCATTTCCACATTGTGCTTGAACACTGCGGCTTCTTTTTCATTTGTTGCCACAAGCAAATATCCGCATTGCCTGTAGCTCACATCCTGCCCGATCTCTTCCTTGAAACGCTCGATCATCGGCAGGCTTTCAATAGATAGCCTTACATTGATCTCTGTGGAGAATTGATAACGCACTCCGCCCGCGCATCGGCCTGTGGCGCCCGTGCCAAAGTAATCCTCTTTTTCGAGCAGGACAATATTTTGCGCAGCGACGCCGCGTTTTGCAAGGTGATATGCCGCGCTGGCCCCCATCACGCCGCCGCCAATAATGACAATATCTGCTGTGTTTGGTATGTTCATATTGTTTTGCAAAGAGACCCGCTTTCCAGCCTCTGGCAGAAAACGGGTCTCACTACATCGTTATTTTGCTGGGCCTCAGTCGATGCCCAGGTATGTTTTTTGGACCATCTCATTCTTCTTGAGCTTTGCGGCGTCATCGGTGAGGACGATGCTGCCCGTCTGGAGCACGTATCCGCGGTGTGCAATGGAAAGCGCCATGAGCGCGTTCTGTTCCACCAGCAAAATCGTAGTGCCCTGCTCATTCAGCTTTTTGATGGTATCGAAGATCACATCCACCAGCACGGGCGCAAGTCCCATGGACGGTTCATCGAGCATGAGGATGCGCGGGTTCTGCATGAGTCCGCGCCCGATGGCGAGCATTTGCTGTTCACCGCCGGAGAGCGTCCCGCCGAACTGGGTGATACGTTCCTTCAAGCGTGGAAACAATTCAAACACCAGTTCCGCGCGGTCATCGATGATTTTCTGGTCATTGACGGTGAAGGCACCCATGTCGAGGTTTTCCTGCACGGTCAATTTGGGGAAGATGCCGCGTCCTTCGGGAACGTGCCCAACACCCTGACCGACCACGAGATGCGGTTCGGTGTGGGTGATATCCTTTCCGCCAAGCTGGACCTTTCCTTCACGGGCATGGATGATTCCTGAAATGGTGCGCAGGGTGGTGCTTTTTCCAGCGCCGTTGGAACCAATCAAGGTGACGATCTCACCTTCTTCCACGTAAAGGGAGATTCCTTTCAGGGCGTGGATGTGTCCGTAATAGGAATGGACATTTGTGAGTTCAAGTAATTTTCCCATGCGGATTCTCCTAGTCCTTCGATGAAGCGGCATCCCTGCCCAGGTAGGCTTCGATCACGCGCTGGTTCTTGCGGATCTCCTGGGGTGTGCCTTCGGCGATTTTTTCGCCGTAGTCCATTACGCTGATATATTCTGAAATACCCATGACCACGCGCATGTCATGTTCGATCAGCAGGATGGTGATTCCTTTTTCATCGCGAATGCGTCGGAATAATTTGATCGCGTCTTCCGTCTCATTCGGGTTCATCCCTGCCGTGGGTTCATCGAGCAGCAACAAGGTCGGGTTGGCGGCGAGGGCGCGCGCAATTTCGATGCGGCGCTGTCCGCCGTAGGGCAGGTTGCGGGCCAGTTCATTCCCCACGTTTTTCAGGCCGACATATTCCATCAATGCGCTGGCCTTTTGTTCCGCATCCTTTTCCTCTTCATTGAATTTTTTCGAGCGAAAGAGCGCGTCGAGCGCATTTTGCTTTAAGCGGATGTGCATTCCAACAAGAATGTTCTCGATCACGCTCATGCTTCCGAATAATCGGATATTCTGGAAGGTGCGGGATATGCCGCGCGCTGAAACCTGGTCTGGTCTCAAGCCGATGAGCGAATGATCCTTGAACAGGATTTCACCTTCTTCGGGTTTGTAAATTCCAGTCAGGCTGTTGAAGAAAGTTGTCTTTCCCGCGCCGTTCGGACCAATGATGCTGACAATGTGTCCTTCGTCCACGGAGAAAGTCATTTTGTTGACGGCCACGAGGCCGCCGAAGCGTTTCACGACGTTATTTGTTTGCAGGAGGCTCATAAGTCACTTCCCTTATTCTTTCTCTTCAACGAGTTCGCGTTTGCGGCGCTCGGCGGGAATGAGCCCCGATGGACGGAATATCATCATTAAAACCAGGATGATGCCAAAAACAAGTTTTTGATATTTGGCCGGATCCAACTGGTTGGAAAGATCCTTCCAGGCAAAATTTATGATCGGGATGACAGCATCGCTTTGGCGCAGTTCACTCAGATATAACGAGAAATTTTGCAGGACCTGAATATTGAGAATGACGACGGCCGATGCGCCAAAGATCACACCCGGGATACTGCCCAGCCCGCCAAGGATGACCATTGTCAACACACCGATGGATTGCAGGAAGGAGAAAGTTTCGGGGCTGACGAAGGTTCGGTTGGCGGAGTAAAGCACGCCCATCGCGCCTGCAAAGGATGCGCCCGCAGCGAAAGCGGCGAGTTTCATCCGCACAAGCGGGATTCCCATTGCGATGGCGGCGGTCTCATCTTCGCGGATGGCTGTCCAGGCGCGGCCAATGCGGGAATCTTCCAGGCGTGTCGCTACCATAATGGCGATCATGATAATGAACAATGCAATGAAGTAGAAAAACACATTATAGAATTCCGCATCTGTGGGAGGACGCCCAACGATCGGTGTCAGAAGGGTGCGAATGGGTCCAATGATAAATTCTGGCGGAAGTGGTGGACGTTGAATGGGAGTAATACCCTGAGGTCCATTGGTCAGATTGAGCGGTTTATCAAGGTTGAGCGCCAATACGCGAATGACTTCGCCAAATCCAAGTGTAACGATGGCAAGATAGTCGCCACGCAGGCGAAGGACCGGCAGGCCAAGCAAAATCCCTGCCAGAGCGGCAAGGCCAACTCCAAGGAATAGGAATAGCCAAAAATAGGTGGGTGAGAGCGTAAATTCTGCGCCAGCAGGTGCTGCGCCCGGAATGGAATGTAATAAGGAAAGCTGCTTTGAGCCGAAGATTGCCCAGGTATAGGCCCCGACCGCGTAAAACGCAACATATCCAAGGTCCAATAAGCCCGCCATGCCAATTACGATGTTCAATCCAAGCGCAAGGGCCGCGAAGACCGCCATTTGGAAGATTACTTCAAGGTAAAAGATGTTGCGAATGCCGAGTACCGGCAAAATCACGATAATCAACAACAGCCCAATGAAGATCTTTATTTTCATGTTTATCTTCATGAAATAAAGCAGCAGGGGACAGAGCATCAATGTGAGGAAAGCGCTCAATGATCTTGGGCTTTGATATACACTGATCGTCCCGACAATCAAAAAGCCAAGCGTAATGACGATGGGCCAAAAACCGCTATTGGCTTTCTTGAACAATTCACTGAAAAATGTTTTCATGGGATATGCCTTTTCCTGAAAACGAATTATGCCTTCTGCCCGACGGTTTGACCAAGCAAACCAGATGGGCGAAGAATGAGCACAAGGATCAAAATGGCAAATGCAAGAATATCTTTATATTCTGCACCAAAGGCGCCATTTGTGAATGTGGAAAGATAGGATGCGCTGAATGATTCAAGCAAGCCCAGGATCAATCCCCCGAGTAACGCGCCTGTTAAATTTCCAATACCGCCAAGCACTGCCGCTGTAAAAGCCTTCAAGCCGGGAAAGAAGCCTACAAATGGATCCAGCTTGGTGGCCTTCAGGGCAAAAAGCACGCCTGCCGCGCCGCCTAACGCGCCGCCGATCAGGAACGTGATCGAGATGATCATATTCACGTTGATGCCCATCAAACTTGCAGAGGGACGGTCTTGAGCTACTGCGCGAATGGCCTTGCCGATTTTTGTGCCATTTACCAGGTAGTTCAACCCGACCAGCATGAGCACGGTGACACCGACAAGCAGGATGGATTTTATTTGGAAACGCAAAGGAGTTGCTATCCCCGGTACTGCAACGACCAGAAATTCATCAAAGGTTCCAAAATTGGGCAGGATGACGTTAAACTCACCGGTTGTCAGGCTGAGGATAAGGCGGACGGCATCCTGTAAAAAAAATGACATACCAATTGCGGAAATAAGAGGTACCAGCCGTGGAGCGCCGCGCAATGGTCTATAGGCAACTCGTTCAACAGTTACCGCCAGGGAGCCTGAAATAACCATCCCAAGCAGGATTGCGAGCGCAATAATCACATATTGATTCATGGTTTGCAAGGCGCCAGTATGATCAAAATAAGCCATTAATTCAACACCAACGATTCCCCCGACCATGAAGATTTCACTGTGCGAAAAATTGATAAATTCCAAAACGCCGTATACCATTGTGTACCCAAGTGCAATAGTGGAATAAACAAAACCGATGGTCAGCCCGTTTATTACGACCTGCGGAAGGATCAATAGAACCCGTTCCACAAGATCGAAGCCTGTAATACCGGCCCGAAAAATGTACGCGAGCAGCACGGTAAAAAGAGACAGGACCAGACTGGCTCCCAGCGCAAAGACAAGAATTTGCCCGATTGGAAAGAGGATGAATTTGTAAAAGGGGTTTGATGTGAATTGTTTCATTTCTTCAATACCTGTCCTTTTATATTAATGAACCTCTCTCCCTGTAGAGGGAGAGAGGTTTTCGTGCAATTCTTAAACTTATTTGCCAGGGGATGGCAGGTCGAAGGAGGCGATGATCTCGTTCGAACCCCATGTGTCTTTCGAGGTGGCATTGACTTTGATGATGAAGTACTTGGCAACGGGCAGGTCGCCGATATCATCGAAGCTGATGGTGCTGGTGAGACCTTCATAGCTCAAAGCGCGAATGGCTTCGGCAACCTGGGTGCGGGTGGGGGTACCACCAGCGGCCTCGGCAGCAGCCTTGATCGCGGCCAAACAAACACCCATGGAATCATAACCCTGAGCGGCGTAGGCTTCAGGAGCGGCGCCAAACTTTGCGGTGTAGTCTTCAACAAATTGAGCGGCAGATGGGTAGGCGCTGGCAGGACCAGCAACGGTGGTGTAAGCCATACCGCCGCCGGTGGTCAAAGCGTCACCAGCCAGATCGGCCAGGTCACTTGAATCCATACCATCGGTGCCAAGGAAGGTGCCTTCGTAGCCGGCTTCGCGAGCCTGCTTGAAGAACACACCAGCCTGATTGTAGATACCGGCGAAGAACACTACGTCAGGATTGGCCGCAACGAGCGGGGCGACGATTGCATCAAAGTTGGCTGTTTCTTCGGTGCCTTCAAAGGCGGCAATTTCAATGCCATCTTCTTCAGCGGCAGCGCGGAAGAATTCAGCTACGCCTTGACCATAAGCGGTCTTGTCGTGAATGATATATACAGACTTGGCGCCAAGTGTGCTGAAAGCATACTCTTCGGCGGCAGGAGCCTGGACGTCATCACGACCCACAACACGGTTCACTTCGAGGTAACCACGGGTGGTCACAACAGGGTTGGTGTTGGCGGGGGAAACGAAGGCCAAACCAGCGGTGTGATATTCCTCAGAAGAGGGGATCATAACGCCGGAGTTCAAGTGACCGACACCGCACAGGATCTCGGAATCGGCAACAATGTTCTTGGCATTTGCAACACCGACGTCAGGGGTGGCCTGGTCATCGTACGGGGCAAGTTGGACATCATAGCCCATGGCAGCCAAATCGCCGCCCAATTGTTCGAGGGCTAATTCAGCGCCCTGCTTGATGGCAACACCGAGAAGTGATTGACCACCAGAGAGCGGGCTTTGGGTTGCGATCTTGATGGTGCCCATGGAAACAGGCGCTTCTGTAGCGGGCTCGGTGGCGGGGGCATCGGTAGCGGCGGGGGCGTCGGTAGCGACAGGCGCTTCTGTGGCAGCAGGGGTGCCGCAGGCGGCGAGCACCATGCTGGCAAGAACCAACACGGACAACAAAGCGAGTAAACGCTTATTCATTTCTGTACTCCTCCAGATTGTTTGTTAGGTGAATTCAAATTCCCGCACATGCGGGTGATTACGGACAGTGGACAATACTATCGATGTCGGCCTCACCTCCTTTTATTGATATGGTGTGATACCAATATACAAAGAAAGCCCTCAAAAACCCTGTTTTCTGGATTTTTTTCAGGCTTAACCTTTCACCGCTAATAAAAAGCCTTGCGTTTTTATTAAGTCGTAATAATAAGGTGAATTTGAGTTTAGGTCAAGTGTTTGTTCTGGATTTTTAATGTAAGCCTTATGAAATGTTGTGCGGCTTATACAAAAGCTGCTCGCGGATACGCAGGTCTGTGTTGCGGATTTTCATCGCCAGGTCTGCGGCGAGGTTGTGCATCAGGCGATATCCCAGTTGTGGATACGTCTCACACAGCATAATCAATTTATCCCGCTGAATGACGAGCAGGCGGGTATCTTTCTGGGCAGCCTGTGCCGAGGCCGAGCGCAACCCTTCATCCACCAGTGCCACTTCTCCAAAAGATTGCCCCCTGCGCAGCCGCGCCACCGCCGTTTCCCTTTTTTCAAGATCCCCGGTAGTGCTGCGGTTGATCAATATATCGACCTCACCCTGCACGATCACATACAATTCCTTGCTGCTGCTGTTTTCCTGAAAGACAATTTCACCGGCATTGTAAATGACTTCCTGGCATAAGTTCCCAACCAACTCCAATTGAGTCGGAGTGAACTGATAAAAAATATCGCTTTGCTTCAGGTAGTTGATGATGTTGTTCATGTCGGAAAAATCCTTTGCAAGAGTGTAGCATATTCAAGGATGAAGTGCAACGCTTCTCTCTACGGGTAGGGTTGAATCAGCCAATCGAGCGGATCCACCTGGATGCCGTTTACCCACAATTCCCAATGCAAATGTGCCCCGGTCACGCGGCCCGTCCCGCCCACCAGGCCAATGACCTGGTTTTGCTCCACCATATCACCCGCCTGCACTTGAATTGCGGACTGATGCCAGAAGCCGCTGTAAACTCCCCAGCCATGATCGATAACGGTAGCATTGCCGCGTACCGTCCATGGACCGGCAAAGACCACCCGTCCCGCCGCTGGAGCGGTAATTGCCAACCCATCCCCGCCGCCGAAATCCAAACCGGTGTGAAAACCCTGTACCTGCAATTCAGTCCCTTGACCAATGTAAGTGCGGCGGTTGCCATACCGGGATGTGAAATAAGTTGAATCAGCGTAGGCAATGGCCGGGGAAATGAAGTCACCAGCCCAAAGTTTGGTGGGAGTCGCTGGCGTCGTAAGGCTGATCAACAGCTGCAACTCAGGCTCGGTGGAGGCCGGGTCAAGAGTGGCCGAATCCACATAGAGCAGCGGGTCATCCGGGTAATTGCCGGAGACAACCAGAATCGATTGCTCGTACGATTGCCTGCCTCCATCGGGAAGGGTTGCATCCAGCTTCAATGGATAGACCCCTGGCTCCAGTAAAGCGTGGATGCCCTGCAAGGCAATTTGTGCGCCGCCTTCACCTGTGAAGAAATTTAAAGAATGGTCAACCAGCAAGCCACCAAGCGTCACGCCGGGAATCGTCTGTACTTTAATCACGCCGGTGCCGCCCTGTTTGAGAGGGAGATCACGGATTTCTGCGCTGATAAATGCAGAAGGTAATCCGGTGGTGTTTGCAGTGGTTTCGTTTTCGCCTGGCGCAAAAAGTGTGTCGCCGGGCAGGCCGTCCCAAGAGCCATTCAAGCCGTTGATGTCTGCAAGGGACCAGACATCGGTGTTGTTTTTCACTGCCAACTCCAGTAGGGACTCGCCCGTGGCGGGAGAGGTGCGTTTGTTGTTGGGACTGTCGCCTGGCCCAGGGATGATCATGCTCACCCCTACATAAAATTCACTGGGGCTGACAACATGGTTGAGTCTCCGAAACAGGCCATCGGGCACTTGCGTCTGGCGCATGAGACTGCGGTACGAATCGCCGAAGTTGATAATCTCGGTGCTTAATAAACCGGTAATCCCCTCCAGCCCGGGGATCACCAGTTGCTGGCCTGCGGTCAGTTGGTTTGGATCTGAAATTCCGTTTGCGTCCATCAATTCGGCCATGCTTATGCTGAAACGCACCGCAATGGACGAAAGGCTGTCCCCCGGCTGCACGATGTAAACCGGCCCGGTAATTTCCTGGGCACCGACGGGTTGGGATGAAACGATCAGACTTGCCAGAAGAAAAAAAATAAGGATTTCACGTTTATACATTCTTGAATTCGACCTTGTCGCCAATTTCATAGTCCCCATAACGGTCGGGGTGAATCTCCAGGGTGTATCTTGCATCGGTTTTTGAGAAATAGGCAGGATGCCATGATTTCGCGATGACCTTATCCACCACGGTCATGTCAGAGTTGATCCAAAAGACGGCGAGGTCGAATGGCACGAAGAACATGTGGATGGAAGTGTCGAGGCGTGAATCCCGCTTTTCGACCAGGAGCAGGCCCTCGTCCAGAGTGAGGTGGGTGCGAAACATCAGTCCGCGCAGCTTGCAGAGGAACGAGTCGCAGAATCCCACGTGTGCGGGGTTTTCAATCGTTTTATTCAGGTTGTTTATAGTGATGAGGCGGGGCATGGGTTCATAAAACCGGGCGGCTGATTTGCCGCCCGGTGGGTGAGAAACAATTTCAGGCTGATTTCTGGCTGAATATTTTTTCCACACTATCCATCAATTCCTGCGGGCCGAAGGGCTTGGCGATGTAGTCATCCACTTTGGCAATGTGCAGGCCGAGCACTTTGTCTATGTTTTGGGCTTTGGCTGTCACAACGATGACAGGGATGTCACGTGTGGAAGCGTCCGCTTTCATTTGTTGGTATACTTCCCAACCATCCATATCTGGCATCATAAGATCGAGCAGAACGAGGTCTGGGTGCATCTCGCGGACCATTTTGATGCCTTGCACGCCACCCGCTGCTCCATGCACGTCGAATCCGCGGCGACCAAGGATGAGCCGGATGAGGTCGATCATTTCTGGTTCGTCTTCGATACAAAGAATCTTTTTGACAGTTGTATTATCCATAAATCTCCTGTCTTCAAATCAAGTTTACCATAAAACAAATACAGGCTTTACAGGATGAAGATTATTACCTGGAATGTAAATGGAGTCCGTGCGGCGCTTGGTAAAAACGCGCTGGATTGGGCCTTCGCCCAAGATCCCGATGCCTTGTGTTTGCAGGAGGTGAAGGCGCGGGAGGAGCAATTAGATGAAGAACAACGCGCTGTATTGAAACTCCCTTATACATGGAATGCGGCCCAGCGCCCCGGCTATAGCGGCGTAACGACTTTCTATAAAGATTCGCCGAATGAAACCGTGATGGGCATGGACGCGCCGAAATTCGATGTGGAAGGACGCGTCATTCAGACCGTTTGGGCTGGTCTGCGTCTCTTCAATATTTACTTCCCGAACGGTCAGCGCGGACAGGAACGCGTGGACTATAAACTTGAGTTTTATGCCCATCTGCTTGAGCTGTGCGGCATGCTTCATAAAAACGGGGAAAACATCATTATCACCGGTGATTTCAACACCGCCCACATGCCCATTGACTTGAAAAATCCGAAGGCAAATGAAAAGACTTCGGGCTTTTTGCCCAGAGAACGTGAGTGGGTTCAGAAATTTCTGGATAATGGCTTTGTGGATGTGTACCGCCATTTGTATCCCGACAAGATTCAATACACCTGGTGGACGTACCGGTTGAATGCGCGCGCCCGTGGCATTGGCTGGCGTTTGGATTATTTCCTCGTTTCCGAGGCGCTCGTCTCGCGGGTGAAGGATGTGGTCATTCACGAGGGTGTGATGGGGTCGGACCATTGTCCCGTGGAACTGGTGCTGGATTGATGCCTGAAACAATTGGGCGATCGTATTTTTGGGAATATATCCTAGAATTGAAAAGAATTTCCTTGATGTCGGCTTCCTAATTTTATTTGGAGGTAAAGATGAACAACATGAAAATTGGCATTCCTGTAATCATTGTAGCGGTCGTCATTTGCCTTGCATGTGTTTGTTGCGCCGTTGCCGGGCTTTATTTTTATGGTGACGAACTTTTTGGAATTACGCCCCAAACAGACCTGCCCTCTGAACCCATCGTCCCTGTGGATACATCCAACCTGGCGGAGTGGACCGTCATTGTCTATGCCGATGCGGATGATGAAATTCTCGAAGCCGATATGTGGTTTGATGTCAATGAAATGGAACTGGTCGGCTCGAATTCGCAGATGAATATCGTGGTGCAACTGGACCGTGCCGAGGGCGGCTTCAGCGGTGACGGCGATTGGACGGATACGCGCCGTTACCTGGTTGCACAGGATTCGGATGTAAATACCATTACCTCCCCGGTGGTTGAATACGTGGGCGAAGCGGACATGGGCAGTCCGCAGACCCTGGTGGATTTTATTACCTGGTCCATTAAAAATTATCCCGCCAAAAAATATATCTTAATCATGTCTGACCATGGCGCGGGCTGGGCAGAGGGATTCTCAGACCTGGACACAGGCAATACGCTCTCCCTGCCTGAAATTACGGATGCCATTGCGCAGGTTCAACAGTCCATGGGCGGACAGAAATTCGAGATCATTGGGTTTGATGCCTGCCTGATGGGCATGATCGAAGTCTTTGGCTCGCTTTACCCATATTCAAATTACATGGTCGCTTCAGAGGAAGTGATTCCCGCCACGGGCTGGTCGTACGCAGCCTGGCTGGAGAGGCTTGCTCAAAACCCCACTGTGAGCGGGCGCGAAGCTGCTCAGTACATTGTGTCGACATATATCGTCGAAGATACGGCATTGACGTTGACCAGGTCATCCGCCGAAATTGAACAAATCGAAGCGGATACAACGTTAAGTGCAATTGAAAGCGCGCGCGTACCGGAAATCATCAACGCCATGAACCAATTCATCGCCACCCTTGCGGCGGTGGACCAGGAATGGGTGGCACAGGGACGCCAGTACACCCGCAGTTATTACACTGTGTTCGATGAACGCCTGCCATCCCCGTATATTGACCTGGTCAATTTTGCCGAGATCATGGCGACCACGAACGACCCCGCCATTGTGCAAGCCAATGAACAATTGCGCACTGCCGCCGATAATGCCGTTGTTGCTGAAAAACATGGTGCCGGCATGGCTGGTTCGTATGGTATCTCGTTCCACTTCCCGATTTCCGATATCTACATTTTTACAGAATTTAGCGACGAAGCACCGCTGCGTTATGGCATCGATGCGGCCCGCTTTCTTGAACAATCCTCGTGGGATGAATTCCTCGCCTTCCATTACACAGGCCAGACATTTGTTCCAGAGCAGGGGCAGGCCTTCGAGCCGAACCGGTCCAATACAATTATTGCTCCGGGCGCTTCTGAACTCAGCATTGCGCCCATCCAACTCTCAGACAATGAAATCACGGGAGATGAAACACTGACGCTGAGTACAACCATGACCGGCGACGTTTCCTATATTTATTTCATCCTGTATTTTTACAACCCTGATGCAGAAGCGTATTGGGTGGGTGATATATCTTATGTGATCGCCCCGGAGACGACTACCATCGGCGGAGTCAACGCACCGGATTATGGTCCCAGTCCTATTGAAGTAACCTATGAATGGGATCCCAGTCTTTACGTGCTTATGGACGGTGAAAAAGAAGCGTTCGGATTGTTCGAGCCTGAAGAATATCTCAGCGCAGACGGCGTAACGACCTATTCGCTTTATGGACAATATACGCCGATTGACAGCTCCACCCCTGTGGATGCAAAACTGGTGTTCGACCCGGACGGCAATTTGTTATACGTCTATGCCTTGCCCGACCCCGATGGCGATGGCGTGGCTACGGCGGTTGCCATCACTCCACAAATCGGCGATACCTTCGAAGATTATGTCCAGTCCTATTATTTCAATGAAAGCGGCGAATCGTATTTCGATTACTCCCTGAGCGGCGATGTGTTTACCTATGGCGAACAGGGTTTCTGGTTCGAAGCGCGTGACCCCGTGGATGGTGAATATGCCATCGGCTTCTACGCCGTGGATTTTGATAACAACCTGACAGAGAGTTACGATTACATCACGTATCAGAAATAAAGAGATGTGCCGCAAAATTCATTTTGCGAATAATTCGGAAGGAAAGCAATCAATTCGCAAGGTGAACTTTGCGGTACGCTAATTTAAAACTTTTTGCGTGGCTTTGAATGCCAAAGGGGGAAGGTCGTTTCGCGCGAACCATTCCGCCGCGTCGGCATCATCTGCGGGAACCAACTCACCGCTGATGACTTCCGCCAGGTAGACGATGATGAAGTCTGCGCCGCGCTCGTGCTCGCGCCCGGAGATGACATCCAATACCCGCTTCACGCGCACGCTCAGGCCTGTTTCTTCCAAACATTCACGTTCCGCCGCCTCGGCAGGGTCCTCGCCACCGTTGATGAATCCCGCAGGCAGTGTCCACAGCCCACGGAACGGTTCGTTGGCGCGCCGCACAAGCAGAACGCGGCCATCCTCTTCAATGAGGACAGCCGCGGCGACCTTTGGGTCTTGAAAATGAATCCAATCGCATTGCGGACAGACGGGGCGTACCTTGCCGTATTTTTCCTGGTACGCAACCTGCGCCCCGCAGCGTGGACAGTATTTTACAGAACCATGCTGAGCCATTTAATACTTATTGCCATTTTCTCGAAGCGGACCTGCGCATGGCCCACATCATCAATCCACTCAATGCGATGATAACCAGCAAACCGATCTGCCATGCGATTGGGATAATGGTGTTACTCCCAGGTTCATCTGCTGTTGTCGATTCTCCCTCCTTGGGTGCTTGCAGTGAATCTGCGGGCAGTTCTCCCTCACGTAAACTCTCCTCGGAAGTTGCCTGCAGGGTTATCTGCGGCACAGGTGCTTCCGTTGCGGCGGGCGCTTCTGTTGCAGCCGGTGCCTCGGTGGCGGCAGGCGCTTCAGTGGCTAGTCCGAAGGCTTCGCCGCAAGGTTCTTCACAACCGCCGCCTCCGCCGGTTCCATATTCTGATGCCATGGCAGGGGCAGCCGCGCCAAAGCTGATGCGCGGGAGAATGGAATTGGCTGCGAATGTAAGAACGAGGAGGATGGTTGCAAACGCTGTTGAGAATCGGAAGATCGGATAGGAGCGCGGCAGTGGCGGTTTGAGTCCAACCATTTTGCGGGTGAGTGTGAAATTGCGGGGAGCTTTGCGGGCGGGCAGTTTGCGGAGAATGTTTCGGGTGGTGCGAAGGTCGTTTAAAACAGAAGCAAGTTCAGGGTCAGAAACGAGGCGGGCTTCCAATCGCGCTGCCTCAGTGATATTAAGTTGTCCATCCAGATAGGACGAGAGAAGTTCGATCTCGTGGAAATTTTTCATAGGATACTTTCACCTTCAAGACGAAATGAAGCGGGTAAAAGTTCCTCGAAGCCGCGCAAGCATTCACGCAGACGCAAACGCGCGCGTGCAAGACGACTCTTGATGGTGCCAAGCGGAACATTGGATATGATAGCGACTTCACTGTAATCCATGCCTTGAATATCGGCCAGCACAACCACGGTACGGAAATCGGTGGGCAGGGCTTCCAGACAATGTTGAATGGCGTGCTCGAGTTCGTCGGCTTCGGATTTTTCGGCGGGAGTCATGCTGGGGTCTGCCATCCATTTTGGTGAATCCATCTCTTCACCGTCGCTGGTTTCGGGTTCGAGCGCGGTGGTGGGACGACGCTTCTGGCGGCGCAGTTCATCGTAGCAGGCGTTGGTAACGGTGCGCATGATCCACGCTTTGAACGAGCCACCGCGAAATGTTGAAATACTGCGAAAGGCGGAGATGAACGCCTCCTGCGCCGCGTCCTCCGCGAGGTCGTCATCGCCGAGGATGCGCACAGCGGTATTG
This sequence comes from Chloroflexota bacterium, assembly GCA_016191985.1. Classification (GTDB taxonomy): domain Bacteria; phylum Chloroflexota; class Anaerolineae; order Anaerolineales; family Villigracilaceae; genus Villigracilis. Next base: position 10,691 of record JACPVB010000007.1, on the reverse strand, counting down.
AACACGGAATCCTGGTAATGCAGGATCAATGTGTTGAAAGAATCAAGATCGCCTTTTTGTGCAGATTGGATGAGCGAAATTTCGTCCATGAATTTATTTTACCCGCTAAATGGGGATGTTGTTAATTTGAAATGCGCCTTGCAACAAATATATAAATCCATCGCCAGACGATCATGCCGAGCGCGTTACTCCCACCGAGGATGAGAGGGAAAAGTGGGAGCGCCGCGGCGCCCAGCCACGCGGCTCGTAAAAAGGCGGCCAGCGGTGCAATGAAGAGCATGGCAAGGATGATGCGCCAAAGATTTTTTGGATTTGCGATGATTTGCTCATCGAACAACCCAAGCCAGGGTGCAAGCAGAAACCAGCCGAACAAAAGCGGCAGAAAAGTAGTTCCCATGCGCGGGATGAAAGATAAGTCGGTTTCACCATGCGTGGCAAACCCGATGAAGGTGAGAACGGCGAAGGCGATGATGTCGCCGGGGATGAGGATGTTTTTTTTGTTCATTATGTTTTATTTGTCCTGGAGTTGATGGAGTCCAGATTGTTATTCCCTGCGTCCCTTGGTGACGATGCGGATCGGCGTCCCTAAAAATCCATACTCGGCGCGGATCTGGTTTTCAAGATAACGCAAATACGTGAAGTGCATCAACTTGGGATCATTGACATAGATCATAAACGTGGGCGGATCACTGCGAACTTGTGTGCCGTAAAACATCTTGAGCGCCCGTCCCGCATGAGTTGGGTGCGGATGCGCATCCTGCGCCCTGTGAATAATCTCGTTGATGGTGGACGTTGTCAGGCGCGCAAGGCGTTCCTCTTGCACGCGCAACGCCATCGGCATCACCTGCTCAATCCGCTGGCCTGTTTTGGCAGAAATATACAGGATCGGCACATAGTCCATAAAATTCAAGTCGTTGCGAATTTTTGCAGTGAAGGCGTCCATGGTTTCGCCGTCTTTTTCGATGGCGTCCCATTTATTGACCAGCACCACACAAGACTTCCATTCTTCGAGGATGAAGCCCGCAATATGCGCATCCTGTGCGGTGATGCCGGTGGTGGCATCGATCATCAACAAGGCGACATCGGCGCGCTCGATGGATTTAAAGGAACGCAGCACACTGTATTGTTCCACGCCCTGCTCGATCTTTCCGCGCCGACGGATGCCAGCCGTATCGATGAGCGTGATCTCCAGCCCGTCAAATTCCATTTTGGTATCAATCGAGTCGCGGGTGGTCCCCGCAATCGGGCTGACGATGACCCGTTCCTCGCCGACCAGTTTATTCAGCAGGCTGGACTTCCCCGCATTCGGTTTGCCAACCAGCGCGATCTTAATGCTGTCATCTTCCTCTTCCTCTTTTTGTTCAGGGAAGGCGGCAACAAGCGCATCCAAAAGGTCACCCGTGCTTGTGCCGTGAATGGCGGAGATGGCGTAGGGTTCGCCCAGGCCGAGTTCGTAAAACTCGGATGCCTGGTCACGCCTTTCTCTTGATTCACATTTATTCACCACCAAAAAGATCGGCGGCCAGAATGTGCCATCGGGTAGTTTCTTTTGCGAGCGGCGCAGAATGGTTGCCACTTCGCGGTCTGGTTCTGTCACCCCCGTTTCGCCGTCGTTGACAAAGAGTACCGCATCTGCTTCCTGAATGGCAACCTGGGCCTGCCTGCGAATGTCTTCAATAAAATCGACGGAACCAACCGAGAGCGGAGTCTTGCCGCCGTGGGTTGGGTCGATGCCGCCGGTATCCACAATGCTGAATACACGGCCATTCCATTCCGCTTCACCAAATAAACGGTCACGTGTGGTGCCGGGGGTTTCATCTACAATGGCAAGACGCTCGCCGGCAAACCGATTAAATAAAGTCGATTTGCCTACGTTTGGTCTGCCTACTAATGCTACAACTGGTTTCATGATAATTTCAATGCCTGATTTCTTGATTTAAGGTGTGGGAGACGGTGTGACTGTCGGTGTTTGAATGGGGCTGATAATAACTTCAACGGTATTTGGAAGAATCGATTCGACAATTACATCCGCGATCAATATCTCCACTTTGGGGGTGATTTGATAAATGCCCGCCGGCAGGCCCGTCAAATCCACTGTGGCGCGCACACCCTGGCGGGTAAGTGTATCCAGCAGAGACAATGGACCGGAGATGATCACATCCACCGTGGTGGGAGATACCTGCGCGGTTAATCCGTTTTCCAAACCGATGATCTCAACCTTTTCTCCAGCCAGTGTAACACTACTTTCAATGGGAGATACCCCGGCTTGTATCAAAACCGTCTGCTCGCCGATGATGGAAACACCATCGGGTAAATTGATGGAAAGCCGCGTGTTGATATCGTCCTGTGCATTTTGCAAATCCAACGGCTGGGTCTCCAACACGCCGGGCAGGTTGCTCACAAGCGTTGGGTCGGCGGAAAAAATAGTCACAACCGGCGGGAATACAGATAAATCCGTAAGGCGGTAACCGCTAGCCACGCGGCCAATGATCGTCACTTTAACCGCCACATCGCGATACCCACCCTGCTGGCTGACCGGCAGAATAATGTGAACCGACTCCGGGGAAACGGAAACCCCTTCCACGATTTGACCCTCATCATCCAAAACTTCAACCACCACGGATTGATCGAAGTTTTCACGAATGCCGCTCAGGTCGACGGAAACGCGCACGCGCATCACCTGTTCGACCCGTGACTGGGCACCGGACACAACAACTTGTATCGGCTCCAGGCTTGTTTCTCCGATCTGATAGCCGATGGCTGCTTCCCCGGTCAGGGATAAATCCACATCCAGGGTTTTTGTCACGAGCGGTTCCAGGGTAAATGTGATCAGATGCGGCGAAACAGAAACGATTTGCACCGGCCGCGCACTGACCTGGATTTGTAACTCAACTTCATGCTCACCCGAACTCAAGCCGGAAAGATCCAAAATCGCGCGGACGATCTGAGGGTCGGCCTCGATTAAAGCCCAAACAGAACGCGGCGCGCGCATGGTTAATTTCACATCTTTGGGAATATCGCTGTTCAAGACCAGGTTTGGAGATTGACCGATAATCTGCACGGGTACAGCCGATGGGAGTTCGCGTGTTTCATCCGGGTCGGCGGAGGTGACTGCGGAGATCCAAACAGCCAACGCCAGTGCGAACGCCCAGAGAAAGGTGCGGTAATTTTTGGAGATCCAGCGAACCATTATTTATCTTCTTTTCTGGGGAACAAACCGGGGAATAAACTCTCGAAAAAATTCGGCTTATATTCCCTGCCGTTCGGGCGGAAGAAGGCGATCAAAATATTTCCCAGCCGTTCAGGGTCGAGGCGGCGTAACATTCTACCAGCATGCGCAATGGAAATTGCCCCGGTTTCCTCCGAAACGACCACGGCAATTGCATCGCTGGTTTCAGAGATTCCCAATGCGGCCCGGTGACGCAGTCCCATTTGGCGCTCCGGGGTGCGGTTTAAAATTCCACTGGCAGAGAGCGGCAGCACACACGCCGCGGCAACGATCTGTGAGTTGACGATGATGACGCCGCCATCGTGCAGAGGTGTGTTGGGATAAAAAATTTGCAATAATAACTCAGGCGTCACACGCGCATTCATTTGCACACCCGTTTGCGAAATATCATCGAGATTATCCAATCTCTGCATAACGATCAACGCGCCATGCTGGCGGGCAGACAATCTGGCTGTGGCCGTTACCACGGCATGGATGGTCTGCTCAAGGGCCACATCCGTCAATTTAACGGCAAACGGCCAAACGGTCCCAGCCCGACCGAGGCGTTCCAGAGTCCGCCGAATCTCAGGGGCAAATATCACCGGCAGGGCAAGCAATAAGGCGGGCAGGGAGTTTTGTGCAAACCAGGAAAAGGCAGGCAACTCCACCAGGCTGGTAAGCAGGATGAGCGCCACGACCAGCAGGATCATCCCGCGCAGTAATGCCATTGCCTGGGTATCGCGCAGGGAATACAGCAAACCAAAGAAAATCAGCGTGACGAGCATAATATCAAGAACGCTCAGCCAGCTGATTCTTTGAAATATAAAAAAGAGGTTATTGAGAAATTCAGTCACTATACAGGGTAATAAGGTTTTGGATCGGTAATCAGGAAAGGACAAATCCTGCGGAATACCGCATAAATTACCAAACCAGAGCGATGCTCTTTGCTCGACTTTTTAAATGGTTTTGTAAAGTATGCAACAAGCGGGTACCGCCTGATACCGACTCTAAACCCTAAATGGGGCGCAGGACACGGTCCTGGCGCAATTGTTTGAAGAAGAGAGTGCTCCCTGCTGGAATGGATTCGTTTGCGGCATCCTGCCAGGCTTGCACGCCGAGGGTTTCCGGTGTGCGTCGTTCGTAGCCCAGTTGTTTCCAGAGGTCTTCCTGTGAGGATAGCTCGCTCACCACAAAGATGAGCGATGCCTCACTTTGCAATTCACTGGAAGCGCTTTCCACTTCCTTGATGAGTGTATCGAGCGCTTTTCGTGCATCCACATGCTCTTCGAGGAAAATATCGGTGGTGCGGGCCACAAGGTTTTCGACCTGCCAGCCCGCCAGCCCCACAAGCTGACCATCCTGTTCCAAAAGCATGTAGGCTTTGTCGCCAAAATCTTCCATCACATCGCTGGCGGTCATTTTGCGTTGACCCTTGCTCAGGCGCGTGATCAACTCCGCAATGGATGAAGAATGTTTTGGCTTTCCGCGTTTGACGGAAAGTTCGCCGGTGGGAGTGGTGGATTTTTTTATAACACCGGTATCGGCTGCTGCAGCCCCTGCGCCGGGGACGATTTCCTTCCACGCTTCACTGACCTGTTTCCACAAGTCATCGTAGGAACCGGTGTTGGTGATGACAATATTCGCAACCGCCACCTTCGCGCTCTGCGCCGATTGCATGTGGATTCGTTCCAGGGCGTGTTCGCGGTTCATGCCGCGTTTGCGGATCAACCGTTCCACTTGAACCTCTTCCGGCGCATTCGTCACCCAGATGGAATCGCACACCTTTCGCAGATCACCTTCGAGCAATTTGATCGCTTCGATCACAACCACAGGCTGGGACGCGCGCTTCGTGAGAATCTCAGACGCCTGACGGACCAGTGGATGGACGATGGCTTCCAGTTGTCTCATAGCCTCCGGGTCGCTGAAGACGAGGTTGCCAAGTTTCTTGCGGTCGATCTCATCGTCCTTGTTGAGCAGCCATTTTCCAAATTTATCGATCACTTCCTGGTAGCCCGGCGCGCCTTTTGCATACGTGCGGTGGGTGAGCGCGTCTGCATCGATGGTGTACGCGCCCAAATGCTCCAACATGCGGCGCACCACGCTTTTTCCAGTTGCGATGTTGCCAGTTAAGCCGATCACAAATTTGCCGGGCAGGTTGCTCAAAGGATTCCTCTTTATTGCTTGGGTAATGAATGCCTCTCTATTTTAATGTCTTTTCTCGAAATGTCCACCTATGGCATCCCCAAATAAAATGACAAAAATATCAGTTTTGGTGCAAATACCGCAAATTGACGAATTCCCCAAATGACATAACTTTACCCCGTTCGCTAATATCCACCTTCAAGATGTTGACTGCCTCCTCTCTTGCGTGTATTATGAAATTCCTCAGGCTGGTTGGGCAGTCGCGGTCCTGCGTTGACGGGATCGAGGAAAGTCCGCACTCCATAGAGCACGGCGTCGGATAGCACCCGGGGCGGGGAAGTCCCGTCACTTGTGACGGGAACACGCCGCAAGGCGTGAACCTGCCGGACAAGGGCCACAGAAACAAACAGCCCTCCACCCTTCGGGGTGAGGGTGATGGTGAAAAGGTGGTGTAAGAGACCACCGGCGCGCGCAGTAATGCGTGTGGCCAGGCAACCCCCGCCGGGAGCAAGGCCAAGCAGGGACGAAATCGTCTGTGGACGATGGGAGGCTGCTCGCCTCCGCACGTGCCTTTCCCTCTTGTGGGAGAGGCCAGTCCCGGGTAGGCTGCACCGAGCGATGTGGCGACACGTCGCCCAGAGAGATGACTGCACAGGCGGACTGTCCCGCAAGGGCGTCCGCTGGACAGAATGCGGCTTATAGACCGGCCTGAGGCGTTTTCTTTTGGATTCAATCAGCTTGCTGATTGATCCCTTTGTAGTTTTACTGGTGAGGAGCTACCTCTTGAATCTTTTTAGAAAGATAAAGAGATATGGGTTGATTTTATGGATTATTCTGCTCTTCATCCTTGCCTGCAATATCCCCTTCGCCGCCTCTTCCCCAACCCCAGACCTGTTTGCCACGCTATCGGCCGCCACCCCGCTGTCAGTGGATTCTACTGCCCGGGCCGTTGTATCAGCCGTCCCTGAGGGGGAGCCGTTTGGTCAGATCGCATTTACCTGTCAGATATTTAAAATCACCGCGAGCAATCAAATCTGCATCATCAACGCGAATGGGACAGGTCTCCGCCGATTGACAACCGACGATACAAAACAACATTATTACCCGTCGCTTGCGCCCGATGGAAAGAGCGTGGTCTATGCCGCGTTTCGTGAACCAAATATTTATGAAATTTACGAAGTGGAGATTGCCTCGGGGGTCATCACGCAATTGACCGATAGACTCGGTAACCTGAACGGCCCCGAAATTTCACCGGATGGATCAACCATTGTTTTTAAACTTTCAAGCGCAAATTCAAATCAACTTTGGTTGATGGACCGCGATGGAAGCAACCCGCGTCAAATTCCAAATGCCTCGGGCTGGGACCCAACCTGGTCGCCCGATGGAAATTTTATTTTGTTCGCTTCGGATATGGAAGGCGCGATTCAATTATTCAGCATCCGCACCGATGGAAGCGAATTAAAAAGGATCAGCGACCTGCCCGCCATTCGTGGAAGAAATGATTGGTCACCCGATGGACAATTCATTGTCACCTATTCGGGCCAGCCGTGGAACCGCGATGTCTACATCATGAACGCGGACGGCTCGAATGCTCATATACTTTCACCGACAGGCGGCAATTCGCAAGGCCCGTCCTTTTCACCCGACGGTCAGTGGGTGGCGTTTACCTCCTACTTCGACCATTACGGCGACGACCATGGCTGCGAAATTTACATCATGCGCGTGGATGGAACTGATTTAAGGCGATTAACGGATAACGATTATTGTGATTTCCAACCCCGCTGGGGTCCGTGATTTGCGCCCGGGGTGCGTCGCACCAGACGGGTGGAATCTTCTTCTTAAGGAGTAGAATCCAATTGTGAGAAGAATCTCAATTAAGTAAGGTGCGACGCACTCTTGTTGAAGGAGAATCCAATGGACATTAAAGGTAAAGTTGTCATCGTTACTGGCGCTTCATCAGGGATCGGGGAAGCCACGGCCCGTGAATTTGGGCGCGAGGGTGCAAAGGTAGTTATCGCCGCCCGCCGCGTGGACAAGTTGCAATCTCTCGCACAGGAAATTAATTCAATGGGGACAGGCGCAGAGACCTTGGTTGTGCAAGCCGATTTGTCCAAACTTGAAGATATTCAGATGCTGGTTTCGCAAACAATTGAAAAACTTGGGCGGATCGATATCCTCGTCAACAACGCGGGCTTTGGCCGTTTGGACTGGCTGGAAAATCTCGACCCGATTAAAGATATTCAAGCGCAAATTGATGTGAACGTGATGGGCGTCATCCAAACCACGCGGCAGGTGCTGCCGGTGATGATGAAACAGCGCGCGGGCAGCATCATTAATATGTGTTCCATGGCCGGGCTGGTTGGCACGCCCACCTATACGATCTACGCCGCTTCCAAACATGCCGTGCATGGATTCTCCGAAGCCCTGCGCCGCGAAGTGAAACCCTGGGGCATCGATGTTTCGCTGGTCTACCCCGGCGGCGTGGTCACTGAATTCAGCCAGCACGCGGGCATCAAACGCAAGACCAACGCATCCACGCCAAAATTCATGCTGTTGACCGCCGAACAGGTTGCCCAGGCTGTGGTAAAACTGGTGCGCCGTCCGCGCCGCATGTGGGTCATCCCCTGGCTGTGGAGCGTGACCGTCTTTATGAATAAATTCATCCCCGGCTTTGTGGATTACACCACCATCACCCGCTTCACCATTCCCGAACGTGAGGATGAATTGAAAATAAAATAACTCACCGCATATACCGCAACATGATGAAATTTAAGAAATTAAAGTTGTAATCTTATCTCAAAGTACATGTCACCCTGAGGGAGCGTTCTTTGCGACCGAAGGGTCTCGGATGCTGGCGTAGAGACCCTTCGCTCCGCTCAGGGTGACATGGTTACGGTATTTATTTTTTAAACTTCATAATGTCGCGGTACTTTTGGGGTGGGTAAAAATTAAATTTTTTGGAGGGTTGATAAGAATGAGCTTCTTATCCAAGTTGTTTGGGCCTTCGGTCCCGAACCTGAATGTTGTTGAATTGAGTGAGAAAATGAAATATGGCAAGCATCCCCTGATATTGGATGTGCGCCAGCCTGACGAATTTCGTCAGGGGCATATTGCGGGGGCAAAGTTGCTGCCATTGAACGAGTTGTATCACCGCATGGGTGAATTGCCCAAAAGCCGCGAGATCATTTGCATTTGCGCCAGCGGCAATCGTAGTACTTCTGCTTCAAAGATTTTAGCAAAAGAAGGCTTTACCGTTTTCAATGTGCAGGGTGGCATGCTGGCCTGGCGGCACGCAAAGCTGCCTGTGCAAAAAGGGTAACACTTTGGAGTCGGGCAGCTCGCTGCCCGACTTTTTTTATCCATCAGTGAGCTGATGGATTCCAGAGTCAAGCCGCTGCTTTTAAATCTTTCAAGTTCAACTGATAACTCACACGCCCGTTATATTCGTTTGGCTCGTAGGTGAAGAGAATGTCCACACGCGGGGGCAGGTTGTTGTGCCAGGCACCGAGCTTGAAACCAATGGCATCGTGGGTAAATTTATTTCCATCTTCAAGCGATAACTTCAAATGTTTGGCATCCGCGCCAACGGTGCGGGAATTTTTGACTTTGACTCCGCGCGCCACGAAAGATGCTTCGCGATTGCCATAGCCCGTCGGCTCAAGATAGCGCAGACATTTTTCATAGAGATCAGGGCGGATATCCACAAGCGAAACTTCCGCATCTGCCGTGACCGTGGGCCTGAGGTCTTCGTGAGAAAGTTTTTCCTTCGCTATGGCTTTTAACCGCTCCACCAGCGCGGACAAATTTTCGTTCCTGACAGTGAATCCCGCTGCTGCCGCATGCCCCCCGTGGCGGACGAGCAAGTCCGCGCATTGATCGAGGGCGTCGGTGATGTGAAATTCGGGGATGGAACGACACGAGCCGCGAGTCTCATCTACGCCTTTGGCAGCGACGATGGCCGGGCGGTAGTAGGAGTCTGTGAGGCGCGAAGCGGCAAGACCCACAACACCTGAATTGAAACTTTCATGCGCGGCAAAAAGGAGATAGGCATCCGGGTCATCGCTCATTGCCATTTCTTCGGCTTGTTTTTGCATGTCGCGGGTGATGCGCTGGCGTTCGCGGTTTTGCATATCGAGCACTTGGGCAAGTTCGCCAGCTTTGAAGACGTCGGTGGTGGTTAATAATTCAAAAGCGGCCAGCGCTTCTTTTAACCGGCCCGCCGCATTCAAGCGTGGACCGAGCATGAAGCCGATATGCCCCGCGTTGACCTTCGCCAGCGCAATTTCGGAAACCCCCGCGAGCGAGAAGAGTCCCTGGCGCTTGGTTTCCCGCATTTGCCTGAGACCTCTGCGCACGAGGATGCGATTTTCACCGACGAGCGGAGCAAGGTCTGCAACGGTGCCGAGGGCGACGAGATCGAGTAACGAATTAAGCATAACGAATTTTTCGCTCCCCGTTTCCTGTCCCTCGTTACTAAAAAGTGCTTCCGCAATTTTATAGGCAATGCCCACGCCGGCCAAATCTTTATCGGGGTAAATATCGCCATGCTGTTTGGGGTTGATGACGATAAGGGCGGGGGGCAGGTTTTCACCGTCAGGGTGGTGGTGGTCGCTGATAATGAGGTCCAGGCCAACGGTCCGGGCATGAAGCGCTTCGTTTGGCGAGCGGATGCCGCAGTCTACGGTGATGACGAGTTTGACTCCATCCGCTTTAAGTTCATCCAGGGCGTTGTTATTTAGTCCATAGCCTTCTTCAAAGCGGTTGGGGATGTAACCGCGCACATCCGCATTTAAAAATTTCAATGCTTCCACGAGCAAAGCTGTAGCTGTGACTCCGTCCACGTCGTAATCGCCATAGATGGCGACAGGTTCGTTATTTTTTATGGCGAATTGAATGCGGTCCACGGCCTCACGCATTCCCATCATTTGGAAGGGATCGTAGCTTATGTTGGGTTTGGCGTTGAGATAGGCGCGCGCGTCGGCGTCGGTGGCGTAGCCGCGGTTGAAGAGGATCTGCCGCAAAACGGGAGGGAATTTCGATAGTTCAGAATCAGCTTCGGGTGTGATAAGAGGCGGGATGATCCAGCGTTTGTCTTTCGATGAGTTGGATGTCATATTGAATGGAGCGGAGTATACCGCAAGCTATCTCATTCAAGGGTGTTGTATAATCGCTTCAAATTGAAGGAGTAACAATGAAGCCGCTTGCGCCCGATGAAAAAACTGCTCTGGTCATGTTGTACACCCATAACATGCTTGTACGTGGGGAGATTGTGATTAAGGAAAATCTGCGTGTGAGCATCTGGCTGCGCACGCAGGGTGTTCCAAATTTTATTCATTTGCAT
>JACPVB010000006.1 GCA_016191985.1 Chloroflexota bacterium | reverse complement strand
TAATTAACTCAAGTTGCTATCATAACAAAAACTACAGACATGTCACCCTGAGGAAGCGTTTGCCGCGACCGAAGGGTCTCTACCACCGTCGTAGAGATGCTCACCGCACTGCGCGCGGCGCATGTGTCGCTCCGCTCAGCATGACATTTTGAGAGGAAGATGGCAACTTAGGTTAATTATGAGACAAGCGATAATTTCCTTCGGGTATGTCATGGCGTGGATGGGGTTGCGGTAACTTTGATATTCTCCGTCACCTCCGCCCCTTCCTCCTCGCGGACAAATACAGCTTTGTCGGAGATATTGTTCCGTACCACTACACCCTTATTCACGGTGTTCAATTCAATGGAACGCCCCACGGTATTAAAAATCTGATTGCCCTCGATCAACAATCCAATTTCTACGCCCCCAGGCTCCTCAGAGTCCCATGAGACAATGCCCGCATCGCACCCATTTATTTGGTTTTCGATTGCGCTGTTGTCATGCCTCTGCATTCCCCAGCCTTCATAGGATTCCTCGGCGAAGGCAATGCCAGTAGGATATTTTCCCTCTCTCAAATAGATGCCGGTGCAATACACCACGTTGTTAAAAACCTTCACATGGTAGGCATTATCCACATAGATATTGACTGAAAAATTGTCCCAGACGGTGTTGTTTTCGATCAGCACCTTGTAGGACATGGTAGCCGCAATTCCCTCTCCGCAGTTTTCGTACACCTTATTTCCACGGATGATTACATCGTGCGAGCCTCTCTCGGCTTTGATGCCGCTGCCCCAGCCGCCCTCCAGGTTTTCGCAATTCACCTTCCCATTTTCAGTGACGTTATAGCGGACGGTATTATTTTCCACGACGACATGCTTCCCCAAAATCAGGATGGCGTGGGATTCACAATCTTCCACAATGAAATTTGTGACCGTAACATAATCTCCCTTCACTTTCACGCATTGGGCGGTGTGGCCGTTTCCGTCTATGACAACGGGGTTTAGGATTGTCCCGCTCTGGTTGATCGTGTATGTCCCATCAACGTCCGCGCCAAGCGTTTTGTCGTTGTCGAAACTAACAAGCAGCACGAATGCCGAAATCGCAGCAACCGCTAAAACACCGACCACGATCAGGATTGTGGTTTTCGGGTCGTTCTTTTTATTAAGATATTTCACGGTATCTTTGGATAGCCTGATCGGTCTGTTTGTTTTTTTCATACATCCAAACTTGTATAAAGGGATGAAGGAGACTTGCAATCATAATGGCCGCAAGCCTCCCTTCTTTGAAGTTTGTTCTATTCGATTTCAACCGCCATTGCCACCGCTTCACCGCCGCCCAGACATAACGAAGCAATGCCGCGTTTCAGTCCGCGGTCTTTCAGGGCGTAGATCAACGTGGTCAACACGCGCGCGCCGCTGGCTCCCAGTGGGTGACCGAGCGCAATCGCGCCGCCGTTCACGTTGACCTTGTCCCAGTCCCAGCCCTGGTCGGCGAGGGCGTAACCGTCCGCAAGGACTTGCGCGGCGAAGGCTTCGTTCAACTCGATCAGGTCAACATCCTTCAACATCCAACCAATTTTGTTTAGTAATTTTGGCATGGCATGGGCAGGCGCGGCGAAAAGATATTTCGGTTCCACTGCGGCCTGTGCATAGCCGACGATGCGTGCCATGGGCTTGAGATTATTTTTTTCAGCATACGCCCGCGAAGAAATGACAACCGCTGCCGCGCCATCATTCATGGACGAGGCGTTGCCTGCGGTCACTTTGCCGTCTGCTTTGAAGGCGGGTTTGAGTCGGGCGAGTCCTTCCAGCGAAGAATCTTTGCGCGGACCTTCGTCCTTATCGAAGATGGTCACTTCCCCTTTTCGGCCAGGGATTTGGACGGGAACAATTTCCAGCGTGAACCGTCCCGCTTCTTGAGCCTCAACAGCTTTCAGGTGGGAGCGAAGCGCGAACTCGTCCATCGCGGCGCGGGTCACTTCGTATTCATCCGCAATGAATTCGGCGGCCATGCCCATGCCCCAATTTTCAAACGGGTCCCACAAGCCGTCGTTGAGCAGGGCGTCGGTCATTTGGGCGTTGCCGAACTTCAACTCGCCCAAACGGCCATTGATGAGATACGGAGCGCGACTCATCGACTCCATTCCGCCGGCGATGAAAAGCTGCGCATCGCCCGCGCGAATGGCCTGAGCAGACATCATGGCAGCTTTCAAGCCCGAGCCGCAGACTTTGTTAACAGTGGTCGCGCTGACGGTGGCCGGCACACCCGCAAAGATCGCCGCCTGCCGCGCGGGAGCCTGGCCTTCGCCTGCCTGCACCACATTGCCCATCAATACTTCTTCCACATCGTTTGGATCGATGCCCGCCCGTTCTACTGCCGCCTTCACCGCCAGTGCGCCGAGGTTGACGGCATTCATTCCGCTTAACGCGCCCTGGAATCTTCCAATGGGTGTGCGTGCGGCGCTTAATATCACGGCTTCATTTTCTTTGCTCATGAGCTTCTCCTGTGGATAATGCGGCAATTATAAGCCTTGTGTGAAAAGTAGGGACACAGCGAACTAATTCAAGGTTTTGACGATAATCGTTTTGCTGTGTTCCTACGCAGCCGTGTCTAGGTTTTTTAGGTGTTCTCTTACCTTACAAGGGATTGGTAAGGTAAAATTTCATTTATGAATGAATTAAATTTGAACTCCCTCTATGACCTGATGGGCGGCGAGACGGGCATCCGCGCCCTTGTGGATCGTTTTTATGATTTGATGGATTCCTCCCCCGAAGCGAAGGATATCCGCGCTTTGCATGCCGCCAGTTTAAAATCTTCACGCGAGAAACTTTTTATGTTCCTCTCTGGCTGGACGGGCGGCCCTTCTTTATATATTGAGAAATATGGTCACCCGCAATTGCGCCGACGCCACATGCCGTTTTCCATTGGAGACGTGGAGCGCGATCAGTGGTTGTGGTGTATGAAGCAAGCCATTGACGAAGGCGATTTTCTGCCTGCGGTGAAGGAGCATTTGAAGTCCCGTCTTTCGGAGGTGGCAGATTTTATGAGGAATCAGGGTTGAATAACGAGGGACGAGATGAAAAGAAATGAGTAACGAGATGGTGAGTGATGAGTAACAAGATTACGAGTAACGAGATTACCTTGTCCGTAACTCGTTACTCGCTCTCTCATTACTTGGTAACTACCCCCCAATATTCTTCAACGCTTCTTTTCGGCTCAACGGACTCAATTCCTTTGTCGCCTTCACGAACTTCTTCACAGGAGCGGGATTTGTCCATGCGTATTGACGTAATGCCCAGCCGATGGCCTTGTTGATGAAGAATTCGTCTGAGCCGAGGTTTTCTTTGATGAGTTCACATAACAGGTCGAAGTCCGTTTCTTCTTTGTAGCCGAGTTGAAATAACAGCGTCGTCCGCCTCAACCAGAAATTATCTGACTTGCGCCATTTTTTGAGATATTTTTCCCGCACTTTTGGAAAACGTTTGAAATGCGTGCCGACGGTATTCCCGGCAATCGTGTCCACGGTGTCCCACCAGGATTTGGTGACGAGAAGATATTCAAGAGTCGTAATGAATTCGGGTTCGAGTTTATTTTCCAGCTTTCCCAAAAAGCTCGTTGCCGCATATTGAAATTCACGCTGGGGCAGGCTCCACAGGCCGCGGGAAATGACATCGAGCTGGTCAAGCGGGGGAAGTCCGTTTTGCTGGATGAATTCCTTTTGCAGCGCCGCGCGGATCGGCGTTTTGATTCCCAAATATTCAAACTGGTCGCGCATATATTTCTTCATCGGCCCCGCTTGCGCAAGGTCCACGTATTGCTCGAAGAGGGATTTTAACGAGAGAACATATGGGTGCATGGCTTCTCCTTGTCCGAGTGCGTCGCACCAGACTTAAGTAGCGAATCCTGCTCGATAAGATTCGGCCTATTAAACAGATAATGCTCACCCGTCTGGTGCGACGCACTCACTTACTTCGCGCCTTCCGGTGGAACATATTTCATCTGCCACGTGCCATTTCCCAAATCCGTGATGAATGAGTAAGGCGTGGCGACAAAGATCCATGTATTGCCGGGCTTGAGCGGCATTTGGTTTCCGTTTGCATCCACAAAATAGATGGGGCGGGGGCGGCCTGTTTTCTTTTCATAGTCGCGCGCTTTCAGGCTCCAGCGGATGTCGTATTTTTTGCCGTCACGGAGAAGATAAGCATAGCCGCCGTCGCCGAGCTCCAGGTGAATGTCCATGTTCGTGGGGGTGATGACATCATGCTCGGCCATGAGGACGATGATATTTTCAAATTGCAACTGCCTGCCCGTCAAGCGGTCTATCGCGGGGTGCAGTTGGCCCGCAGTTTCTACTTTGGCATCATCCACAAAACGCAGCCAGGATTCCGAAAGCGGGTCGTACGTCCAACCCGATTGGTTGAGCAAGGCCACACGCACGTTGAGCTGGTTCGCAGGCAGGCCGCCCGCTGGCGCTTCTTCGGTAAACAAATTGCCAGAATAATTAAAGTCGCTTGGTGTCAGCCGTTTGTTGTCCGCCG
>JACPVB010000033.1 GCA_016191985.1 Chloroflexota bacterium | reverse complement strand
GGAAATACAACCCCAAAAGGGTGAAAGGATTATAGCCGTGCAGAAATTAATTCAACCCACCCCAAAGGGGGACATAGATTTGAAAATCAGAGAAACACAACCCCGTAGGGGTGGCAGGATTATAGATTTGGAAAACAGGAAAATTCCAAACCCCGTAGGGGTGACATGGATCTGTCCGTGGGCAGTAAAAACACCGCGAGAAAAATCTCGCGGCGTTAGGTGCGGATGAGGCTTTTGTAGAGGTCTTGAGTCTCTTGTGACGGGGAGACATCCAATTCGTCTTTCAACGTTTGCTGGCAGCGTTGGTACGTGCGGGCGAGTTGACCGCGGTCACCGAAGGCGTTGTAGGCTTGCATGAGATGACGGTAGGCGCGTTCCCAGCAATTGTCTTTCGCAAGGATGCGCTGGCACAAGTCGATCACCTCGGAATATTTTTCGTTTTGCAAATGAAACTCACAGAGCTTGTCCGCCGTTTCCAGGAAGAGAGTCGCAAAGCGTTCGCGCTCTTCGGCTGCCCACGGTTCGTACAACGAGTCGGGCAGGTAATCGCCGCGATACAAACTGACCGCCTGCTCCAACAACGCCATCGAATTTTGAGTAGGTCTGAGTCCCTCACGGGTAAGGCGGGCAAATTGGTCAGAATCAAGCCAAAGGTCGGCATGGAGGCGCAAGGTGTAGGTTGTCCCATCGCGCACGATGAAAGCCGAATCGCTGCCCGCGTCGCGGTCTGGTTCCAACACTTGATAAAGTGTGTTCAATGTAATTTTAAAATTTCGCTGCGCAGTGGCAAGGTCGGCTTCGGGCCAGAGATGTTCGCAAATCTGGTCGCGGTC
Source organism: Chloroflexota bacterium (assembly GCA_016191985.1). GTDB lineage: Bacteria > Chloroflexota > Anaerolineae > Anaerolineales > Villigracilaceae > Villigracilis. Next base: position 12,437 of record JACPVB010000033.1, on the reverse strand, counting down.
AAGCGGAGATTGACGATAGGTGACGAGCAATTGAAACAGTTGACGGGATTTCTCGCGCCGCCAGCCGTTGGATGGAATAACCTCGCTTCCTCTCTTAACCTGAAAATTGCCAAACGTTTCGACGGAGAGTCTAAACCCCGGGTGACTCTGCACCCCGGCCAGCCCAAGCGACTCCAACAAACGAAGGGCATACGCACCTTCCCAATTTTGGTCACGGGCGAGAACCAGCAGCGGAGTGAAGATGCGTTCATCGGGCGCGCCCAAATGCGAGACCGTGGTGAAGAGAAAGCCATATTCATTTTCACGGCAGGTTGTGAGGATTTCGGTGAGCGCGCGTTCAAGGCGCTCCGTTTGTTTTTGTTTATGCCAGCCATAGCACAACCACAAACGCGCAGCAGTTTTTCCAAAGGGGTCGCTGCATTCCTGAAAACCAAGCACGGCGCGGTTGAGCCATTCTTCAGCGGCCTCGTAGCGCGAAGCCAGCATGAGACTCGCACCCATTGTCAAACGTGTGAGTGAGACTATCCACTCGTCGCCTGCCTGGTTGGCAATTTCGATAGCTTGTTGCGCGTGTGTCTGCGCGAGAGTGAGATCGCCTTGATACCCACTGACACGGCATAAGCCCCAATTGGCTTCCACGAGCAGGCGGTTGACGTTCAACGTGCGGCTGATCTCGATAGCCTTTTCAAACTGGGTACGGGCAAGCGCGTAATTGGGTTGATCGGTCAACATGAGCGCATGTCCCTGACGCATGTGGCCGACAGCCGTGATGAACGGCGATTTCAACTCGTCGCCGCGCCGCGTACCTTCCAACGCAGAATGATAGGCAAGTTCACCCAGGCCTTGAAAGGAATAAATCAACGAAAGGATCAGCAAAGTTTCACGATGCGCGCGCGGCATTTGCACGGGCTGGCGTTTTTCGGCTTCGGCTTGCTCTTCGAGTCCACGGCGGGCTTCGTTGAGCCTGCCCGTCCGCAGCCAGACACGGAATTGCAACTGGTCATTGGATGGACCTTCGAGCCGCAATTCCTCAGCGCGTTGGCGGAGACGTTCCGCTTCTTCCACGTGCCCGGAGTTGAGTTTGTTTTCTGCCAGCAATTCAAACAGACGGACTTGCGCTTCGCGATCTTCAAAACCATCGCTGAGGCGAATGGCTTCTTCGAGCAATTTTTCGGCTTGCGATGGATTGACCGTATCGAGGTAAACACGTGATTGTCCGCGCAGGGCACGGGCAACGCCATCCTGCTGTCCGCGCGAGCGCCAGATGGTTTCGGCCTGGCGATACCAGCCCTGCGATTCATCGAAGCGTGAATGCAGGCGCGCCAACTCTCCCAGCGTAAACAAAAGCATGGGATGTTGATTCAGGCTGAGGGGCGGCAAAGAGGCGATGTACGTCGCGAGCGTATCGAAGCGCCCACTGGAGAGCAAAGTCTGGGAATATGTGTCAAGCAAATCCGCCATGTCATCCCAGGCTTTGGCTTCGAGCAGATGATAGATGGCGGATTCAGGATTTTTGTGCGAGAGATAATAATCTGCCGCGGCACGGTTGCATTGGGTGCGCTGGTTGGCGGTACATTGCTGGCGCAGGAAATTGTGGAAGATGTGATGATAGCGCAGCGTGCCTTCGGCGGTTTCCACCACAAAGAGGTCCTGTCTGCGAAGATACGCAAGCATGGACGCGGAGTCGCTTGCGGGGTTGCCCATCACGCGGCGAAGGGAATCGCAGGCTTCGGGGTTGAGTTCACGCAAGGTGGAAGTGACAAGCAAAAATTCACGGACGTCGGCGGGATGGCGCGAGAAGACTTCCTGTGCGAGCACATCGAAAAGCGACTCAAGCGAATCCGCCTGCCAGTGCAGCGGAAACTCCAGTGTGGACGAGGTTTGACTGCGGATGCTTTGCCAGATAAGTTGCAGCGCAATTGCCCAGCCTTCGGTGTACGTGAGAAGCGAATCCACTTCCTCATTGGTGAGGTCGAGGCGGTACTGATTTGAAAACAGCGAGGAAATTTCCTGCGCTGTGAAAGTGAGAGTCTGCTGGTCGAGAGTCAGCACCTCGCCTTTGGAACGCCAGCGCGAAAGATGCGGAAGGGTCAGGTCGGGCCGCCCCGATAACAGCGTGTGGACGTTGGCAGGTGCGCGCCCAATGAAGCGATCCAAAATGTACGGCACTTCCCCGTTTTCGAGAACAACATGCGCATCGTCGAAAATAAAAAGGATTGGCTGGTGAGATTGTTTGCTTAATACATTGATGAACTGGTCAAGGATGCCCTGCCACGAAAGGATACCTTGCGAGCCATCCCAGGATTCAAGATAAGAGATCGGCAGTTCGGTAATCTCGGGCAAAGTCTCCCTGGCGGCATGTAACAAATGAAGCAAAAAAACAAGCGGGTCGTTGTCTTCTTCGTTAACCTGATACCAGACCAGCGGTTGAACTTCCGCAGCGAGTTCAGCGAGCGCGGTGCTTTTTCCATATCCCGCGCCAGCCTGCAAAACAGTGAGGCGGTAATCGAGCGCGGTCCGCAGCACGTCAATTACGCGAGGGCGCGTTAAAGTACGCGCATTTCGCGGCGGCGGGATGATCTTGGTGCGGAGGATGGAGGGATAAACTGGGCGCATGGGGATAAGGGGAAAGTCCAGCACATTCTACCGCAATTAAAATCAAACACCGCTACCGCTCAAGGCGCCGCCCCTTGCGGAGCACCTTGTGGGCAGCGGGAAACCCGCTCGAAGACGGCACAGGGAGCAGATTGGTCGACTGTTTTGCGTGCACGCAAACATTCCTGTTGAGATGGAGAGAATTGCATAACCCTACTCTCTCACCTAATAAAAAAGACTCCCTCGGGTTGGGAGTCTTACGTACTTTCCTGTCGGGGTGGAGAGATTTGAACTCTCGACCTCACGGACCCGAACCGTGCGCTCTACCGGTCTGAGCCACACCCCGATAGCATCCCTGGGAGGGGAAAGCCTGCGAATTATACCATTGCGATTTATTTTGGCAAGCCGGTTATGGATTGAGTGTGATTTCAATGCTGTACACGTACATATATCTTTGCAGTTCCGTATCGTTTATGCTGAGGAGTGGATTGTCCTGCCGAAACGTGAGGCGGGCGAGGGTTGGTTCGCTCACTTTGTAGGGAAGGGTGGTTTCAAAAGATTGAGTGTCAATTCCATTGAATGACAGCACACGTGAAGAGATCGGTCTTCCATCGGGCAGAACCAATTCCACAAATATGGGCTGATCGTTAAAGGGCCAGATGCGGCCTTTAAGACCGACCTCTCCCGCGTAAAAATCGGCTTTTTCCTTCAAGCCTTCAACCATGACCCTTTCGTAGGTCATATTGCCCGGCGGATTAATTTGAGCGGCGCCCACAGAATACAAAAGGACAGGCATGGTATTTAGAGCCTGAATGCGCCCGTAATCATCCTTGGTGCTGACTCGAATATAGCCCGCCTCTGAAACGGCGCGGATCTCGAACCGGAGGTCAAAGCGGCGGAAAATGCCTTTCAAGTTTCGGGTCACTTTTTCGAGGTCGCGATAGAGGACGCGGCCATCCTCGCCCAGCAAATCCACTTGCACCACTTCGCTTTCGCCGGAGACAAGCTCCATTTGCAAATTGATCGGAGAAATCAAGCTGGATGCGGGGCCGGGCGTCAGGAAGCGGATTTGTGCAAAATCTGTAAAGCCCGCCGCAAAGGTCGGCGTTGGGCTGGGGATTTCAGTTAATGAAATTGGCAGCTCCGTCGAAATGGGAATTTCTGTGGGAGGCACAATCTGGGTCAACGCATCGGCTGTGGCGAAGGCGGCCTGGCCGGTAAGAGCAACAACCGTCGAAAGATGGTTGGGGGGCAATGCTGTCGGTGTGGATTCTATACTTTGCGAGCAGGCAGATAAAAGTCCCAAAAAAGAGGCGAGGATGAATATTTTTTTCTTCATGTAAGAGTCGAATCATAAATAGGGTGCGTCGCACCAGACGGGTGGAATTTTCCCATTAAGTGGATGAAGTCCACTTTTGAGAATCTTCCAATCAAGTAAGGTGCGACGCACTTAAAGCAGGATAATATTTTTACAACCCGTAAATGCCGCTGTATTTCTTTGTCAAATAACGAACGTACGCGGCGGAGTCGATGCGCGAGCCAGTGGCCTTTTGCACAAGGTCTTGTGGATCGTATTTGTGACCAAAGGCATGAATCTTTTCGCGCAGCCAGCCAAGCAGTTCATCGAACTTGCCCTTGCAGATTTGATCTTCGAGGTCGCGGATATCCTTGTTGATGGCTTCCCACAACTGGGCAGAAACGATATTCCCCAGCGCATACGTGGAGAAATAGCCGATCATGCCGCCCGACCAATGCACATCCTGCAAAACGCCTTTCGCGTCATTGGGCGGGACGATGCCAAGATAATCCTGCATCTTCGCGTTCCAGATTTCAGGCAGGTCTTTAACAGCGATGCTGCCATCCACCATGCCGATTTCGATTTCGAGGCGCAGCATGATGTGCAGGTTGTAGGTGGCTTCATCCGCATTCACGCGAATGAGGGAAGGCTCCACTTTATTGATGCCTTTGTAAAAAGATTTCGCAGTCACGCCGTCCAACTGCGAGGGGAAGGCTTTTTTCAATTCGGGGAAGAAATGTTCGCAGAACGGCAGGGAGCGGCCCACGAGATTCTCCCACATACGCGATTGCGATTCGTGCACCGCGAGCGAAGTGCCATTTGCAAGCGGCGTGCGTTCGTATGCAGGATTGACGCCCTGCTCGTACATGGCGTGACCCGATTCGTGCATCGCACTGAAGAGGGTTGCAATCGGGCTGCCTGCTTCGAAGCGGTTCGTGATGCGAACATCGTTCACGCTGAAGGAAGTTTCAAACGGATGCGGGGCTTTATCCTGCCTGCCGCGGGTGAAGTCATAGCCGAATTCGGAGACGATCTTTTCGCTGAAATCCCATAACTTCTTTTCGTTATATTTTTTGTGCAGGAAATCCGCCTTGACCTGTTTTGCGGATGCAATTGCCTTGATCAATTCCACCTGCTTGGGGCGCAGGTTTCCAAAAATCTCGCGCACTTCAGCAGTCTTCATACCGGGTTCGAAATCATCCAGCAAAATATCGTATGGGTGATCGGCGGGCGGAAAGAAGGAAATATATTTCTTTACCAGTTCCACCACTTTTTCGAGATGGGGCTGAAAAATGGAAAAATCAGATTTCCCTTTTGCTTCCACCCATGCTTCAAACGCCTTCGACGCAACGATGGCCTGCTCCGCAACGAATGATGGCGGCACCATTTTTGCCTTCTCGTAATTGCGAGAGGCAACGCGGATCATCGCGCCGTCGTCCGTGTGCGGGTCGGCGTATTCCTTCTTTAAATCTTCCAGCAGCCTGCCAACTTCATCCGAGGTGAATTTCTCCTGCACAATTTTGCCGAGGGTGGCAAGCTGCTGCCCGCGCGCTTCACTTCCGCCGGGTGGCATGTTCACCTGCTCGTCCCAGCCCAGCACGCTTGCGGCATGGTTCAAATCGGAAATTTCGCCAAGGATTTGCTTTAATTGATCCAACTTTTCGGACATGAAAACCTCCAGGGGATTATATGGATATCATTACTGGCATGTGTCAACACGACAAAACGCCTCCCGCCTAACGGATGCCTGTTTCTGTTTTCTTTGGCATTTTCTCCGCTTTGGCAATCAGCGCCCTGCGGCGTGATTGTATCGTAACAGCAGTTTCTTTGCACCCTTCTCGTGGATGGATTGCAGTAGCGCAAGGTTCACCTTGCGAATGGATGGTTTTCCTTCCAAATTCCTCGCAAAATGAATTTCCCTGGCACTGCCTGCCAGGGCAAGTGTGCGGTACAAGCTACGGGCATTTGTGACGCTCGCCCAGACCATTGATAGTGATGTACGCCTGTGTCCCTTCGCGGATTTCAAATCGCTGTGCTTCGGGTTCGCCGGGGACGAATAAATCGTAAGCGATATATGTGCCGGGGTTGACCTGAACTTCATTCAGGTATTGAGAATTGGTATATAAAGATGGCAGGTAAATGTCGCCGGGCGCGATGAACATATCGTGTTCGGTGCAATTTTTTATATAAGCAGGCACGGGCCATTCGGTGAACGTGAAATCAGGGAGCTGGCTCAAATCACCATCGACTTTGGAAAACATGGTTTGAACGGATACCCAGCCTGTTTTGTCCGAGTCGGGGATGTTGATCTGCACCCAATCCGAAAGGACATCCTGTGCGATGATTCGGGCGCTCATGCCTTTTTTTAAAACGCCAATCGGGTTGTACTCCAGTCCCGGTCCGCGGCGGATGAAGATGTTGCCAGTTGCTGCCGTGATGGTGACAGAAGGTAAAGGCGTAGGCAAAATGACGGTAGCCGTAGGAGCAATCGTCGGCGAAGGGAGAGGCGTGGATGTTTGGACCGTGGGTGATGGACCGCTGACCGTTGCCGTCTGTTGCCCAACGTCTACGGTTTGTTGTCTATCGTTCGTGATCTGTGGTCGAAATATACATCCTTGCAAAAAAACAGCAATCAGCAGAATGGAATTTATCTTTCGAAATGCAGGCATGGTTACTCGTAGCGAAGCGCTTCCACCGGCTCGAGGTTTGCGGCGCGGCTGGCGGGGTAAATCCCGAAGAACAAGCCGATGATGGCGGAGAAGCTCGTGGAAAGGATGATCGCATCCGTGCCGACGATGGGAGTAAAGTTATTGCCTGTTGCCGTGGCAACCTTCCCAACGACAAAGGCGATGAGCCAGCCAAACATAATGCCGATCACGCCGCCGATCAAACTAAGCAGGGACGATTCGGTGAGAAATTGAAGGAGGATATCGCGTTTGCGCGCGCCCAGGGCTTTTCGTAAACCGATCTCGCGGGTGCGCTCGGTGACGGAGACCAGCATGATGTTCATGATGCCAATGCCGCCGACGAGCAGGGAAATGCCCGCAATGCCGCCGAGGAAGATCGTGAGTACACCTGTGATGGTCTCAAATGTGGAGAGAAAATCCTGCTGTGTGAAGACCGTGAAATCATCGATGCCAATCGGTGTGCGATGGCGTTGACGAATAATATTTGAAACCTCTTCCGAAGCGGAGGGCACAGATTCCGCGGATGTGGCTTGAATGAAGATCACGTCCACTTCATCACGCGAGCTGCGCTTGATGAGACGCGCCTGCGCGGTGGTGAATGGGATGTACGCGGCGTTATCTTCACTGCCGAAAGCGCCACCGCCTTTTGCAATTAAAACTCCGATCACACGGAATGGCTGACCTTCAATGCGGATCGTTTCACCCACCACTCCATCGGCGTGACCAAAAATCGCCTCTGCAGTTTCAGGCCCAAGCACCACCACAGACATACGCCCAAGGTTATGCTCTTCATTAATAAATTCACCTTCAGCCAGCTCCATATTACGGACTGCTGAATATTCGGGTGTTACCCCTGAGATGGTAGTAGTTGTATTCTCACCGGCAAATGTCAGCGTGCCGTTGCCTTGAATGGCGGGCGCAACCAGTTCCACGGAAGGGGCGGCGAATGGGTCGGCGATTGCCTCTGCATCTGCCAATGTGAGCGGACGCTCATTATTGCCGCTCCTGCCTTCGCCCGGTCCACCAGGCCCTTGTTGGGGACTGCCGCTAAAAACGAAAAGCAGATTCGTGCCAATGCTTGAAATGGAACCAGTGATGGATGCCTGTGCGCCGTTACCTACCGCGAGCATGGCGATCACCGCCGCCACGCCGATGACAATCCCCAGCACGGTGAGGCCGGAACGCATTTTGTTGCCGTTCAAACTTTCGAGCGCTTCGAGAATGGCTTGTGCAAAGCTCATTTCTTCCTCCCTTCTTCAGCAGACTGATCCAGCTCGCCGTCACGTAAACGGATGACGCGCTGGGTCTGTTCGGCAATATTGGGATCATGCGTCACAATAATTAGTGTTGTGCCGCGTTCCTTGTTGAGGCCGAGCAAAAGATTCATGATCTCTTTGCCCACTTTTGAATCCAGGTTGCCTGTCGGTTCGTCCGCCATGATGATGGCGGGGTTGTTGACCAAAGCGCGCGCCACGGCCACGCGTTGTTGTTGTCCACCGGAAAGCTCGTAGGGGCGATGGGTCATGCGGTCTTTTAGCCCCACCGCTTCGAGCGCGGCTTGAGCGCGTTCGCGGCGTCCTTCGGTTAATCCCGCGTAACGCAGTGGCAGTTCCACGTTTCCCAGAGCGGTGAGGCGTGAAAGCAAATTAAAACTTTGGAAGACAAACCCAACCTTGCGGTTGCGAACGCTGGCAAGCTGGTCGTCGTTCATCTCCGCAACCGACTCGCCGTCAAGGATGTATTCGCCCGAAGTCGGCCTGTCCAAACAGCCGAGCGTGTTCATCATGGTGGATTTCCCGGAGCCGGAAGGCCCCATAATGGACACCATTTCTCCTCGTTCAATCGTAAATGAAACATCGCGTAATGCCTGCACTTCAAACTCGCCCATCATATAGGTTTTTGTCAGGTTCCGCGCTTCGATCACCAAGTCCATGTCAGCCTCCAAACGGACTGCCATTAAAGGAAGGCGGATTCAAAATGATCAGATCGCCTTCCTTGATATCGCCTTCCACAACCACGCTCGATATATCGGATGAAGAACCGAGTCGCACTTTGACCTGAACTGGCTGCCCATCGACGAGCACATACACCACCCGATTCCCATCCACCAAACGGACGGCGCGGTTGGGGATCAGCACCACATCCTTGACCTCTTCCACTACAATGTTGACGGCGGCGGTCATACCGGGTTTCACCAGTTCATCGGCGTCGGTTAATTCAATGGTAACTGTAAAGCTGACCACGCCCTGCAAAGTATCGCCAGCCTGACCCACCTGCACAACTTCACCGTGATATTCCCTGCCGAGGATCGCATCAAATGTAAGCGTTGCAGGTTGGCCTACAGAAACGCTGTTGATATCCACTTCTGAGACCTGAACATCCACAAGCAGGTGGGAAAGATCGTCGATGCGATAACCAACCGTCCCGATAGATACCTGGTCACCTACGGCTGGATTTGCCTGCGTAATCGTCCCATCGAACGGCGCGATCAAATATGCCATATTCAAGGTGGATTCTGCGGCAGCTACCCGAGCCTCCGCGGCGGCAACTTCAGCAGAGTCGGGACCATCGAGAAGGCGTTCATACGCGCGACGGGCATCGTCCAGGCGGGCCTCTGCCAGGGCAAGGTCTTTATCGGCCTGGGCAATCGTCTCTTCGCTGGCATATCCCTTGTATTGCCTCGATTTTAAAACGCCAAATTCAAAATAGTAATCTGTGATCTCTATTTTGCCGTTGAGTTTCATGCGCCAGTTATAGGCTTTTTCGTAGGCTTTTTCGGCGCTATCCACTGCCTTCGAGGCTTCCAAACGAGCCGTGTCTGAGGCGAGCAAATCCTCCAGTGTTTTCTGGGCGCTGACAAGGTCTGCCTCGGCCAGGATAATGGTCTGGCTGAGAGAAGCCTTATCGAGACTGGCCAGCACATCGTCACGAGAGACGCGGCTGCCCACTTTTACATCGACAGAGTCCACGATCCCATTTGTCTGCCAGACGAGTGTGGCGCTTTGCCTCGCCCGCACGCTTCCCGTTGCACCGACCGATGCGACCAAATTTCCACGTTCAACCGGCACGGTTTGAAATGCGACTACTTCGTTTCCGCCTGAGTTGACGGCAACGACGATAATTAAAATCAACGCTACGACTCCCGCAATGATCCACGTGCGGCGGGAAAATCTCGAAAAAAATTTTTTCATTATGGGGTTCCTCCAAGAATACAGTCAGCCCGCGGGTTTGCAACTATACGAGCGTGCGTGTTAAGTTTATCAAACGAATATGTAAAAATTGTGTAGGATTATTTTAATTCAAGCCAACGAAATTGAACCTCTTTATCGACCGGCGTTAATGATTGTCTAATAAGAAACTTATGACGATTGTCTCTTGGTTTTGATGACATTTACGCCTATGTCTGTCCGAATATATTAGGTATCATCACCTCAGACCTTATATGTACGGATTTAAAATCGATTCGGAGGCATAAATATGCAGGCTGTACCCAGCGAATTTTTAGCAATCGACAGGAAGGAACGGGCCAATAGACCATTCTATGATCTTGACCTGCGCCCGCCTGAGGTACGAACCTGCGATTTCGATGATGTAGTGATTGAATTCGACCCGGAACGCGCCATGGTGGAGGCCGCGCGCTGCATCCACTGCCCGGACCCCGCCCCCTGCATGACAGCCTGTCCGACATCGAACGATATCCCCTCCGCAATGTGGTTAATTGAACAGGGACGATTCGTAGATGCGGCGAACATCTACCACAAGACCAGTTCCCTCCCCGAAGTGTGCGGACGTGTCTGCCCGCACGAGGCTCTATGCCAGGGCTCCTGTGTGTTGAATAAACATCACCAGCCTGTGCTTTGTGGCGAGCTGGAAGCCTTTGCCGTGGACTATGAACGCCGCATGCGCGGATATAACATTCCCGTTGGCGAATCCAAAGGAAAGAAGGTTGCCATCATCGGCGCGGGGCCTGCCGGCCTGGGCTGTGCAGACATCCTTGTGCAAAAGGGCTACGATGTCACCATTTTTGAATCCAAGCCAGCCCCCGGCGGATTGCTCGTTTATGGCATTCCCAATTTCAAATTACCAAAAGACGTCTGGCAGGAAAAATGGGAAGAGTTTGAAAAAGCCGGTGTGAAGTTCGCACCGAACACTTATATTGGAAAAGATAAGACCATCGACGGCTTATTCGAAGAAGGCTTTGAATCTGTCTTCATCGGCGTCGGTTCTGAAATTGACGCAAAAATGGAAGACACGCCCGGCACCGATCTGCCCGGCGTATACGAGGCCACGGACTTTCTCATTCGCGGAAACATCGCTCCGGATCAACTCCCCGAAAACATGCGCAAACCACTTGAGATCGGCAAACGTGTGGTGGTCATCGGCGGCGGTGACACGGCCTCCGACTGTCTGCGCACCGCGCTCCGCCTCGGCGCAGAGGATGTCACCTGTCTCTATCGCCGCACGGAAAAAGAAATGCCCGGCGGCAAGAAGGATCGCAAAATGGCACGCGAGGAAGGGGCAAAATACCGCTTCCTCACCCAACCTGTAAAATTCATCCCCGGCGCGGACGGAAAACTTGCCGCTGTGGAATGTATCGAAATGAAACTTGGCGAACCCGATGCCAAGGGACGCCGCAAACCCGTCCCCGTGGAAGGCTCAAACTTCAGCGTGGCGGCGGATACTGCCGTCCTCGCGCTTGGCTACTGGCCCGACCCGATCATCAGCAAAACCACTCCCGATCTTGAAACCCATGATTGGGGACTGGTCAGTGTAAAAAACAAAGCCACCGGACAAACTTCGCGCGAAGGTATATTCTCCGGCGGAGACTGTGTGACCGGCCCGGACCTCGTTGTCACCGCCATGGTGAGTGGCAGAAAAGCCGGGTTTGCGATTGATGAGTATTTGAGAAATAAAAAATAGGAAAACGTCCCGAAGGTTCGGCCAGAATCTCGAATTCTTCGAAATAACCCTTCGGGACAGTGAAAATAAAAAAATACCTGTGTGAGGGCAGGGCGTAAAAGAAGGGCGGGACCAGAAATGGTTCCGCCCTTCCATTTTGGTTGGGAGTGGGAAAATTAAATTGTCCAATCCTTTATATTACAGACTCAAACTGGCAGGGGGATGTAAATCCCCCTGCCAGCGTGCTATTATGAAAGGTAGGGCCGGTACATTCGAAAGGAAGTGCAGAATAAACCACAGGATTGTTTTCTTATTACCCATTTGCATGGCTGTGATTTTTTTGCTCACAAGCTGTCTATCCGGAGACCGACGCTCCATCCCAGTCACCGGCGGAGAAGACGCCTCCGCTCCTGCGCTGGTTGAACTGGCGCGTGAAAATGTTCTGGAGTATGTAATTTCCTCTCGCCTTCCAACCGCCCCACCAAGCGCGGACTGGCAACTGGATAACGGGGAGCAATTGGCGGGGGAATATCGCTTCCGCAGCGGTGATTGGCTCATGATTATCTCGCCTGCGGAGAGACATGAGGGGAACCAGAGGGTCGTTATCATCAATAACGTTGAAAACATCTCGTGGTGTGGATACGTAGAACTCGATGGCCATGTGGTAGATACTGCCTACATTCGCTAGGACAGAAGCGCTCTTGATATGAGGTTTGTGAATAAAGGGCATGGGATTCGTTTACCTGTTTTTTTTCCAAAACTCACCCACCACTTGTGTTACAGACCTTATGACATTCGCTATTTGACTCCAATGCAATCTTCACTATAATGGAACTTGGATAAACCTTGTGGGGAAAAGCAAAGACACCCCTACGATGGAAAATAATCAATCGCTCCAAAGGAGCAAATATGAAAAACACAGTGTTCATCATGTCACTTGTCATCATGCTGGCGGCTTG
>JACPVB010000056.1 GCA_016191985.1 Chloroflexota bacterium | reverse complement strand
GTTCTTCTCGCACTTGCCGCATTGCTGGCGGCAAACTTCTTCGGAGCAATGATCCCTGCAAAAGAAGAAGAGCCTGCCAAGGCCAAACGGAAAACCGAAGGCCCATTGGCTTCTGTCATTTCCGCGCCCATTCCTTCCGGGGTAGTTGCACCTCCCGTCCCACCCGCTGGGTTCTCTTCCCAGGTTCGGTTGGGATTTTTTAATGGCGATCAATGGGAGCCTGCAATTGCCTCCGACCAATTCGGTCATGTGTATATTCTATATGCTCAATATTATGGTGTGCCTGGCTGTGATGAATGTGGCAATCCCACGCAGATTCTTCAAGTCAGTAACGATCACGGAGCGACGTGGGGAGCACCCACTCCAATCTATACAGCGGGAGCAAATACCGGGCAGTGGGACTCACAAATTGTCGTTGACCCGCTTGATGGCCGCACCGTCTACGCAGTATGGATGGAAGCCAACAAGAGCGACATCGCGGTTGCCAAATCCACCGACTTTGGCGCAACCTGGACAATCGTGATCGCAGACGCAACCAATGCGGCAGTGGATAAACCCATCCTCGCTGTGCGCGGGCAGGATGTTTACGTTTCCTACACCCATACGCAAAAGCTATATGCCGCTTCGTCCCATGATGGCGGCCAGACCTTTACCCAATCTGAGATAAAGTTTAAGGGAAAATTGGGTTGGGCGTTGGCGGGAGGCGGATACGTCGCCCCGGATGGCACTGCATATATGTCATGGGACGGTTATGAACAAAATGGCGGCGCCAAAGGCAACGTCAACCTTGTTATCAGCAAATCCACCAACGGCGGCGCAACCTGGTCAAGCACAGTCGTGGACGTTTCCCGCGCACCTGAAAAATGCCCCGCTGATTACCTTTGTGGATGGGCGTATCTCGGCGCACAGATCGTCATGGCCGGAGATGAAACTGGAAATGTGTATGCCCTTGCAAACGTCAACAATGTGGATTTTGGCCCGGCGCATACCTATTTCTACAAATCCACCGACAACGGCGCAACCTGGAGTTCCCGCATGGATGTCTCAACCGCCGGCCCTACCATCTCGCATAATTTTCCAGCCATCGCCGCAACCGGGGATGGGGATGTCCGCATTTCATGGATGGACGAACGGACAAACGGCTGGTGGAATACGTACTATCGCAGCTCCACCAACGGCGGCGCAACCTGGACAGCAGAACAGGATGTTTCAGATTTTGTGAGCGGCTACACCTATATCACCGCAGATGGATTCCGCTTCCCCTTCGGCGATTACTACGAAATGGACATTGACGAACAAGGCACCACCCACATCGTCATGGGCGAGGGCTGGAGTTACGACTCCCCCGGCTCGATCTGGTATGTGAGAGGACGATAGAATTAAAGCAAACTTCCGAAGTCTTGGAGACTTCGGAAGTTTTTTTGTGGGCGGATGATGGGTCTCGAACCCACAACCACCTGAGCCACAGTCAGGTGCTCTGCCATTGAGCTACATCCGCCATGTTTCGAGCGGGCAAAATTTTACCACAACTCGACTTAATTCATCAACTTTTTGACGACTTCCAGAACCGCTTCGCGCTTAACGGTTACCTGCTCGCCGGTTGCGAGATTCTTGACCGCCACCTCATCATTTGCCGCTTCGTCAGGGCCGACTGTCAGCGCGATTTTGATCTTCATTTTATCCGCAAATTTGAATTGCTTTTGCAGTTTAACAGGTTCAGGATAAACCATCACGTCGAGACCCGCACTGCGTAATTGGGCGGCGAGTTCAAAAGACTTTATCAACATCGTCTCATTGAAAACAGTCACCAACACCGAAGCAGGCGTCAAGGCAAATTCGGGCAGGAGACCATTCTCCTGCAAAATAATGCCAACTACCACGTCCCCCATTGCAAACCCAACAGCAGGGAGAGGCTGCCCGCCCACATCGGCAAGCAGATTATCATAACGTCCACCGCCGAGAATGGCGCGTTTCAGGGAACCGCTTGTCTCAAAGGCTTCAAAGACGGTGCCGGTATAATACAAAAGTCCACGCATAATGTTCGGGTCGAATTTGACGTAGTCCCGCACGCCCAATGCCTCCAACGCGGCGAAGAGACGGGTCAACTCATCGCTCTTCTTCCACAAGTCAAAATCACCGAGGATGTTTTTCAAACCGTCTACTTGTGTTTGGGTTAAACCAAGCTCAAGCCCGTATGCCTCCCACTTGGCAGGCTCCATCTTGGAACGGCGGTCTACAAGGTTGGAGACTTCAATCCTTTTTTCCGGGGCAATGCCCAGAGCATCGAATTCAGAATTCATCAGGCGGCGATTATTCACAAAGATAGTAGCAGCCTGAGGCTTAAGTCCGACCGAGCGCAGAAATGTTGCCGCAATTGCGATCATTTCCGCATCCGCTTCCGGCGAGTCGACTCCCAGAAGGTCAATATTCCACTGAAAGAATTCGCGCGAGCGTCCCTTTTGCGGCTGTTCATATCTCCAAAACGGACCGAACGACCACCAGCGCACAGGGAAAGTTAACTCGCCCTGTTTCGCCGCGATCATGCGCGCCAGGCTAGGCGTGAGTTCGGGGCGCAGGGTGACAAAGTCTCCGCCGCGATCCTGGAATGTGAAAGACTGCTTTTTGACAAGTTCTTCGCCAGACTTCGCCGCATACAGATCAATCGTCTCGATGAATGGAGCCTCCCATTCCTGATAGCCAAACGCCTGAGATGCCGCGCGTACTTTTTCATAAATGAAATTACGCAGGGACATTTGCTCAGGATAAAATTCTCTCGTGCCTTTTACAGATTGTATTTTGCTCGCCATAATGACTCCAGTGCGCGAATTCTATCATGAGTTTTCAAGGAGATTAAAATGAATGACTGCCCATTTTGCAAACATCTCGCCAGCCAAACTGAAATTATCATTGAAAATGAGCTGTGCGTATTTCTGCAACGCGAAGAGCCTGTACTGATCGGCTCTGGTCTTATTATTCCGCGTGCACATCGCGAAACAGTTTTTGATCTCACCCACTCAGAATGGACTGCAATTTACGAAATGATCCATCGGACGAAAAATTTGTTGGACCAAGCATATCATCCAGATGGATATAACCTGGGTTGGAATTGCGGCACAATTGGCGGGCAGGATGTATTTCATGCGCACCTGCATATCATCCCGCGCTTTAAAGAGGAGCCTCTTGCAGGCAAAGGGATTCGCTATTGGTTGAAGCAAGAGTCAAACAAAAGAAAATAAGCCTCCAAAATTCAGCGGGTGAATTTTGATTTGATTTTGGTATAATTCTACAAACTCAAGACTTCGGAAGTCTTGCAGACTTCCGAAGTCTCTTATTCCAGGAGAGATAAATGAAAATTGATTATCAGGAACCCAGCAAAGACTTGCTGATGCGAATCGATATCCACGAAAAATACGGCTCGGCGAATATCGATGTTTGGACGAATGACCTGCTCAAACCCCAGACGGGGATGAAAATTTTAGATGTTGGCTGCGGCGCGGGCAAGTTGAGTTTTCTTTTTAATGAGTACACCAAAGGCGGCGCGCAGATCACTGGCGGCGATTTCTCTGAAGAACTATTGGAGAAAGCCCGTGCAAAAAACAAGGAAGTCGGCGCAAATATTGATTTCCAGTTTTTGGACTTTAATGAACCCTTCAAATTCGCAGACAACACCTTCGACCTGTGCACCAGCGCATTCGCCATCTACTACGCCTCTGATCTGGACTTTACATTTGGTGAGGCACATCGTGTGCTAAACTCTGGCGGACGGCTTTTCGTGAGCGGCCCGTTACCCGAAAACAAGCAGATGTTCTACGACATCATCAAGGAAGCCACAGGCGCGGCCATCCCACCCATGCCGGGTTCCTCGCGCTTCAAGGGAGACATCTTCAATACCATTGACAAGATTTTCGCCAAAACCGAATTGCACAAATTCGAGAACCACCTCACCTTCCCTGAAGTTGCGCCGTTCATTGATTACGTCCGCGCCTCGTTGGGTGAAGACCGCAAACTATGGACATCCATGTTCAACGGCAAGGATGAATACGAAGCGTTGATCGGGAAGATCACCGATGTGGCTACACGCTGGTTTGAACGCGACGGCAAACTAGTGATGACCACGGTTGTCGGCGGGATATTGGCGACGAAATAAGCAGCGGATTGCCTGCGGCAAAACGGATAAACGGATAAAAGCGGATGAATTTCTTTGGAAAACGAATTCTCTTTCTCGGCGCGCACCCGGACGATATCGAGATCGGGTGCGGCGCGTTTTTGCACAACATCGTCAAAAAGACGGATGTCCTGTGCGTGACGCTTTCAGATAACCAGAAAAACCCCGATTTGAAAAATGTCAAAGACGAGCATCTCCGCTCCATGAAAATCCTGGGAGTGTCGGAAAGCAAGGTGGTCTTTGGTCCTTTCCAGACGCGTGTTTTCCCGGATTCGCGGCAGGAAATTCTTGAATATTTCCTGAAACTCCGCAAAGATTTTCAACCCGACCTGATCTTCACCCATTCCAAACAGGATGTGCACCAGGATCACAACACCATGACGGATGAAGCCCTGCGGGCCTTTCGCGGCATCACTGTGCTGGGGTTTGACGTGGTCCGCTCCTCCTATGATTTCTTCCCGCACTTTTTGGTGGAAGTGACGGAAGAAGATGTCAACAAAAAGATCGAAGCATTGGCGGAATATGAAACGTACCGCGACCGATATTACTTCAACTCTGAACTGACCCGCTCCATTATGATCCGTCACGGCGCGCTGGCGGAACGTCCGTTTGCGGAGGGGTTTGATATACTCAGGATTGTTGGAAAATTTGAGTAGTGAAAATTGGTTTATTGGGTGGAGTGGAGAATTGAAGACTAAAGACTTGAGACTGACGTTTCGATATACTCTATCAGGCAGTCAGTATGATGGATTGGAGTTACGATGGATTTCCAAACACTTTATCAGGAACTTGCTCAAAGCACGGAAATGATTCGGGCTTTGCTGGCAGGCATCAGCCAGGAAGAGGCGCAGATTCGTCCCGCTGCGGATTCGTGGTCCATTCTTGAAGTCGTCTGCCACCTTTATGATGAGGAGCGGGAGGATTTCCGCGAGCATTTGGATTTCATCATTTCGACTTCGCTCAATACAGGCCTGCACCGCCAGAATGAGGAGTGGCACAGGATCGATCCGCAAGGCTGGGTCACCGAACGGAAATACAATGAGAGAGATTTGGCAGAGATGCAGAAAATGTTTTTTGAGGAAAGAGCGAAATCCCTCGAATGGCTCCAAAGCATCCGCAGCGCAGACCTGGAAATTACCTACACATCTGAGTTTGGCTCAGTGACGGCGGGAGAAATGTTCGCGTGTTGGGTGGCGCACGATAACCTGCACATCCGCCAGTTTGTGGAACTTCGCCGAAAGCACATTGAAAGGATGGCGGGTTCGTATGATGTCCTCCAGTACGCCGGGGACTGGTAATTAAACAAGAGGATAACAACATGGCATTGTCAATCAATTACGATTTCGAATTGCTTTGGGATTACTCGCAGCCCGGGCAAAGCGAGGCAAAGTTCCGAAAATTTCTCCCGCAAATTCCAGAGGATGATCCCGCTTATTTGGAACTGCTGACGCAAATCGCCCGCGCGGAAGGGCTTCAGCAAAAATTCGATGCCGCGCACCAAACGCTCGACCTGGTGGAAAAGAGGCTGGGTGAAGCCGCATCGCGCCCAAAGATCCGATATTTACTGGAACGAGGCAGGGTGCTTAACTCATCGAACCACTCTGAACAGGCTCGCCCATTTTTTGAGCAGGCATTGAACATTGCAAAGCAGGCCTCGGAAGATTCCTATGCAGTGGATGCGGTCCACATGCTGGCGATCATTTCTCCACCGGCTCAAAGCCTGACCTTGAACCTGCAAGCCATCGAAATGGCTGAGAATTCGGGACAGGAAAAGGCGCGCAAATGGCTTGGCTCGTTATACAACAACACGGGTTGGGCGCTTCACGACCTGGGCAATTATGAATCAGCGTTGGAAATTTTCCAGAAAGCAGAAGCATGGCGCAGGTCGCAGGGAAGCGCGAAAGAGACGCGAATCGCTGTGTGGTGTGTGGCGCGCACGTTGCGTTCGCTCCATCGCGTCGAGGAAGCTTTATCCAAACAAATGGCTTTGAAAGAGGAGTTCGAGTCTGCGGGCGAAGAAAGTGACGGGTATGTTTTTGAAGAAATCGGTGAATGCCTGGCCGCTTTAAATCGTTTGAAGGAAGCCCGCCCATTTTTCGCCAGAGCCTATGAAATTTTATCTCAGGATATTTGGCTGACCAAACAGGAACCCGGGCGACTGGATCGTTTGAAAGAATTGGGAACGGGAAAATAATATTACAGCACAAAGTCAGGCTCAAAGCCGCCGTCCCCGGCGGCGATTTACGAGGAAATTCCTGCGCCGTAATAATAATCAACGACAAAAAGGCCTTCGGTGACGACACCGAAGGCTTTCGATTTATTCTTTTGGCACACCTACAAAAATTAGTCCATCCCGAACCTGAACGGGATAGGCGGGGATATCCACCACGGCGGGCATTTGCATGGCCTTCCCGGTGCGGATATCAAACTCTCCGCCGTGCCGCGGACAGACAACATTATTTCCCTCGATCACCCCATCCCCCAAGGGACCGTCATCGTGCGAACAGACATCGCCGATGGCGAAGAACTGACCCGCAATATTGAAAATGACAATGGGCTTGTCGCCCAGGTCCACAAACAATCGCTCGCCGCTCGGTAGTTCGGATGCGGGAGCGATTTCTAAAAATTCAGCTTTTGATTCGTCGAAGGTTGTGTAGTTGAACATGAGTGAACGTATACAGGTAAACAAGTAAACAGGGGAACACGTTTGTACGTGCCGACCTGTTTACTTGTCTACTTATCTCCTTTTTTATTCCACCAGGTCGTCGCCAGCTTCCCCCAACCCATACACGCCAGCCTTCAACACTTTGAGTGAAAGCAGGGCGCATTTTAGCCGCACGGGGCCGAGATCGATGCCAAGCAGGTCGAGGATGTCCTGCTTGCTGAGTTTTTTCACTTCCTCCAACGGCTTGCCGATGATGGATTCCATCAGCAGATCGGCGGAGGCCTGCGAGATGGCACAGCCGTGCCCATCGAATACGGCCTCAGTCACAACCCCGTTGCCATCCACACGCAAATCAATTTGAATGTGGTCACCGCACAGGGGATTATTATCCGCAAATGAAATATCATGCGGATCAAGTTTGCCGCGATACGATGGGTTTTTATAATGCTCGATGATGACTTCGCGATAGAGATCGTCCATTGTCAAATAGTCCGTTAGTCGAATGGTCACTTGGTCAAATTGTCTGTTGGTCGAATGGTCGCTTGATTTTTATCAGCGAGGGCTATCAGGCTAGTCGGCCACGAGACTACAAGACCAAAAGACTACCTTATCCAAACATTTCTTTCACTTTATAAATCCCGTTCACAAGCATGTCAACCTCTTCCTTCGTGCTATACAAATAGAAGGAGGCGCGGCTTGTGGCAGGGATGCCAAATTTTTCATGTAACGGTTGGGCGCAGTGATGGCCCGCACGCACGGCAATTCCATCGCGGTCTAAAATCTGAGCCACGTCATGCGGATGCACCCCATCGAGCGTGAAGGCCGCCACCCCGCCTTTTTTATCCGCCGATGGACCGAACAACTTCACGCCGGGGATTTCCTCCAGGCGATCCAACGCATATTCGATGATCTCATGCTCATACGCGGCGATTCCTTCCATGCCGATGGCTGAAAGGTAGTCCACAGCAGCGCCAAAGCCGACAGCTTCTGCGATGGCGGGAGTCCCTGCCTCGAATTTGTGCGGCAAGGCGTTGGCGCGGAAGGAACGCAGTTTCACTTCCTTGATCATATCGCCGCCGCCTAAAAATGGAGGCATGGCTTCGAGTAGGGATGCTTTTCCATACAACACGCCGATGCCGGTAGGTCCGCACATTTTGTGGGCGGAGAATGCGTAGAAATCAGCGTCCAATGCCTGCACATCCACTTTCAAATGCGGGACGGATTGCGCCCCGTCCACCAGAGTCACTGCGCCTGCTTCATGCGCGAGCCGAATGATCTCCGCAGCGGGGTTGATTGTGCCGAGGACGTTGGACATGTGCGTAAACGAGACCAGCTTCGGGCGGCGGTCAAGAAGCGATTTGTACGTTTCGAGATCGAGCAAGCCATCGTCTGTCACAGGGATGAAATCCAGCTCGATGCCGCGTTCCGCTTGAAGCATATGCCAGGGGACGAGGTTGCTGTGATGTTCCATCTCTGTCAAAATGACGAGATCACCCGCCTTCAAATTCGCGCGCGCCCAGGAATACGCCACCAAGTTTATGGATTCGGTTGTGTTGCGGGTGTAAATAATCTCGCGTGAAGCAGCGGCATGGATGAACTTCGCAATCTTTTCGCGCGCACCTTCATACATGGACGTGGCTTCCTACGCCAGCGTGTGCACGCCGCGATGGATGTTCGCGTTGGAGCGGCGATAATATTCGTTCATCGCCTCGATCACCTGCACAGGCTTCTGCGAAGTGGCCGTGGAATCCAAATAAATTACGCGCGCGCCGTTATGAGTGGTGCGTTCGAGGATTGGGAAATCTTTGCGGATTTGTTCGATATTAAGGGTCATGAATAAGTAGACAAGGAGACAAGTACACAGGTACACACGAGACTACTTGTTTACCTGCGTACTTGCCCGCTAATAATCTGGAATATATTCTTTCTTCGCCGCGGGCTTCTTGCCAGGCAGTGGACGAATATGTTCGGAAGTCAGTGGATACCAAAGGATGCGGTCAGGAACCATCCAGCCATCGGTGAGATACACATTCGAGCGGAACTGCACCGCCACCATTTTATTATCCACCTGCACCACAATGCCTTTGATCCATCCGCGCACGCGCTCACGGCTTTTTTCGTGGTCGCAAAAAACCTCCACGTTATCCCCCACCTCAAAAGCATGCTCAAGCCCGGGCGCCTTCATAAAGGCAAATTGATTCACCCGCAGCGAGCGCTTGATCGGCGGTTGACGGTCAACCATCGGAGTCAATGTGCGTTTCACCACAGTGGTGATGACTGGTCGCGCAGACGGTTTTGTTGCCGCATTCTCCGTGGAGGATGCGGTCTTAACTTGTGATTGGATCTCGCTTCGAGAGCTGGATCTCACAATTGTTTTCGTAACTATCTTTTTTGCGCTTTTCGGTTTGGCAACCGCCTTTCCAGCAGATTTCGCCTTTATCGCCGCCTTTGACTTGACCGTTGACTTTGCCTTGTGTTTTTCTTTTGATTTCACTACCATAGCTCACATCCTGTCTTGAATATAGAGACGCCCTCCGCCTCATTTTTACGGGACAACTGGTCAAACACCCCAGGCATTGTCCACGCTTATGTCTTTCTCTTGAAGACCTGACAGGTTTTGCGAAATCCTCGAAAGGGGAAAACCTGTCAGGTCTGATAATCTACTTCGATAATTTATCTTGAATGGCTTGCTGGAATCTTTCGCGCACACCTTCAAATGGGATGCGCTGCATGATCGGGTCGAAGAAGCCTTCCACAACCAGTTGTTCGGCTTCACGCTGGGGAATGCCGCGCGACTTCAAATAGAAGAGCGGTTCCATCTCCAGTTTACCAACCGTTGCGCCATGCGTACAGCGGACATCGTCCGCCAGAATCTCCAGCCCCGGAATGGAATCAGCGCGGGCCTGGTCGTCGAGGACGAGATTACGGTTGGCCTGATAGCCGTCCGTTTTCTGCGCGCCAGGCGCCACATAGATCATGCCCTGCCAGACAGAGCGACTCTTTCCTTTTAATGCGCCTTTGAAGAGCAGGTCACTGGTGGTGTGCGGAGCCAGGTGATTTTGCTGGGTATCGTGGTCGAGGTGCTGGGTCCCATCCGTAAAATAGAAACCAGACATGCGTCCCTGAGCGCCTTCGCCAGCCAAATCAAGATCGGAGAAATTCTTGGTAATGCGGGAACCGACTGCGCCGAAGATCCAATCGAGATTGCCACCGCGTTCCACGCGGGCACGCTCGTGCGAGAAATTCCATACGTGGCGTCCCCAAGATTGCAATTCGACGAAGCGCAGGTTTGCATCCTTGCCAACGTAAATTTCCACCACGCCGGCGTGCATGGCATGGCCCATTTCATCCGGTGATGCCGCTTCGTGGACGTAGGTCACAGACGCGCCATCTTCCACGTAAACGATCAAATGGGAAAAGTGAGCGAGGTCGGTGCCTGGTCCCCACAATACTGAATGCAGTGGGTATTCCACAGTCACATTTTTGGGAACATAAAGCAGCACGCCGTTTTCAGACATGGCAGAAGCCAGCGCGGCAAATTTGCCATCTTCAGGCTTCACGATCTGACCAATCAATTTTGCGAGCAGGTCGGCATGATTCTTTTCGGCTGTACGAAAATCGGTGAAGACCACGCCTTTTTTTGCAAGGGCTTCATCCAATTGAATTTGGGAGCCGCCGGGCAGCAGGGTGATCTGTCCGCCGTGCTGTTCGCCAGTGAGAGGCTTGAGCAGTTCTTCAGGGACAATGGGCAAATCTTCAAACGCTCCGCTTTTCGGAAGTTTGAAATCGGGCGCGGGAAACAGACGCAAATCGGTGCGGCGCCAGGCCTCGTCTGTGTTGACGGGGAGGGAAAGCTTTTTAAAAGAGTCCCAGGCTGAGGCGCGGAAAGAGGCGAGTCCATTTGCGGAGGGAACATCTGCTTGCGTAAAGGTAAAGTCCTTTGCGGCAGATTCACGTCGAGTTCGGCTTACTGATACTTTTGGTTTTTCCTGCATAGGTATTCCTGTACGTCAAACTTAAGTTTGACTTACCCAATTGATCCTTCCATTTGAAGTTGAATCAGGCGGTTCATTTCGACCGCGTATTCCATCGGCAGTTCTTTGACGAGCGGTTCGATGAAGCCGGAGACGACCATGGTGGTGGCTTCCTCTTCGCTGAGACCGCGGGACATCAAGTAGAAGAGTTGCTCCTCACCCACTTTGCTGACGGAGGCCTCGTGACCGATGGTGACATCGTCTTCGTCAATTTCGATGGTGGGATAGGTGTCGGAGCGGGATTTCGGGTCGAGCAAAAGCGCGTCGCAAACGACGTTGGACTTGACGCCCTTCGAGCCTTTGTACACCTTGACCATGCCGCGATAAGAGGCGCGGCCACCGCTCTTGCTAATAGACTTGGAAACAATCTTGCTGGTGGTATTTGGCGCAAAGTGCATCATCTTCGAGCCGGCATCCTGAAGCTGGCCGGGGCCAGCAAACGCCATGGAAAGCATTTCGCCGTGCGCACCGGGTTCCATCAAATAGCAGGATGGATATTTCATGGTGAGCTTTGAACCCAGGTTCGCGTCCACCCATTCGTGGGAAGCATTCGCAAAGACTTTTGCGCGCTGCGTGACGAGGTTGAAGACGTTGGTGGACCAGTTCTGAATGGTCGAATAACGAGAACGCGCGCCTTTCTTGACGACGATCTCGATCACGCCGCTATGGAAGGAGTTGGTGGTGTATTGGGGTGCGGTGCAGCCTTCCACGTAATGCACGGAAGCGCCTTCATCTACAATGATGAGGGTGCGTTCGAACTGGCCGACGTTGGCGGTGTTCAAGCGGAAGTAAGCCTGCAAGGGCAAATCCACTTTGACGCCTTTTGGCACGTACACGAACGAGCCGCCAGACCAAACCGCAGAGTTGAGCGCGGCAAACTTATTATCTTCAATTGGAATGACCGTGCCAAAGTATTCCTTGAACAAGTCGGGGTATTGCTTGAGACCATCTTCAATGGACAGGAAGATGACGCCTTGCTTTTCAAGGTGTTCGAGGATGGAGTGGTACACCATCTCAGACTCATATTGAGCCCCAACTCCGGCCAAAAACTTTTGCTCGGCTTCGGGGATACCTAATTTATTGAAGGTGTTCTTGATGTCGTCGGGGACATTATCCCAGTTCTTTTCGCTCTTTTCGGTTGGCTTGACATAGTAGTAAATTTCGTCAAAGTTGATCTCGTCGAGGCTCGGTCCCCAATTTGGCATGGGGCGTGCCAGGTAATGCTCAAGCGCCTTGAGGCGGAAGTCGAGCATCCATTGGGGTTC
>JACPVB010000055.1 GCA_016191985.1 Chloroflexota bacterium | reverse complement strand
CATCCCACCATCTTCTCCATCACTGAATCCGAAATTGACTTGAACGACCTGCTTGCAAAAATCACGCTGACCAGCACAGGTGCAGCCGCCATCTTTACGGGCATGGTGCGTGGAGTAACTTCGCGCGGCGATGCCCATGAGACGGAGTATCTCGAATACGAGTCCTATGTCCCCATGGCGGAGGCCAAGATGAAACAGGTCGCCGATGAGATCCGTGAAAAATGGCCCGTTATCGAGGGGATTGCAGTCGTCCAACGGATTGGAAAGCTCTACCCAAAAACGCCAACGGTCTTAATTGCCTGCACTGCCGCGCATCGCGACACGGGCGTATTTGAAGCAGCCCGCTATGGCATCGACCGCCTTAAAGAAATTGTGCCCGTCTGGAAAAAGGAAGTTGGCCCCGGGGGCGAAGAATGGGTGGAAGGCGGCTACATCCCCAAGCCCGGCGAATGACATGTTTTTACATACGAAACGATTAATTTTGCGCAATTTTGCGGAAGAAGATATTGACGTATTTGTTGTCTATCGCAATGAGCCAGAAGTTGCGAAATTCCAAAGTTGGAATATTCCTTACACCCGCGCGCAGGCCGAAAAATATACTGCATCCATCAAGGATATGCACGCTCCGAAGCAGGGAGATTGGCTTCAAATTGCAATCGTATTAAAGGATTTCAATGAGCTGATCGGGGACATTGGTTGTTTTGTCAAACCAGAGGATGCAAGGCAGGCAACCATCGGGTTTACTCTTGCTTCAAAATATTGGCGAATGGGATATGCTTCCGAGGCCGTACTCTGCTGGCTTGGCTACCTGTTCGATGACCTTGATATGCACCGCGTCACTGCCGATTGCGATGTGGAGAACACCGCCTCTTTTCGATTGCTCGAAAAAATCGGTTTTCGCAGGGAGGCTCACTTTGTGGAGGGTTATCCCGTCCACGGTGGGTATGCGAGTGAGTATCACTACGGTTTGTTGCAGCGTGAATGGCGGGCAATGACCGGGCGGGGAAATGCCTGTTGAGGCAGAGCAGGACCGGGCGGGGTAGGAAGCGTTTTTTTCCGCGTGACGATTTATATCCAATGGGGTTTTATATTGCGCTACTATTTTAATAAATATCATCTCTGGAGGAGAAATGCAGGATCGTATTGTGATTACGGGGATGGGGACAGTGAACCCCCTTGGTTTGAATGTGACGGAAACCTGGGAGAACTTGATTGCCGGCGTTTCCGGCGTCGCTCCCATTACCTTGTTTGATTCCCGCGCGGCGGCCTTACAGGTGCATATCGCTGCGGAAGTGAAGAATTTTAAACCTGAAAATTTTATGGAGGCGAAGGAAGCGCGCCGTCGTGACCGTTTTGAGCAGTTTGCGATTGTGGCCGCAAAAGAGGCTTTGCTTCAATCTGGTTTGGAGATTACTGAAAAAAATGCGGGCCGCATCGGCGTGATCATTTCATCCGCAATTGGCGGTTTGCATTCGCTACAGGAAGCAACGTTGACAAATTACAAAGAGGGGCCAAAGCGTGTGAGTCCCTTCTTGATTCCCATGTTGATGGCGAATGGCGGCGCGGGAATGGCGGCGATTGAATTTGGGATCAAGGGGCCGTGCTTTTCTGTGGCTTCGGCCTGCGCTTCCGGCGCGGATGGAATTGGCACGGCTTTGATGATGCTGCACATGGGCATGATCGATGCCGCGCTGGCTGGCGCTTCGGAGGCGACGATCACATCCACAGGGGTGGCGGCCTTTGACCGCGTTGGCGCAATGTCGCGTAAAAATGATGCTTATACCATGACGCCCCAGCCATTTGATAAAAACCGTGACGGCCTGGTGATGGGCGAGGGCGCGGGTGTATTGGTGCTCGAACGTGAGACGGATGCAAAGGCGCGCGGCGCGAATATTCTGGCCGTGCTGGCAGGCTATGGTGCGACGGCGGATGCGTATCACGTCACTGCGCCGCACGAGCACGGCGCCGGCGGCGCGGCTGCCATGCTGATGGCTTTGTCTTCCGCGAAGGCGAATCTTGAAGATGTTGGTTACATCAACGCGCACGGCACGGGGACAATGTTGAATGACCAGGCCGAAACGCGCGCCGTGAAGGCCGCATTCGGCGAACTGGCATATAAACTTCCCATCTCTTCCACCAAGTCCATGACGGGGCACATGATGGGCGCAACGGGCGCATTGGAAGCGATCTTCTGTGTGCAGGTGATTCGGGAGGGCATTTTGCCGCCCACAATTCATTATGAAACCCCCGACCCTGAATGCGATTTGGATTACATCCCGAACAAGGCGCGTGAAGCCAGCATTTCACTGGCGATCAGTAACGCCTTTGGTTTTGGCGGCCATAATGCGGTTCTGGCAATCAGAAAAAACACTTAAAGTGCGCCTTGTGATATGAAAAAATGCGTGCTATAATCCGCCGTCGCGAATTTGGAAACTACATCAAAAGTAAGGATGAACGGAAATGGCAGATCTTATAAAGGCCGTTGAGGCCAAAATTAACGAAAAAATCCCGCAACTCAATTCTGGCGATACGGTCAGCGTGCACGTTAAGATCAAAGAAGGTGATCGCGAGCGCATCCAGGAATTCAAAGGCATTGTGATTCGTTTGCGCAAAAGCGGCAACGATGCCAATGTCACCGTCCGCCGCATGGCTTCCAACGGCATTGGCGTGGAACGTACGTTTCTTCTGCGTTCCCCGCGCATCGACAAGATCGTTGTCGAACGCCATGGCAAGGTCCGCCGCGCACAGTTGTACTTCATGCGCGCCCGCACCGGCAAGAGCGCCCGCCTCAAAGAAAAGTTTGACTAGAGGTTCGATACATTAACCAGCAGGGTTTTTTGGAAAGCCCTACAGGAGATAAAACCCTAATGGTCTTCAAGGCCCTTAGGGTTTTTATATTTTGGAGTTGTCATGTCAAAACCAATGATCGGTATTACAACCCGCAACGGCAGGGATGCGGATGGGCATCCGCTGACCGCGCTTCAACACTCGTACATCAACGCCATCGTGCAGGCGGGCGGCCTGCCTGTTTTAATCCCTGAAATTTTGCCTGAAGAAGACTTCCTCGACTTGTACTCCCGACTTAAAGGCATTCTCTTCTCCGGGGGCGGGGATATTTCTCTCAAACATTTCAACGGCTCCGACCACCCGAGAATTGGTGAGGTGGACGATGCGCGGGATACTACCGAGATCAGTTTGATGCGAACCGCCGTCCACGATGGCAAACCAATTCTTGGAATCTGCCGCGGCGCACAGGTGATGAACGTGGCCCTGGGTGGCACGCTTTATACCCATATTTATGACCAGATGAAGGGCGCGCTCGACCATGCCTACCCCGGCGACTTGCGCCGAACCCTCGTCCACCCCGTGAATGTGGACGAGACCACCCGCTCCGCTGAAATCTTTGGCGAGACTCTGTTAAACGTCAACAGTTTGCACCACCAGGGATTAAAAGACATTGCGCCAGGTTTAAAAATCGCAGGCCATGCCCCCGATGGCTTGGTGGAAGTCATTGAAATCCCAGATCATCCCTATGCGGTGGCCGTGCAATGGCACCCCGAATGGCTGACAGACCAGCCTGCCATGCAGAGATTGTTCAAGTCCTTTGTGGATGCCTCGGGGAAATAGACTTATTCGATAATGAATCTGCGTCAACGACTTCTTGAAAAATTTATCAACATGTACCCGCCGTTTGTTGGGGCGGGTATCCGTTCTCGCTCCATTGATGAACGCACGGTGGATGTTGAAATGAAATTAACCATTTTCAACACCAATCTTGTGGGTGTGCACTTTGGAGGCTCCCTCTATGCGATGTGCGACCCCTGGTTCATGTTGATTTTAATGCGGCTTCTTGGGCCTGATTACATCGTTTGGGATAAGGCGGCCAGTATCCAATTCAAGCGCCCCGGGCGTGGAAAAGTGAAGGCCCGTTTTCACATCCCTGCGGAACGGGTGGTACAGATCCGTGCAGATGCAGATCGGGAAGGTAAAATCGAACCAACTTTCTCTGTGAATGTATTGGGTGAAGATGGAGAGATTATTGCCCAGGTGGAGAAGTTGCTTTATGTCCGTCGAAAACCAGCCGCCAACCCAAAAGGAGAGTCATGATGTCGTTTTCCACGTATGCTGAATTGAATCAACAAATGATCGTTCACTTCCAAAACAAGGAATATCAACAGGCGCTGGATTTGATTTCCCGTGAAGGCGCAGGCTTCCCAAAGGAACGTCCATTGGTAGATTACTGGAAAATGTGCTCCGCCGCGCGGTTGGAGGATCGAGCGCAGGTTTACCAGGTGGTCGAGAAATGCCTGTCCGATGGCTTGTGGTACGGGGAAATGATGTGGCGTATGACGCCGTCCTTTCAGGCTTTACAAGGTGATGAAGATTTTGAGCGGATCGTTGCAGAATCACTGGCTTTGCAGGAAAAAGATGCGCCTTCAAAAGAACCTGTCCTTTTAAAATACCTTCCTGAAAATCATTCTGAAAAATCCCCTCTCTTGATTGCCCTGCATGGAAATCAGCGCATGGCGTTTGATACCCTTCCTTTTTGGCAGGAGTCTGTAAAAAAAGGATTTGTCCTGGCAATTCCGCAATCGTCACAGGCCATGTTCAAAGGCGCGTTTATTTGGGATGACCTGGAAGCTTCCTTTGCTGATGTAAAAGCCGTTCTTGAAAACCTCAAAAAAGATAGGTCATTTGACACAAGCCACATCATTTTGGCAGGACATTCAATGGGTGGTTTTATCGCCATCCAAATGGCGTTGATGGGTGAATTAAATGTGCGTGGCTTTATTGCCAATGGCCCCGCCATTCCCTTTGGCGATGCACCGGATGAATTGGAAAACCTGCTTCCCTCCGCCCATGACCGTGGCTTGCGCGCTTATTTCATCGTTGGCGAAAAAGATGTTGATATCGAGCCAGATGAAATTCGGGCGTTTGCCGAAAAACTAAGATCCGCGGGAATCGCCTGTGAATTAGAAACTGTTCCTGGTGCGACGCATGATTACAACTCCGCTTATGATGCGGCATTGGTGCGCGCACTGGATTTTGTGAATTCAAAATGACGAATCAAGAACATCCCATCGGTGTGTTCGATTCAGGTGTGGGCGGACTTTCCGTCCTGCGCGAGATTTGCAAATTGATGCCCGCCGAAAATATCATCTACTTCGGCGATCAGGGACATGTGCCGTACGGTCCGCGCTCGATGGAGCAGATCCAGAATTTTTCAGAGGGGATTACAAAATTCCTGCTCAGACTCGATTCCAAAATTATTGTTGTGGCTTGTAATACAGCTTCGGCGGCGGCGTTGAAATATCTGCGGGAGACTTTTCCCAATATTCAATTTGTGGGTATGGAGCCTGCAGTCAAGCCTGCGGCAGAGAAGACGCAGACGGGCAGAGTGGGTGTGCTGGCGACGCCTGCCACCTTTCAGGGTGCTTTGTATGCTTCGGTGGTGGAGCGTTTTGGCGCGGGTGTGGAATTATTTCAACACACGTGTCCGGGACTGGTCACTCAAATTGAAGCGGGGGATTTGGAATCACCGAAGACGCGCGCAATCCTTGAAGAGGCTCTGCTTCCCATGCTGGAAAAAAATATCGATACGGTTGTTCTGGGATGCACGCACTATCCGTTTGTGATTCCGCTGATCGAGCGGATCGTGGGAGAAAATGTTCGGGTGATAGACCCCGCTCCCTCGGTGGCGAAGCAGGCCAAACGTTTGCTGGAGGCGGGGGGGATGTTGAATCCGTCAACGGCCCAAAGTAATATCCAAATTTTTACCTCAGGGGATGTGAAAATTGTCGAATCTGTTTTGACAAAATTATTGAATGAAACTGCGGATGTGAAATCCGTGACGTGGAAAAATGATCGGGAGATTCAATAATCCCATTTTCCCCGCCGCCGCCCGCAGGGTGCTCCGCAAGGGACTGCGGCGGGAGCAGAATGACTATGGCGATTCGATAACCTCCGCGCCCATTTTTTGCATATCCTTGAATAGCCGCACGGGCTCGGCGATGTGACCCATCAGGTGGAGGCCAGGTTTTCCCGCGGAGCTATCAAGATATTGAAGCAGATAAGCGACGACGGGAATCGCGGTAAGTTCATATCCATCGGGATGCGCGATTCGTATCTGCGCCTCGGCCTGTTTGCCGTTTCGTTGACCTTTCGCTTCCACCTTGAGCGCCACCAGATAGGGCGGCTTGGACTTTCCCATGGCCCACCACATCAGCTTCCCAAGCGGACGAATGCCGCGTTTCGGCGCAAGTTTGATCCCAACAAAAACCAGCGGAGTGACGATGAGGTCTGCCAGCCAGTTTGAGCCTGAGATGTAAAAGCCTGCTTCCTTGAGGGACGGGTAGATGTTTGGTAAATTTCGCAATTCTTCAAAGAACATGGAGTAGCAGGTGCGTTTGCCGAGGTCTTTGCCAAAATCGAAGGAACGCATGTCCCACTGAGACGGTTTTGTCCACGCGCCGTTTTTGTAAACCTGGGCCTGATATTCGAGAAAAGCCTCCATGAGTTCATCCACGGCCTCGGTGTAGGGAATCTCCTTCATGGCGAGGTAGCCAGCCGTGAGCGCGGACTCAATGCAGTCTAGTTTTGTAGCGGCATAACGAATAAGCGCGGCGGGGAGACCGGGGTGATAGCCTGCTTCGGTGACAAAGCAAAGCCCGGCGTTTTTGATTTCATTTTCGGCGGCGTGCAACGCGCTCAATTTTTTGGAAGAATATTGCACATCCAAATAATCCACATGCGCATCAAGACAGGCACGGATCACTGTCTCAGCGTGGTGGGTGGTTGGGGCGGCGACCAGGCAGAGGTTTGGTCTGAGCGAAGTTGAAGGCTGAAGCGCCTGCACCAGGCTGTTGTAGTTGGAGGCATCCACTTGTCTCACGGTCACACGCGAATCGTTTAATTCATCCGCAAAGCATTTTGCCTTTTCCAAATTCCGCCCAGCGATGATGATGTCTGCGTCTGTTTGTGCAAGCAAATGTTTGACAAGGAACTTGCCTGTATATCCATACCCACCCAGAATTAGTATTGTTGCCATTTGATATTTATTCCTTTTCAGGTTTGACGGAAAGTAACATCAGATTTTTCCCAAGTTCGCGCAGTTCGTCTTCCTCTTTGAACTTTATCCCCACCATTGCCATCACGGAATGGGTGTAGGCGGGTTTGCGACGATAGAATTGAACAAGCATTTCGCCAGTGTCTTCATTGGAAAGTTCTTCTGCGCGAGCTTTGAATTTTCTGCGCCCGACCTGTGCATGAAAGATGGGGTTGCTTTTTATATTCCTGTACCAATCCGCGCGGACGCCGTAGGCGGCTTCAATGTAATAGGTATCGGTCGTCTGATCGTAGTCCATCACGTCCACCATGGCTTCGCGGCGTTTCCCGGTCTTTCGGCCTGTGGTGGTAATGAGCATCCATTGCGCGCCGATCAGCCGCTCCCAGCCACCGAAACCAAGTTTGTGAATCCAGAGCGGGACTTTGAAGAAAAATTTAAGAAGCGCGCCTGGTCGTTTTTCAAAAACCTGCATGGGTTATTCTCCTGTGAGTAAGAACTTGAAGAAACCCGGCAGATCCTTGATCCGCGCCCAAAAGGCGGGCGTCTGTTTGCGGTATTCGATGTAGTTTGGAATTCGCTCGATCAATTCCTTTTCCTCCACGAGACGAATCCAGCCGAAGAAGCCGAGCGGCATGAGAAAAGCAAAGGTGATTGGGTAAATACCCATATTGAGAAATGCCAGCCCAAACCCCACGCGAATGATGGCTGCATAAACGGGATGACGAAGAACGTTATAAATATTCGACTTGACGATCCGACCCTCCTGCGGGAAATAAACATACATCATGGAGAGATTGTCAAAGCCAAATGCCAATGCGGAGCGAAGCCATAGGACGACCCCCACGATGAGGTTGTACCAACCGAGGATGGTGAGAACGGTTGTGATGCCCGGTTGTGTGAATTTAGGCCCGTTCATATAGCTGATGTGCGCGACAGCAGCGAGCATGATCGCTAAACCTGGAACTGCATAATTCCAGATGGCATGATGGTAGGCTTTATCCCCATATTTTTCGAGGAGGATTCCTTTTTTCGTGAAGAAGCGGCTGACGAACAGGAAGCCAATCGCAATGACCACGATCTGGCTGTCGAGAGTCCAGGTGGGAATCTGGTCGGTGAGGATGAAGTAGGTTGTGACGATGGCAAAAATAACCAAAAAGCGAAGCGCAAATTTTAATTTTCCACCCGTTGAATTGAGTTCAGGGAGTTTCCTGTCAAGTTCATCCAAACCTTTGAGTTCCATGTTGCCTCCTGCCTTAGTATAGTACTCCATGAGACAAAGTCAAGCTGGAATCATGGCTGTTGCAAAGTCCGGAACCAAGCCTTTTTTGTACACGGATTTCACGGATCGGACGGACGTTTTTTATAAAAATGCGAAAGAATCCGTGTTGTCCGTATGATCCGTGTACCAAAGGCTGATTTTGTCAATCGACTTTGCTACAGCCATAATATTGGGATTAACAGCCACTGGACTTTTTGTTTTGAATAGGTACAATTGAATAAACCATTTATCAAAAAGGAGAATGTAAAATGGAACAAATGCCCTCAAATATGCCCATTATGGAATCCAAACCCGGTCCTGCAGGCTGGTTTCAAGTTTGGATAAAGGCTGTTACCAAGCCCAACGAACAGACCTTTGTCGAAATCACTGAACCCCTCGATGCAACCTCGAAGACTGCCTTCATTTGGGTCTTTATTGCTGGGACGGTATCGGGGATTTTTCAAGCAATCCTGCAAGGCATTTATGCGATAACAGGAACTTCCCCTCAGCTGCCCATCCCCGGTTTGGAGCAGTATATGCCAAGCAGCGGTGGGGGCGATGCAACTTCGATTGGCATCACATTGGTCACCAGTTTATGCCTCTCGCCT
>JACPVB010000052.1 GCA_016191985.1 Chloroflexota bacterium | reverse complement strand
TCAATTTCTTCCTGCGGTGAGAAGATTTTGTGCATGGTGAACACGTTGCAGACATCCGGGTTGCCGGGGTCGGTGCGTTTCTGGCGCGCCGGGTCGGTGACCATTTCGCGCACGCGCTTAGTGGTCTCTTCCGGCGTGGAGGCAAGCTCGATGTGATTGTTCAAGCTTTTGCTCATTTTGGCTTTGCCATCAATGCCAAGCACTTTAAGAATTTCTGTGTGCTTGACCTGCGGTTCGATCAGCACCTTGGTATTGTAGCGGTAATTAAAGGAACGCACGACTTCACGCGCAAACTCCAGGTGTGGAGCCTGGTCAACACCAACAGGAACAACATCCGATTTGTAAAGAACGATGTCCGCCGTCATCAACACGGGATACCCCAGCAATCCGTAATTGACATTTTCCGGCTGCTGCACCACTTTCTCTTTGAACGTCGGAAGGTCGGTCAGTTTGCCGATCTGCGTCACCATCGAAAGATAGGTATGCAATTCCATCACTTCAGGCACGTGTGACTGGACAAATAAAATCGATTCCTCAGGGCGAATACCCGCCGCAAGCCAGTCGAGCGCCATCTCAAACGTATTCAGCTTTAATTCCTTCGTGGTCTCCACCGTCGTCAACGCGTGGACATCCACAATGCAATACACACAATCATACTCATCCTGCAATGCAACATAATTTTGAATTGCACCCAGGTAATTCCCCAAATGCTGTCGCCCCGTTGGGCGCGCTCCCGAAAACACTCTTCCTTTTTTGGTCATCTATTTATCCTATTAAAGACTTCGGAAGTCTAGCTGATTCGTTTTGTGGGAGAAACTTCCCAAAGACTTCCGAAGTCTGATTTTATTTAATCAACCATCTTTGAGATGATGGTCAGAATTTCGCCCGCTTCTGCGTGACGCTTTTTTTCCAATTTGGAGTAGACTAACTGCCCGTTCACACTGACCTCGAACCTGCCTCCGTCCGAGGGAATTAACGCCACCGACTCGATGACGTGCTCGTATCCTTTGAGTAATTCCTCTGCCAGGCTCACGGCCCGGCCCACGTAATGTCAAACCGCGCAATAGACGATCTCGATCTTTAGCATGATCCTCTCCCAAGTCCAAGACCTGATGTTACCCACCGTCCCGAAGGTTGGCTGAAAATAATGTTGAACCACGGATACCTTCGGGACGTTTTGCGTCAGGTCTGTTTTTATTTTTGTTAGAAAATTATAACATGGCGCATCTTAAGGCTTGCCATGCCCCGCCATGCACGCTATAATGCCGCAGTTGTATTCAAGGAAAGAAAAAAGCAAGGAGAAAGTCTACTATGCCCGTTTATACCTATCGTTGTGAATCATGCGGTGTCCAGTTCGAGCGGCACCAGTCGTTCACAGATGCGCCCCTCAAAACCTGTCCCGAATGCCGCAAGAAGGCGCTCAAGAAGGTCATCACTCCCACCAAGATCATCTTTAAGGGTTCAGGATTCTACGCAACAGACCACAAGTCACCTTCCGGTGAATCATCTTCAAAGAAAAAATCCAGCACAAAAGAGAAGACCGAAAGCACCTCCACAGAAAGCAAACCAGCTTCAACTGAAAAATCGGAGTAGCAACGATTTTGGAAAGCGCGACGAATGTCGCGCTTCTTTTTAATTATCAAGGAGAAAATCATGTCAATGGAAGATATTCTCAAAGTGCTCGTCAGCTCCCGCCAGCAGGGAAGCGCCTCCCAATCCGCGGACCCGATGACCGAGTTGATCGGCGGCCTGCTTGGCGGCGCGCAGACTTCCCAATCGCAAAGTCAGCCAGCCGGTGGACTAGGCGACATGATGGGCCTGTTGGAAACCGTCATGGGCGGAACGCAGGGCAGCGCGGCCTCTCCCTCCTCCATGATGAACAACCCGATCATGATGCTGTTACAACCCTACGTGGAAAAGCTTGCCAAGAAAGCCAACATCCCACCTGAGATCGCCATGGTCGTGGTCTCCTTCGTTGCTCACAAACTGCTTGCCCACCACCCCACCTCCGGGCGGGACTCAAGCTCCTTCGACCTCGATTCCCTGCTTGGGCAAATGGGCTCCGGGAAAATAGACAAAAACGTCTATCAAACCAGCGGCATGGTGAAAGAGATTTCCAAATCTACCGGACTGGATGAAACCACCGCCGCCAAAACCCTGGACGCGGCCTTTGGGTTATTTGGCAAGCAAATCAAAACCGTCACCGCGCCAGCCACGGCAAAACCGAAAGTCCCTGCCGCCAGTCAGGGATTGAAATCCAGCGGCGCAAAAAGCGGGGCAAAAGCCAAAGGTTCGTGAGAATTTCTGCGATTGGATAAATACGAAGAGAAGCAACTCAAAACCGTTGCTTCTCTTTTATTAACTCACCTTACACGGTTTCATTGTAGGGGCGACCCGTCAGGGCGTGGACAATAGCCGATCTTGCAAGAAAGGGTCGCCCTGTGCCAAGCGTTTTACAAAAATACAGATGGGTCGCCCCTACTGCGTAAGATGAACTATTTCTCTAAACTTATATATCCTGATATTCCCCCGTTGACCAATGAACTTCAGCCCGAGCGTTTCCAAATCCAACTCACTGTTGTAGATTTTTGGAAAGAAGTCGGCGCGGTAGAAGCTGTTGGGGGAAAGCAACAGAAAGCGGACTCCCTGCTCCTGGCAGGCTTTCGCAAAGGATTCCCACGAGTCGTTTGGCAGGGGCGGGAATTCATCGCTGAAACCCCAGATCCAGTCCTCGGACCAGTTGCCGATCTGGCGCGAGCGGTAGGGCATGGTGTTGGGAGTGTAAAAATCGTAGCGGTCTGCAAAGGTTTCGCTGGGGGTCGTCATTCCATTTGTAAGCAGTGTCTGCTCGATGACCGATAATCCCTTGCGCTCGGCGCGGCTGGCGCGGATGAATTCAACGTCGTAGCGAATCCAGCCATAGAAGGTTGAGGCGAAGGCGGCGATAAATAAAAAGGTGATAATTCCCTCACGCCATTTATTTTGACCGAAAAATTTCTCAACCCGCTCCAGCAAGACAACCAGTAACAGCCCCAGCGTGGAGGCATAGACTCCCATCAGCATCACGGGCGCGCGGGCGCTATCGCCAAGCGAAACGGGGAGCACATATAAAAGCACATATAAAAATGCAAACAGGGCATACTTTGCAAACTTCCCCTTTGGCGATAGTACAAAACAAACAACAGCAGGCCAGGCATAAAAAATCAGAAATTTAAAGGGGATGATGTACAGGTCAAACGCATGGGCGGGGTCTTGCAGAATGGCTTCAAGGACGGAGAATTCTGCGATCTCGGCAGGCGTGGGCGGATTGGTCATATCCACGCCGTAGAAGAATTTATAAATGTTGAAGGCCTGTGCAGTTTCTAAAAATCCATGCCCCGACCAGAGGTTGACGACGGCTTGCAAAAGGACAAGCGACAAAAACGCGGAGACCATCAATACCCGCGAGCGGATGGGGCGAATGCCGACCAGCAAAAAATAACTAAAAAATATCGCGGCGGCTGTGACAATGGTGTGGGTACGCCATAAAAATGCCAGCCCTAATGATGCGCCGATCAACACAGAATTCATGTCACCCTGAGCGCCAGCGAAGGGTCTCTGAGATTGTCGTAGAGATTCTTCGCTTCGCTCAGAATGACATTGCTCACGCCAGAGCAAAAATATTGCAAACGATGTGAACGCCAAACTCCCGATATCGGGGCCGAGGGTGTTGGTGTTTTGAAAAGCAAAAGGTGCGGCGATGGAGCAGAAGAATGCAACGAGTGTGGCAGGCAATGAGCGGGTGTAGGCAATCAGCGTCGAGACAGAAGCAGTGAAAAGTCCAGAAAGAAGCGCGTTGAGAAGCCAGGCCAGCGGAAGGACGTAGGTGAAGGGAAATTGTCCAATTAAGAAGGCATATCCAAAGGGAAAGAATCCATTGTAAAGCGACTCAGGTTCGGCCAGAGTCATGCGGCGGCCATAGTACAGGATGTTCCAAAAATCGTTGCCGACTGCGTGGAATTGAATGAACCATCCCAGCGCAAAGGTCAGCCCCGCGCCAAGAGCAAAGAAGAGCCAGAAAATTTTTTTCATGATTTTCGATGGTAGAAAATCGCCGCCGGGGACGGCGGCGCGAGCATCTTCATGCAGCGCTTGCGGGTACTGTGGACCGCCTGGTCATCCACACCGCCACCACCGCCAGCGGAATCAACGCCACCGCCGCGCTGACGTACGCCATCATGTTATAGCCGAGCGACGCAAAGATGAAGCCGCTTTCCAAACTTCCAAGCGCCGAGGCAAGGCCCACGAGCAGGTCATTGAAGCCTTGCGTGCGCGCGCGTTCGAGCGGCGAGAGTTGGTCGGCCAGCAAGGTGGAGCCGCCCACAAAACAAAAATTCCAACCGAGGCCGAGCAAAAATAAGGCCACGCCCAGCGGCAGCACATCGGGCGAGATCGTGGCGGCGAGGCAGGCCAGCACCAGCGTGGACGAGCCGATCAAAATCACAACGCCGCGCCCCCAACGATCTGCCAGCCTGCCCGAAATAATCGAAAACGCAAACATGCCAAAGGTATGCGACGAAACCACCAGCGAAATATCAGACAGGCCGTGATCGTGTCCGCGCATGTGCAGAGACGTGATGACCATGACCAGCACCATCACCATTTGACCCAAGACCATGCTGACAACTGCGACCAGCGCCGCGGGTTGACGAAGAATCTCCAGCACGCTTCTTACTTGACCCTTCGACGCGCTCAGGGCGCCGCCCGTGCCTGATACGGTTTCTGGGAATTTTTCCGCCACCTCTTTGCCGATCTCGCGCGGGTCGGGGCGCAGACCGAGGAACACCACCAGCGCGCCAATCGCAAAAAGGATCGCGGCCACAAGATACGCGCCTGCTAATTCGTCAATGCCCCACGAGCCGACCAAACTGCCCGCAGGCCCCGCCACGAACGGACCGACCACCGAGCCAACCGTCCCGCCGATGACGACATTCGAAATTGCGCGTCCGCGATGTTCGGGACGATTAACCTCCGCCGCCGCAAAACGGCCAAGCTGTACCGCCGCGTTGGCGACGCCCATCAAGATCATGCCGCCGAGAAAGACAGGAAAGGAATGGATCGCAATCGCATAAAATGTGACGCTGGAGCCGAGCACGCCCGCGCTCAGTCCCGCCGTCAACCCGTTGCGCCTGCCAATCGCGTCGTAGACGTAGCCCCACACAAAGGCGGAGAATGCCCCCGCCAGCAAATAGACCGCCGTGGGCACCCCCGCCCAGCTTGGGTTCTGGCTGAGTTCCTTGCCAACAATCGAGTTCAACGTGGCCGCCGCAATAAACCCCGCCGAAGCCAGGGACTGCTGGGCAAATAAAATACCTGTAATTTTTCGTGCAATGGATTCGAGGTTTTGCATGGGTAGTCCTAATGAATGGGGATTTTTGATTGGTGGGGAAAGTATATCAAAAGTGGAAAGTTATCAGTGAACAGTTATCAGTTATCAGTGGACAGTGAGCAGTGGAGGTGAGGATGGCGAGGCGCAAGCGCCAGAAGTACCGCGACACATCGTCCCCGTAGGGGGTGATGTCGCCCACGCCGCGAAACGCAAGATAAATCTCGCGATACAGAATCTTCAACAGAATCTCATGATCCACGCTCGGAAAGAACTGTTTCACATCACAAACCAGCACATACTTGAAACGCCGCGCGAACTGCTGGGCGCGGTCTATGGCCTTGTGCGTGCCTTTGCCGATTCGGTTGGCGTAGGAATCAAAGATGAAGGACCTTTCAAAAACGGGTTCGATCAGATTACACAAGGCATGATGCACTACGCGATCTCGAAAGGGCGCGGCGGAGATTAATCTCTTTTTAGGGTCGTGGATGTAAAAACTGTGATATTCCCCGGGCTGGTAGGTTTGACTCTGCAACTCGCGCTGTAATTGCAAAAGATTTGCTTCAAGGCGGTATTCAAATTCGGCCACATCCGCATGACCGCGCTTGCCCTTGCTGGCTTTGCGGTAGGCGAGGAGCAGGTTGTCCCAATCGTAAAGCTGGTTCATGTAATCGTGTCACCCTGAGCGGAGCGAAGGGTCTCTACGATAGTCTCAGGGATTCTTCGCTCCGCTCAGAATGACATCGTTATGTGAGTTTGCCGCGCGACGTGACTTGCGCCGAGGCCGCGCGGCTCTTCTATATTCGCCTGATTTCGCCATCAGACTTCCGAAGTCTTTGAGACTTCGGAAGTCTTGCAGGGAAAACCAGCCAGGACGTGCCTGCGCTATT
>JACPVB010000051.1 GCA_016191985.1 Chloroflexota bacterium | reverse complement strand
GTTCTGCCTGTGTTTTTAAAGTCATCTGTTTACCTCTTTTGCCGGTCAGACAATCCCAGGCGCGGGATTCTTTCTTTGACGCTACGACGCGACTGGAATCAGAACTTCACGATGGGCGGATAGGAAATCAGCAATGCTGATCGGTTTGCGTCCTGTCAGTTCTTCCACGGTGTTGGTAACAGCGCTGAATTTACCCTGAGCAATGGCGGCGTCAAACGTGGCAAAGGCCTCTGCAAGCGGACGGGGAAGCCCGCCGGAAGTCATGCCTTGAATCACTGCATCCAATTCGATAGGAAGGTAGGAAACTTCCTGTCCGGCGAGTTTGCTGACGATGGCCGCCACTTCATATTGTGTGACTGCTTGCGGCCCGCTGATATCCAACGTGCTGCGGCCTTCAAAGGGGGAGGCCAAAGCCGAGGCCGAGGCGCGGGCGCAATCTTCGCGCGTGATGTATGCGGCTTTTCCATCGCCGATGGCGTTGATCAATTTGCCGCTTTGAATGGCTTGCGGAAGCGACATCAACAACATTTCCATGTAGGTGTTTTCGCGCAGTACCGTCCAGCCCATTTTGGTTGCTGCCAATGCTTCTTCTGTGCCGCGGTGATCGGGTCCCACAAAGACGGGCGAGTCCGGGCCGGGGTTTACGATGGATGTGTAAACCACATGCTTTACCCCTGCCTGCTCCGCCGCCTTGATGGCATTGCGGTGCTGGTTGAGTCGGTGCCCCGGTACATCCAACGCGTCGGTGCTGATGAGCAGGAGCCGGTCAACGCCTTGGAATGCCTGGGACAGTGAATCTGGGTTTTCAAAGTCTGCGTGACGCACGATCACCCCGCGCTGACTGAGATCCGCCAGTTTTTCCGGTGTGCGGGTGGCGGCTATGATTGTTCCTTCGTGAGTTTCCAACAACAACTCAACGACTCGGCGGCCCAGATGACCGGATGCGCCTGTGACTAGCAGGGTGTTTTTTTGATTTGATGACATTATTTATTTCCTTAGCTGATGATTTTGATCGCGCTGCCCCAGTTCGTGCCGAGCGTGCCTTGTGTAACGATATGAAGCAATTGCATGGCTTCGATCTGGCGGGCGCGGCTTAACGGCCCTGCATCCACGGCGCGCATTCCACCATCGGTGACGATCTGCGTGACCTTGGCTTTTGCATCTGCGTCATCGCCAGCGATGAAGACATCCAGCTTTTGGCCGGCAACTTCACCAGCCAGCAATGTGCCCGCGTATGTGGTATTGAAGGCTTTCACAACTTTCGCGCCGTTGGCAATGGCTTTTGCCAAGTCTTCCGCCGAGGATGAATCAGGCGCGGTGGCGAGACCATCGTAGGTGGAGTTCAATGGGTTGGCAATATCCACAACGACTTTGCCAGCCAATTTTGTGCCGAGCTGTTTTGCAATTTCGATGTTTGTGCCATACCAAACGGCCATCACGACCACGTCCCCAAGAACCGCATCGCCGAGGCTGGCAGTGGAAACCTTTGCGCCATTCTTGGCGGCGGCCTTCACATCCGCGGCAGTCTTTTCAGCCACCTCGGGATTCGCATCCACAAAAGTGACGGAGTGTCCGCCAGCAACTGCGCGAGTTCCAATCCCGCGTCCCATATTGCCTGCTCCAATAATTGTTACATTCATTTTATTTTTCCTTTTGAAAGTATTTATGAAAAAAGTGTCCAGCGCCCGACGATTACAAACACGGCCAGCGCCAGCAATATGACATTGACAGGAATTATGTTGAATTCCTTCTTCGGTAAATGTTCTGTGAAAATTGCCAGCAGTTGGATCAACGTCAACCCGACCGCTGCGAGAACTGTCAGCCAGGGAAGAACGCCCGTTACCAGCGGCAGAATCAGCCCCAGTGCGCCGAGCAGTTCCGAGGTCCCCACGAAGCGGATAAATCCATCCGAACGATTCTTTGCCCATGTCATCTGCGGGTTCTCGCGCACCTTGGCGGGCTGAAAAGCCTTCATCTGCCCGGCCATCAAATACATGGCGGCGAGCAATCCCTGTACGATCCATAAAGCGATATTCATCTTGACTCTCCTTGAGTTGTTTGATAATATACATCCGTTGGATAAACAACAGATGTTGCCTAATTTACCAACCCATCCATTGAAAGTCAACCAACAAAGATTTGGATTTGTTGACTAAGCAACAAAGGAGATAAAGTGTTGCCTAACCCAAAAGAAGTTGAAGAAAAACTCGACCCCCGCGTCAGGCGGACCCGAGGCCTGATCCTGTCATCCTTTGAGTCACTCCTCGCTGAGAAAAATTTCGAGAGCATCTCCGTGCAGGATGTGACAGACAAGGCGCAGGTCAACCGCGCCACGTTTTACGCGCATTTTCAAGATAAATATGCCCTGCTCGATTATGCAATCAGTCAGATGTTTAAGCAGGAGATTGAAAAGCGGACATTGAATGCCTGCCATTACACCCCCGACAATTTGCGGAACCTGATCCTCGCCGTGTGTGATTTTCTATCCAACATACACCGCGGATGCGCCCAGCCGCACCAGCAATTCGAATCACTGGTGGAGGGGACGATCAAGAATATTCTCTTCCAGTTGTTAACCTATTGGCTGAGCCAATCGAAGGTGAAAATTTCGACGGA
The DNA here is from genome assembly GCA_016191985.1 of Chloroflexota bacterium. Lineage (GTDB taxonomy): Bacteria > Chloroflexota > Anaerolineae > Anaerolineales > Villigracilaceae > Villigracilis. The sequence goes on along the minus strand of JACPVB010000051.1, from coordinate 6,993 downwards.
GATCCCCGCCACCGTCGCCACCTGGGCGATCTACGGACTGGCCTCCCACTACAGCCACATGAAAAAACGCCCCGCCCTCGAAAAATTCGTGGACGAAGCGTTCCCGCTCGTGGCGGTTAATTTGGAACAGTTTGCATAGAGCACGTTGAAACTTTATGCTACACTTGCGGAAGGAATGAGCAATGACTATTCAGAGCAGTGATCAAATCGGAAATGTGATTCGCAATGCCGTTGTATTCAACGTCAGAAATTGGTCTGGTGACATGATGAATTCTGATTCTTTAATCCAGTCTGTCCAGGATTTTTTCGCAGTTTTGGAAGAGCGCAAGATTGACTATGTTCTCGTCGGGGGAATCGCCATCCTTCATTATGTGGAAGGACGAAACACACAGGATTTGGATTTGCTCATGGCAGTTTCGTCACTGGAGAAATTGCCGGAAGTCAAAGTGTTGAGTCGGGACATGTATTTTGTGCGGGCAAATTACAACGAATTGCAAATTGATATTTTGCTTACCCAGAATCCCCTCTTCAAGAAAGTTCACGACGAGTATTCGAAGATGGAACGATTCCTTGACCGGGATATTCCGCTGGCAACCGTGGAAGGATTATTGCTCTTGAAACTATATGCCCTGCCATCCTTGTATCGGCAGGGAAATTTCGCCAGGGTTGGCATCTACGAAAACGACATTGCCACATTGCTTCACTACTACCAACCGGATGTATCTGCACTGCTAAAGCGGTTATCCAATTACGTGGACGGGAAGGATTTTGCAGAGATCAAAAGTGTTGTATCTGATATTCAAACCCGCATCAAGCGTTTCAGGAACGAGTCGAGTTAGGGCGGCTCGCGGCGTTTCCATCCTCCACCGCAACCCCATCTTGAAATACCGTCACTTTATGACCTGCGCTGATGAAGGCATGCACCGATGTGCCGGGTGAGATGGTTTTGGTATGCGGCTTAAAGGCATGGATTAATTTCCCCGAAGCGAGGCGCAGGCGATATTGATAATATGCGCCACGGAAAAAACGCGCCAGCACCAGCGCGTTGGGATGATTGCTCTGGTCAAAGTCCACGTCGTCGGCGCGGAGGGCGATTTCCACAGACGTGTTTGCGGGGACGTTTAACTTTTGGGGGATCAGGCCAAGCTCGGTCTGAATTCCATCATTTTGCACAATGCCCGGTAGGAAGTCACTGTCACCCATGAATTCGGCTACAAAGCGTGTGGCTGAGTCGTGGAAGATTTCTTCGGGCAGGCCCACCTGCTCCAGGTGCCCGTTTTTGAAAACAGCGAGGCGGTCACCCATGAAGAGCGCTTCCTCCTGATCGTGAGTGACGAAGACCGCTGTGGCGCTCATTGCCTTTAGAATGCCACGCACCTGTTCACGGACTTCGTGACGCAGGTCGGCATCGAGACTGCTAAACGGTTCATCCATCAACACCAGCACGGGGTGCGGAGCCAACGCGCGCGCCAAGGCCACTCGCTGGCGCTCTCCGCCGGAGAGTTGATGCGGGTAACGTTCGCCAAAATTTTCCAGCCCCACCAACTTCAACATGCTGGCGGCGGTCTCACGGGCTTTTGCAGAGGGTTGTCCTTTCAACCCAAATTTGACGTTTTCAAAAACAGTGAGATGGGGAAATAACGCATGGTCTTGAAATACCATGCCCACACCGCGTTTTTCAGGCGGAGTAAAATGCCGGTCGTCGGCAACCAACTGTCCCTTAATGTGAAGCGAGCCGCTGTCGGGACGTTCCAGCCCGGCAACGAGTCGCAGGGTGGTCGTCTTGCCGCATCCGCTGGGGCCGACCAATGCGAGGATTTCACCCGTGCGCAGCGTGAGCGAAATGTCGTTCACAGCGGGTGTGTTTGCGGATGGAAATTTTTTCGAAACGTGATGCAGTTCGAGTGCGTTCATTTGAAAATCTTTTCCCGGCGTAATAGAAAATACAACGGCCAGGCGGAGGCAAGCACCAGCAGCAAAGCGGCGGGCGCGGCCTGGGTGTAAAAACCTTCCTCGGCCCAAATCCACACGCGGACTGCGAGTGTATCAAAACCCGCCGGGCGGAGCAACAATGTGGCTGGCAATTCCTTTAATGAAGTTAGAAATACCAGCGCCGCCCCGGCCATGAGACCGGGCAAAATAAGCGGCAAGATGACTTGAAAGATAGTTTGCAAAGAAGTGCGCCCCAGCGTGCGCGAGGCTTCTTCCATGGACGGGGAAAGCTGGTTAAGCGCCGATTCGCTCGCGCGGATGGCTTGCGGCATGTGGCGCAGGACGTAGGCCATTACCACGATCAACGGCGTGGCATAAAGGAAAGGCAAAAATTGATTGACGAGCAAAACCAAACTGAGCGCCACCACCACGCCGGGGATGGCGTACCCGATCTGTGAAAAACGCGAGATGGCTTTGGATAATTTGCTGGGGTATCTTACGGATAACAAGGCCACCGGTAAAGAAAGGACAACCGCCGCGAACGCCGCCAGCGCGGAACTCCATAAACTATTCCAGACATAATTTCCAAAATTTTGCGAACCCGAACGCATGATGGAGGAAAGGGTTTCGGGGTCCAGCAGGGCGGTGATGCTCCAATAACCCAACACAAAAACAGGCACAAGCAAACTTGCCGAGGCAACCAATAAGACGAGCAGTAAAGCTGGAATCTTCCAGCGATTTAAAGGCAGGGGAACGGATGGCCGCCACTGGCTGTCCAATTGGGTGTAGCGCGCCTGTCCCTGCAAGCGCAGTTCGCCCCATAAAATGATGATGGCAATCGTAATCAGGATTCCGCTTAAGACGGACGCGGCGGAACGGTCATACCGCCCTGAGAGTTGCACGAAGATCGCGGACGAGAACGTTTCGTAACGAAGCAATGCAACTGTGCCATACTCCGCGAGAATATCCAACGCGACGAGCAATGCGCCCGCCATGAGGCCGGGACGTAAAGCGGGCAATGTCACTTCCCAAAGCGTGTGCCAACTGTTACGCCCAAAGGTGCGCGAGGCTTCCTCCAGGGATGCGTTCAAGGAGCGGAAGGCCGCGGCACTTAATAAATAAACATAAGGATAAGTAAATAACGTGAGGATAAATGCCGCTCCCCAAAACCCCAGCGGACTCGGCGTGGGCACCGGCTGGCCGAACCAGTTTTCAAGCAATTGCGGAATCACCCCTCCGCGCGGACGCAGCAGTGTGAGATGGACAATGCCACCAATGTAGGCAGGGATCGCGAGCGGCAGAGCCAGCATCCAGCGGAAGAGTTGGCGGCCGGGTAAATTTGTCCGCTCGGTGAGGAAGGCCATGCTCACGCCCACCAGCGCGGCTCCACTGGTAACGGCAATGGTAAGCAATATTGTGTTGGCGAGCAGTTTCCAAATGCGGGTTTGCAAAAGGCGCATCCACACTTCGGTGCCGCCGGTGAAGGCGCGGAAAAAAATATAAACAAGCGGAATTGCCACAAACAAAGCCACCAGCCCCGCGGCCAGGAAAAGCCGGGGGCTGATGTGAATGTGTTTTGGGATGTGCGGGAAATTCTTCCAGCGTTGCATCATGTTCCAGAAACGGATGGCATAACAACTTTTTCTTGTACACGATTGCGCGGACGAGCACGGATTTTTTTAAATAGACCTCTTGCGAAAGCCGTCTCGCCGCAGAGAACACAGAGAGAACTGAGTTTTTCTCAAAAGTCTCAGTGACCTCTGTGGCTAAGCAAGGGATTACTTGTGCAAGAGGTCAAATATATCAGTGAGAATCCGTGCGTTCCGTGTACGAAAAAGTTTACTGTATCGTGCGGGCTTTCTATTACGGAAGCCCAATCGTTTCGATCAAATTAAGAGTCTCGTCGATGTTGAGCGCGGCCTCGGCCACGTTGACTTCCGCAAGGCGGTATCCATCCAAAGCCTGCACTTCGGGGTGCAAGGCCACGCCGGGGACGAGCGGATATTCATAGTTCAACTCCGCAAACAATTTCTGTCCTTCGGTCGAGAGCAAAAAGTCAATGAAGGCTTGCGCGGCAGGCGTATTCTTTGCGCCTTTGACGATGCCGGCGGCGGTTGCATTGGTAATCAAACCGATCTCACCCTCACCCTGATCCGGGAAGACGATGCCCACCGGGCTGCCTTCCGCCAGTTCCAGATAATAATAATAGTGGTTGACCAAACCGATCTTGAATTCGCCAGCGCCCACGGCCTTGCGCACGTCCGTGTGGCCGCCGAAGAACGTCACCTCATTTGCCATCAAACCGACCAGCCATTCCTGCGTATCCACTTCGCCGAGCAACTGGCTCATCGCGGCGATCTGCGCCTGCATCCCGCCATTGGTGGAACCCGCCGCGGCGATCTGTCCCTTCCATTTGGGGTCGGTCAATTCAAAAATGGATTTGGGCGCTTCCTCGGCGCTGACGAGTTCCGTATTGTACATGATAACGCGCGCGCGGCGTGTGATCCCAACCCAACTGTTTTCAGGGCCGATGAATTCAGCAGGCAGCACATCCGCCGCCGCAGGGCGATACGATTGGAAAATGCCCTGCTGGTACATGCTCTGCACCGTGAAAATCTCGGTGGTGATGAACACATCGGACTGCGGGTTCGACTGTTCCTCGATCAACGCATTGGCAAGCGCGCTGTTCTGCCCGGACTTGAGCAAAATTTTCACATTCGGATACTTCGCCTGGAACGCATCCAACACAGGCTGGATGAGTTGTTCGGAACGGCCCGAATAGATGACGAGATCGCCTTCCACCACCGCGGCTGGGACTTCTGTAACCGCCGCCTCTTCTGTGACGACAGGCGCCTCGGTCCCTACGGGTGAAGCTGGTTCGGTTACCGACGGAGCGCCACAAGCTGACAGCACCAACACGGCGATAAGCAGGATGAATAGTTTTCTAATGACTTGCATCGAACAATACTCCTTGAAATTGATTTTGAATAGACAAAACAGATTATCTTTGTCTGTGATAAGCGCGCGAAGTATAACTACCACGCCATGAGGGGTCTAGTGAGTGATCTTGAATTGTATTTATGCAGGATTGTGAACAGTTTTCAACCTGGTTGAAAATTTTAAGCGTTTTGCATGGGGCAAAGGCCGTTTCCAGGGTATTCGACGCGAAGACACCAAGTTGCAAAGTGAAAAACTTTGCAACTTGGCGCCCTGGCTTTGCACTACAGCCATACGAAAAAACGCCCCATCCTCGAAAAATTCGTGGACGAGGCGTTTCTGCTCGTGACGGTTAATTTGGAACAGTTTGCGTAAGGGCTACCAAATCCTTTTCACTCCGTAGTCGTCAAACACATCATCAACACTAATGATGGGCATGTTTTCCACCAATCCCTGTGAAATGATCAAACGGTCAAATGGATCACGGTGGTGAAAAGGCAGGCTGGACACTTTAGTCACATGGGGGATGGTAATGCCTAAAACCCCAATTCCATTGGTTTCAAGCTGCTCGGTGATGAGCGTTTCAAGGGGGCTCGGTCAAGGTCAGTTTTCCAAGGCTGACCTTGATTGCCATTTCCCAAAGGCTGGCTGAACTGATATAAAGGTCGTTTTCTTCGTTTTCGATCTCTGCTCTTGCAGGCTGACTTAATTGCTCATCACCTATTATGAACCAGAGAAACGCTTGGGTATCAAGGAGGACTTTCATGCCATATACGCGTTGAAATCTGTCAGCGGACTATTGAAATCCGGCGCGATAATAATCTTGCCTTTGGCGCTGCCAAACTTGCGTGGACGGCGAACCTGAACGGGAACCAGCTCGATCATTTGCCTGCCGCCAGTTTCAATGATGACCTTGTCTCCACGTAGGGCGGCATCAATCAGGTCACGCAGACGGGCGCGGGCATCGTCATAATTTACCTGTAAGACCATTGTGGATAACCTTTCTACTCAAGCAAAGTATAGCATTATTTTTGAGCCGCCAGCATACTCTTGAAATTCACGAACGCATTTTCCTCTGATGGGTCGGAGCCGTAGGCCATGGCGAGGTAGTAGGCCATGTAATCGCCGAAGAGGATCAACGTCCACAAATGGGCGATGACCGATTGACCGCGCGCGTCGATCACGTCTGTGTTCAGGGCTTCGAGCATGAAGGCCTGACGCATCAAGTCGGAGCGCAGGCGGTTGCGTGGATGGTCGCCCGGCGAACGCATGAACAACGTCATGGTGTGGGCATTGAGAGTCTGATTCGGGTTGAGGGTGGCGATCAGCGTGTTGTGCGTGGCTTCGGGGATGACCTCAAAATTCGCGCCCGCTTTTGCCATTTGATTGATTTGCATCTTCCATCTGCGCGCAACGGGGGCGAGGGTTTCTGTGGCGACGAACGTGACCCAACGTCCCACCAGTTGACCGGCGTAGCGTTTGGCAGGATTCTTCGCGGCGATCCTGTCTGCGACGATGTGCTGTTGCGAGCGCTTCATCATGGCGATGGCTTCGGCTATATCTTCAGCGGGGTCGGGGATGAAGCCGAGGCGGGTGAATAATGCGAGCAGCAATGCAAAAGGGAAGGCGATGGCCGCGGTGTCCATGCCTTTGTATTCAAATTTCCAAACAGGGATATTTTTTTCAAAAGCGCGTTTGGTCAATTCGCCGCCGGTGGAAATGACCAACAGACTGCATTTATTTTTCTGCGCGGTTTCAAACGCATCCAGAATTTCTTCTGTGTTGCCTGAATGGGAGATGCAGATGACGAGAGTCTGAGGTCCGTTGGCAAAGGCGGGCAGGCCGTAGCCTCGGTGCAATGTGACGGGGAGGCGGATGATCGAGGAAACAGAAGCAACTGTCAGTTCAGCGGCGAGCGCGGAGTCTCCCATCCCAGCGATGACGATGTTTTGGATGTTCGCAAAAACTGGCAGCGTTTGAGTCTGCCCCAATTCCCATGCGGTCTGCAATTGACTCGGCAGGCCGTCAATTTGGGCAAGCATGTTTTTTGTGTCTAATTTTTTAAAGAGGTCGAGGTCGTCTAGGTTCATAGGTTATATACGGGGTGCGTCGCACCAGACGGGT
>JACPVB010000042.1 GCA_016191985.1 Chloroflexota bacterium | reverse complement strand
GCAATGAAAATATCTCAGCAATCGCTTGCGATATTTGAAGAATTAGGCTACATGAAGGGCAAGACTGCCACTTTAAATATAATGGCAGAAATCCATGTAGTACGCGGCAACTTAGAAGATGCATTGCAACTATATCACCAGTCGGCGAAAATTAATGAAGAGTTGGGCGATCTGCAAGGTAAAGGGATTGTACTTGGCAATATGGCAAAAATCTATTTTATTCACGGTAACTTAGATGAAGCCATGGAGTTATATCGACAGGCTTATAAAGTATTTGAAGAGTCGAAAGACTTGAAAGCAATGGCTAGTATTTTAAGGTGGATTGCCCAAATAGAGAGCCAGAAGGGCAATTTTGATGAAGCATTAGCAATACATAAATACACGCTTGATGTTGCTATTAGATTTGATGACGCCCAAGGGAAATCGGCTTCCCTTCAACAAATTGCAGATATTTATCTCAGTCGTGGCGAGTTAGATAAAGCAATGCCGTTATATCAGCAATCTCTTGAAATAGACGAAAAATTAGGACACCTGCAAGGCGAAGCCATTAATTTAAACAATATGGCGCAAATCCATGTGGCTCGTGGCAATTTATCCGATGCAATGAGAATATACCAACAGTCGTTGGATATATCTCAAAAGCTAGGGGATTTGAAGAGCAAGGCTAGTACACTGAATAACATGGCGGTTGTCTTATACAACCAAGGCAACTTGGATGGCGCAATAAAATTATCGCAAGATTCACTTGTAATAAGTCAGCAGTTAGGCGATTTGTTGGATAAAGGGACATCGTTTAACAATATAGGAGTCTTTTTATTCAAAAATGGACAATATCACTTCGCGCTGAAATACTTTGTTGAAGCAATGATTGCCTTTCAGTCTGTACAGGCTCAGCTAAAAGCGCAATCAGTAATGAATTGGCTTATAGGATTTCGAAAGGAAATTGGCGCAGGAAAATTTGACACCTTGTGGCAAGAAGAGATTGAGCAACCGATTCCTGAATGGCTGGCGGAAGTAGATGATCAACAAGAACAAGGCATGACCGCCGAGCAGTTCATCGCGGAGGCGATTCAATCTGCAAGGGAGAAGCGTCCCGAAGCGGAGGAGTACTTCAAGTCCGCGCAAAAGATGGCGGCGGATGCGAGTGTCCCTGCGGAGGTGCGCGAGTTGGGCGGGGTGTTGCAGAGAATCATGCTCGGCGATAGGAACGTTGATCTCTCGTCCCTGCCGAGGGAGTGGGCGGAGGTGGTGAGAAAAACTGTCCACGAATAAGGGCAGGTTCGAAGGGTCAATTACGCATTACGTTTTACGAATCACGCATTCCACTCCCCCATCAAAAGCCCATCCCCCAAAACGCGGGGGATGGTAAAAAATTGTCAACGTCAGCCACTTACTTCTTTGGCTTCTCCTTTTTTTTCTTCTTCTTTTCCTTGTTCTTCCCCTTTTGTTCCTTGTTTGCCATGGTTAGCTCCTTTCCAAAGACCAGCACAGCGGCCTTTGAACAAAATGATTGGTTTTCACTATGGGCAAAGAAACCTGCAACCCATTTGTCGCTGAAAATAATAACAGGAGATTGCCTCGTCGGGAAGAGCAAACCTTTCAACCACGATCAATACATTCCCGCCGCCGCAGGGACAGTTTCCCGTGGAGCCAGGGTGATGGCCTTCTTATTGCAGCTCGCCCTACAGACTCCGCAGCCATAGCAGGCCGTCGGGTCAATGGTCACTTTTTTATTATTGGATGAATAGCGGATCGCGCCATACTGACACTGGCGCATACACAGTCGGCAGCCGTTGCACGAATCGGGGGAAACTTCCGCCACCCATTCCGCGCGGAACATGACGGGATAATCCTTGCGGGCATGGGTAATGCGATAGGCCATACAGTCCTGGTCACAGTTGCACAGGCCGCCGATGAACGGGGTTTTGAATGTCCACACCGAATGGACGAGTCCTTCTTTATCCAGTTTACGAATGGATTCAAGCGCTTCCTTTTTTGTCAGCGTTTCGAGGCTGAATGAATCATCGAGCGAGTCCATCAATTGCTTATCCATGGTCAGGCCGTAGCAATAGCGTGCGTTCATATTCCCCGTGGTCACACGCCGGCACACGCAGGGAAGTCTTACCGCACCCTGGACGATCTCGAAGATTTTTTCCACATCCTCTATTGGCACCACCTGCCCGTAATGATCCTGTTTCTGCATGTGGGTCAAGACAGGCTTGGCCAGCTTCATCAACGGGGTTTTGCGCATTCCGTCCAACTGCTTCACGCTTTTGGGCACGCGCTTGTCGAATCCGTTCAGAAAGTCCGCGGCATATTTGCGGCGTTGATTTTGGTCCAATAAATCCTTCGAGTAATTTTCCATGGTCAAATACCACTTCTCCCCCTCCCCATGTTGCGTGCAGAATTCACACATAGCCGACCTCCTGATCGATCAGACTCTAATTTTTTTCTCTACCGTACTCTACCGTACAAATGTCGTTGCGAGGAGGGGTTTTGCCCTTTCCGACGACACTCCCTGGCACTGCCCGCCAGGGCAAGTGTGCGCCGCGCACCAGTGCGGTGAGCAACCTCCTGTTTCGAGGGATACTTCCGTTGAAAATGAGATTGCTTCGCCGCCGATGCTTCGACTACGCTCAGCACGAACAGCGGCTCGCAACGACATAATTGGCGCGATGTACGGTAGCAAAGCTGACGGGAAAGAAAAACTCTCTTAGCACTCTTCGCGGTAAAACTTTTATGAACTATTCAATCAGTATAGCCAGTCCACACCTCACGCCCAAGTGACATTGCTCTTAATATACTTCCAATCTCCATGGCTATAATATAGGTATGCGTTCTCAAAAAAGTGTTGATCTATCCAGCTTCCTTATAGGTATGATCGCTGGAGCAACTGCTGGAATTGCATCCCTGATCACGTATCAATACATCCATGCGATCTTCAAGCAACCGCGCTTAACGTCACGGATTGTATTGTCCAATGCCGATGACTTTGACACGGTCGAGGCACGCGCCTTGTTTATTGCCACTGAAAACCTGCGTTCGGCAATCGAACGACGGCGCCTGCGAAATAACAAGACCAGGCAAATATTACACGCCGGCTACCGCAACTTCCGTGAAAGCTGGGCGCGTGATTTCGGCTTTGCCGCCTTTGGGCTGCTGGCATTAAAGGAATTCAAGGTGGTCAAAGATACTTTGGAAGCCTTCCTCGATCACCAAACCGAGGCGGGGCAATTGCCGGTCAAATTGCATTCCATCGGCCCAGTGACCCGCTTTATGCACTCCCTCTTTGAAAGAGAGCAACCCACCGAAATTCCCCTGCGCCCAAAATATTTATCCGCACATGGGCATCCCTCCCTTGACGGACAAGCCCTGCTGGTGATTGCGGCGGTCAACTACAGCCGTGAGGCAGATGATTTGGAATTTATCCGCATCCACTGGAATGCGCTCGTCAAAGCCCTCGCCTGGATCGAGAGTTCAGCAAAAGACCCAAACGGTGAGATGCTCATTCAGGGTCCATTCGCTGATTGGGCCGACAGCATCGACCGGCGCGGACGTGTGCTCTACACAAATGTCCTTTATTGGCAGGCCCTGCAGGAGATGGCTGAAGCTTCAACCCGCCTCGGGTTTACAGACTCAGCCGCGCTTTATACGCAAAAGGCAGTGCAAGTGGTAGGCGCCATCCAGAAAAAATTATGGCGTCCATCCCTGGGCTATTTCGCTGCCAGCGATAAGCTAAACCATTTAACCAGCAGTGGAAATTTACTGGCGATTGCATGGGGGTTATCCTCCGCAGACCAGGAAAATTCCATTTTGGATGCTCTGCACAAAGCGGATATGTCCAGCCCAGTGCCGACCAAAGTCGCTTTCCCACCGTATCCAATGCACCTTGTTGCGCTCGAAAACCGTCTGGCCGGGGTGGCAAATTATCATACTGATGCGGCCTGGCTGTGGATCGGAGCCTGGCACGTGATCGCACTCGCCCGCGCAGGCCGATTGGATGAAAGCCGCGAAATCCTCTCACGCATGGCAAGCATCATTGTGCAGGATCAACAAATCCACGAGGTATATGCGCCCAATGGAAAACCACTCTCGAATTTCTGGTACACCTCCGAATCGCCGCTCACCTGGAACGCCGGCATGATCGTATATGCCTATCACGTTCTCGAACAATACATCCATTCAAAAACTGATATCGTTTCGTTGGTCAGCAATGATGGTCACGCCGCTGGGACGGCTGGATAATATGCACATAGCACACTTTACTAATTTGTATCTGCCATTTGTCAATGGTGTTGTCCGATCCATCCACACCTTTCGTGAAGGACTTACCCGCAAAGGGCACAACGTTTTTGTCTTTGCCCAGGAAGCGGATTATCACGATACAGAGCCGTTCATCTTTCGCTATCCAAGCCTGAATTTACCAATCGGTGTCGACATTCCAGCCGCGATCCCGATCTCACCTTTTATTGACAACCTCCTCCCAAAAGTAAAACTGGATGTCATCCACACGCATCACCCAGTTTTACTTGGGCAAACCGCCGCGGCGAAAGCGCAGGAACTTAACCTGCCCCTGGTTTTTACCTTCCATACACAATACCGTGAATACACACATTACTTTCCGTTCTCACAGGAGACCGTACAGAATTTTCTAAAAGACGCGGTGGATCGCTGGTTGCGTGATTTTATGCGCCGCTGTCAGCACATCATCATTCCATCGGAAAGCATGCGCGAAACCTTAACCCGTGACTACGGATTAAAAAATCATTTCACAGTAATTCCCACAGGCATCAACCTGGAGTTGTTCAACCAGACCAACCGCGAAAAACTCCGCATTAAAAAACGTTGGTCGCAAGATATCGTCATGATGTCGGTCGGGCGGCTCGCGCCTGAAAAGAACTGGCCTGTTCTATTCCGGGCAGTCTCCCTTGTTTTGAAAAACCATCCACAATTTCGCTTCGTTCTGATCGGCGATGGACCCGATAGAAAAACCCTCGAAGACCTGGCAAAAGAACTGGGCATAAAACGGCAGGTTACATTCACCGGTCAACTCCACTTTTCAGAAATCCCAACCTATCTCGAAGCGGCAGACCTCTTCGGTTTTGCATCCATCACCGAAACGCAAGGTCTGGTCACTCTTGAAGCCATGGCAGCCAGACTGCCGATTGTTGCAGTAAGTGCAAACGGAGCACAAGACCTCGTCCAACATGGGCGACAGGGGTATTTGGTGAAGAATTCCCCCGAAGCGCTTGCATCCGCGATCGGGAAACTCCTCACCCACCCGGAGAAGATGCGTCAATTTGGAGAGGCGGCTTATAAAAAAGCCCAGACCTTTCACATTGATCCCATGACCGAAAAGCTGCTTGCAGTGTATGAACAGGCCATCCACGATAAAAAGAAGAACCGCTTTGTCAAAATCGCCTAGCCCCTTTTTCCTACTTGAATAATTAGAACATATATTCTATAATGAGTGCATGGACTCACTTGAGACCCTCAAAGAGTTATCCTCGCAAATGTCCTTTGAGGCGGATGGAGAGCCACGCCTCACTTCCCCCGCCCCGGCCTGCTTCTCCCCAAAAGAGAATAGCCACGCCTTTACCCATCCCGCCCAACTCCCCAACGGACAGAAGATCGTCCTGCTGAAGACCCTGCTCTCCTCCGCCTGCGAACGGGACTGCTTCTACTGTCCCTTCCGCGCCGGCAGAGACTTCCGCCGCGCCACCTTCAAGCCGGATGAATTCGCGGGCCTGTTTAGTAAAATGAATCGGGGAGGAATGGCCGAGGGTGTATTCCTCAGCTCCGGGCTGGCAGGAGGCGGAGTCCGCACGCAGGATAAACTTCTCGATACCGCAGAGCTTCTGCGAAAGAAATATCAATTCCGTGGCTATCTTCATCTAAAGATCATGCCCGGCGCGGAGAAGGATCAGGTCTATCGCGCCATGCAACTGGCAGATCGAGTCTCGGTCAACCTGGAAGCGCCCAGCACCGAACGGCTTGCAAAACTTGCGCCGCACAAAATATTTTTTGAAGAGTTGCTGCGCTCGCTCAAATGGGTCGAGGAAATCCGCAGGACGGTGCCCGCCTATAAATTTTGGAACGGACGCTATCCATCCACAGTGACTCAGTTTGTAGCCGGCGGCTCGGATGAAAGTGATTTGGAATTGCTCAGCATCACCCATTGGTTGAATAAAAATGTAAGACTCAAACGAGCCTATTTTTCCGCATTCCATCCCATCCGTGATACACCGCTTGAAAACAAACCCGCTGTAGACCCCATGCGCGAACATCGTTTATATCAAGCCTCATTTTTACTGCGAGATTACGGCTTTGACATCGAAGACCTGCCATTTACAAATGACAGCAACCTCCCCCTGCACACAGACCCAAAACAAGCCTGGGCGGAGATGAATTTACTCCATCAACCCCTTGAATTAAATAAAGCCGAAAAACGGGACCTGATTAAGATTCCAGGTATCGGCATCAAAGGCGCGGAAGCCATTTTGTATGCAAGAAGAAATAAAAAGATTCGCGATCTCTCTTCGCTTAAGAAACTTGGCATTATCGCCGAACGTGCCGCGCCTTATGTTTTACTGGATGGACGCAAAGCCGCAACACAATTGAATATGTTTTAGTACCGCACACCTGCCCTGGCGGGCGGTGCCAGGGACGTTCACGTTGCGAATGACCTCCCAACACTTTATTGCTCGATTGATTTGTAAGAGTACAAAAAAAGAAAAGACCATCATCAATTAAAATGCCGATGATGGTCTTTTCTTTAATTACTACAAGAGCAACATGAATTTAACATCAGTATAACCTTAAAATATTTCAACATCACCCATTAATCCCTTGCAATTAAATTTATTAGTACTATACTAAAAACAATAAATTGAATTTTATTTTTGCAAAAGGAGAAATAAGTATGACCACGACAACCATGGAAACACTAACAATAAAAACAGAAAATAAATTTAGAACATTGACAACAAAACAACCCTACAAAAAAGGTGACGTGATTTGCGCCATGCCGAGCGAGAACATCATGGACAAGCCCAATCGCTACACCGTGCAGATCGCGCGTGACAGGCATACGCACGTCGGCAAACTCGCCGCGTTGAATCATTCCTGCGACCCCAACGTGATCCTCGACACAGAAAAAATGCTGATGATCGCTCGCCGCGATATTGAAAAAGGCGAAGAGCTTTTCTTCTTCTATCCCTCCACCGAATGGGAAATGCAGGCGCCGTTCATTTGCTTATGCGGGGCCGCAAACTGCATCCACGTGGTGGCTGGCGCGCGCTTCCTGCCGCTTTCCACCCTTGAGCATCACTATCTCAACCCGCACATCCGCGATCTGATGATTGAATTGCTCAAGAACACAAAACTACATTTGAAAAATCTGTAGGAAGGTTTAATCCTAAAACTCGGAAGTCTTTGAGACTTCCGAGTTTTGCTTTGCACAGTACCGCGAGATTTATCTTGCGAGTGGCAAATTTGACACCACGAGAATAGCGCGTAATTTGTTTTACAACTTTTGATGCAGCGCTAGCAATTTGTAAGCGCTCGACCAGGGCTTGCCCAGTCTGTGATTATCTGAAACTACGGTCTTGCTGAACTTCTGTGCAATCTGGGGCATCAGCATCGCAATCGTCGCCCAATCATCGGAAAGGACGGCCTGCTTCATTTTCACGGCGACCTGCCCCGCCCACATCCACTCCATGCGAAATTTGTCAGCCTTTACCCAATAATCACGCTTCTCCCACGCTGCCACAGAAACGTCAATTCCATCCGCAATGGTCTGCAAAGCCAGCGCAATGAATGCGGCTTGGTCCTTGGTCTCCGCCGTCACATTGGATTGCTTTGCCAGCTCTCGGATGCACAGCACGATCGATTTGGTCAAACGGGTTCTTTCTTTTCCTACAGAATCGGGGTTAATCACACGGCTCAAGGGGAATTCTCCAAATTCAAAATATTTACAGAAGCGCGATTATACCGCTTCGGACACAGTCCTGTAGGCACGGTCCTGCGGACATCGTCCATGTTGCGATAAAATATAGCCCATGGATTCCCCTATCACCGCCATCATCTTCGACTTTGGAAATGTCTTCGTCAATTGGGATGCCCGCAATCTCTACAAACGCTTCTTCCCCGACCTTCAAGCTGTTGACTCTTTTCTCGAGGAAATTCACTTCGCTGAATGGAATGCCCGCCAGGACGCAGGCCGTCCGTTCAAAGACGGTGTTGAGGAGCTTTCAAAACAATTCCCCCAATACGCATCGCTCATCCAGGCATATGATACTCATTGGGAGGAGAGTCTGACGGAAACATTGCATGAAAACATTGAGATTGCAAAAAATCTAAAACAATCTGGCTGGCCCCTGTATTTGCTTAGTAATTTTTCCGTGGAAAAGTTTGAAGTAGTCAAAAGACAACATGAGTATCTGGCGATCTTTGATGAGATGATTATTTCCGGCGCACACAAACTCATTAAGCCAGACCCTGCCATTTTTGAGCTTACGCTGAACCGAATCAACCGCACTGCCAATGAATGCCTGTTCGTTGACGATTCGCTTCCGAACATCCAGGCGGCTCGCAACATGGGTTTCATCACCGTTCATTACCAATCCCCTGCTCAATTAAAACGGGATTTATACCAGTTATCCATTAAGGGCTATTAGATACATGACAACCATTACTCAATCCATGCTCACAGTAATTGAAGAAGAATTACACCGTCAGGTTGCAAGGCTGGACCAGCCAAGAACAAAACAATTTCACGAAATGCTCACCTACCATATGGGTTGGACAGGAGAAGGCGCTGGCCCGCTCGCCGTAGGGAAAAGGATTCGTCCCTTGTTAACGTTGCTTTCTGTTGCTTCATCTTTTGGTGGTGATAAGATAATAAGTGGAAAAAGTGACGATCTAATTTGGCTACACGCAAAATCAGCAGCAGGAGCAATCGAATTAATCCATAATTTCTCGCTGGTACACGATGATATTCAAGACAACTCAAATCTGCGGCGTGGGCGGCGAACAGTTTGGGCTAAGTGGGGCGCGCCGATGGCCATCAACGTTGGCGATGCACTGTTTGTCATGGCGAACCAGGCCATCCTTGAGCTGGCCGAACATTTCCCAGCGGATATTGTGGTCAAAGCGGCGAGTATCCTGAATGACTGCTGCCTGGATCTGACACGCGGGCAGTTCCTTGACATGTCATATGAAGAACGCAATGATCTTACTATCGAAGATTATTGGCCAATGATCGGTGGGAAGACCTCTGCCCTACTCTCGGCCTGCACGCACATTGGTTCCCTTCTTGGCTACGCGAACGACGAAAAACAGGAAGTCTATCGTTTATTTGGTTATCATTTGGGGCTTGCCTTTCAGGTGCAGGATGATATCCTGGGTATTTGGGGCGACGAATCTGTTACTGGGAAATCTGCCGCGAGCGATCTTGTGGAAGGGAAAAACTCACTGCCTGTACTTTTTGCCCTGGGAAAAAACGGAAAATTTGCTGAAAGATGGAGACGAGGGCCAATTACCGTGGAGGATGTTGGTAAAGTCTCTGCCCTGCTGGTAGACGAGGGTGGCCGAGAGTTTGCCGAAAAAATGTCGGAGGTGGAGACTGAAAAGGCGCTGGAATATTTAAAACAGGCTGATCCACGCGGCGAAGCCGGCGAAGCAATACTCAAGCTGGCAAATACATTGCTTAAACGGAAGCAGTAAACAGGTTAAGAAAGATGCGGTTCTTAATCGGGCTTGACATGCGTTTTCAGCGTGGCGTATAATCCCGCCTGCGAATAACGCGGGTGTAGTTCAGTGGTAGAACGCGTGCTTCCCAAGCACGATATCGTGGGTTCGAGTCCCATCACCCGCTCACATTAAAGTCGAGGAACCTACCGCCTCGACTTTTTGTTATGCTATACTATTTGTAAGGTAGCTGTTATGCGTATGCCTTTGTCTTACAAGTAAAATTCATGCCGGAGTTAACTTGTAACATGACAGAACTTAACAAAGGCACGGTCCTGTACGTGGAGGATAACCCTGATAATAGGAATTTGATCCGCAGAGTTTTGGTTGCGGAGGGGTATTCCATGGTTGACGCTATTAATGCGGGACAGGCAATCCAAAGGCTCGAAGACGGCAAGGTGGACCTGATATTGATGGATATTAATATGCCCGACATGGATGGTTACACACTGACCGCCAAAATTAAGGGAATTCAAAAATTTTCAAACATCCCGATTATTGCGGTCACCGCAAATGTAATGCGCGGGGATCGCGAGAAGTCACTTGAAGCGGGATGCGATGGTTATATTCAAAAACCCATCGACATTGACACGCTTGCCCAGCAGATTGAACGTTTTATGACAAGGAGCGCAAATGCCTGACCAGAACCAACCCCCTGCTGTATCCGATACACAGCCGATTCGAAAGCCTACCATCCCAAAGGATGCTGCGGTGCTGGTGGTTGAGGATAATGTTTCGAATTTTGTGTTAATCGCGCGCATGCTCGGGTATCTTGGTGTCCACTGTGAATGGAAGACTTCAGGCTATGAAGTGCTGGAATATGCCGACACACTCCCCCGTTTGGATTTGATCCTGATGGATATTCGTCTTCCCTATGAAGATGGCTATGGCGCTCTAAAGAAAATCCGCGCGTCGGAACGTTTTAAATCGGTGCCGATCATTGCCGTGACGGCGGAAGCCAGCCTGGAGCAAATGAAGAAAGCCCAGGATTCCGGCTTTGATGGCTTTTTGGGAAAACCACTTGATCCGGACCGCTTCCCAGACCAAATCCGCCGCATCCTGAGCGGGGAACCTGTCTGGGAGTTTAGTTAATCTGATCGATGACAACGAATCCAGCGCCGCCCGTAACTGATCCACCTCCAAAAAGATATAAGGGCAGTCTGACGGGGACTCTTGTAAGAACGCTCCTTATTTTCACCTTTATTCCCCTTGTCTTGATGGCGGGGGCCGCTTATTTTCGCGCACGAACCTTGCTGCGGGACCAGGCGATTATTCAATCTGAAAACCTGCTAAGCAACCAACTTAAAGTAATTGACGAGGAAATAGGCAGCAAGGAGGAGTTTCTTGAAAAACAGGCAACCTCGAGCGATTTTTCAACCTTGATCGAAGTTGCCCTGCATGCAAACCCACAAAGCAGCGAGTTCCGTGAAATCCGACAGAATTTTGTAAATAAAATTCAAGCAGTCAATATCAGCGGGGACAAGCCCATATTTGATCAGTTTTTTCTGGTTGACACCGATGGCACCATCAAAATCGCGAGCGATGCCGCATTGCAAGGGTCGATTCTTGATTATTCCTTATTTGAAGATATGGAAGCACCTCAATCCCATGCGCTATATGGAGTTGCCCCCCTTTATGATAATGAATTGGTTCTTGTTACAGCGGTAAATTATCAAACTGCACGCGGGTCCACACTTGGGA
The DNA here is from genome assembly GCA_016191985.1 of Chloroflexota bacterium. Lineage (GTDB taxonomy): Bacteria > Chloroflexota > Anaerolineae > Anaerolineales > Villigracilaceae > Villigracilis. The sequence continues at coordinate 8,334 of JACPVB010000042.1, read as the reverse complement.
CTCTGGTGGGAATCACTGAAAGGGAAAACTTTCAACAGCTTATCCAGCCATTGAATGGGCTGACCCCATTTGCAAGCACTTATTTCATATTATCAGATAAGCAATTTATTGCAAGCGACCCGCAGACCGGGGAGATCACCCTGGTCACATCCACAGCATCGCAGGAAGAGCTGATTACAAGCCTGACCACTCTCATCGAAACTGGCGAAGAAAAGCCCATGGCCATGGACGCCATATCACCAGACGGAGAGGCTTCTCTTGCGCAATTGGTGTGGTTTCCCAGAATGCAAAGCGGGATTGTCCTGGAAATCAATAACAATAAAATCTACGGTCAGATCGCCAGCCTGGCTCCCTTCACGATTCTGCTAGCCCTGGCGACCCTGGCAGGTATTGGTTTGGCAATAACCTTTGGCGTCGTACGCGTCATACGACCTTTGCAATCCTTATCGGAAATCACTAGAAAGTTTGCCGAGGGAGATTGGAGTCAGCGGGCGGAGGTGCGCAGCGACGATGAGATCGGTGCGCTGGCAAGTTCCTTCAATAATATGGCGGATGAGATTGGGGGTGTTTACCACTCGCTCGAACAAAAAGTGGAAGAACGAACGCGTCAAATCCAAACGGCTGCCGAGGTGGCGCAAAGTATTACAACCATCACAAACCTGGATGAGATGTTAAAGAAAACCGCCGAACTTCTCGTGCAACAATTTGGCTACCATCAGGCGAGCATTTACATGGTGGATAGAAGCGGGAAGTTTGTCGATTTCAAATCCGGGTTTGGGTCCGCAACCAAGGGGTTGATGGAAAAAAACTACAGGCTGGAAGTTGGTTCCGCCTCCATTATTGGCTGGGTGAGCGCAAATAACCGAACACGGATTGCGTCCGATGTTTCTGAAGACCCGCTTCATCTTAAAAATGAGCTACTCCCAGAGACTCGCTCGGAAGCCAGTGTGCCTGTCTCGCTGGGAAATCTTGTATTGGGTGTTCTGGATGTCCAGAGCACGCAACCCGGCGCCTTCAGCAAAGATACTGTCATTATGCTGCAAACACTGGCCAGCCAAATTGCGGCGGCCATTCAAACCGCCGGACTGATCGAAACCAGCCATGTAAATTTTGAAGAACTGGAACGGCTTTATCGTTCAAGCCGCCTGATCGCAGAAGCTAATACCGAAGCGGAAGTATTAAATATAAGCAGTCAAATTATCACGGGTGTACCGTATCCAGCGGCCTTGTTTGGCATCGACCAAAAAAATCTTCGCCTTATTTCGTCCGCCGACTCTACAAGGAATCTGGCGTCGCTGACAGGAATCAAAAGTCAATACGAAGTGGACTTCCACGAAATCGACAATTACCTGCTTAACGGCACAGCCATAGCCGTTGCCACGGACACATTCCTCCCGAAAGTATTTCGAGATATTATCAGGCAGCTTGAATTAAACAGCGCCGCATTTTTGCCAATAAAAAGACAGGGCGCTTTGACCGCAATTGCCCTGATCGGGGCGCGGAATCGTATTCTCACAAACACATCCATTCAACTGTACGCCAACCTGGTTGATCTTGTGTCGATCACGCTTGAAAAAGCAGATGCCATCCAACAGACGGAAAGGCATCTTAAAGAGATGGAGTCGCTTGCTTCGGTTAATGAGTTGATTTCTTCCGCGGCGGACCTGCAAAGTTTCTATCGTGCGCTGTTGTCGAAGATCCAGCAAATCATCGGCGACTACAACTTAATCGTCGCCCTCTATGACGAAAAAAATAATACGATCAATATTCCATTTAGCTACGAAAACAAACAGGTTATCTCCATCGACTCCTTCCCACTTGGCGAAGGATTAACGTCCATACTAATTCGCACCCGCCAGCCTTTGATGCTGGTGGAGAATACCGAAAAAAGGGCTGCAGAACTGGGGGCAAAGGTCGCCGGGAAACCCGCCCGCTCATGGATGGGCGCCCCCATGCTTGTGCAAAACAACCCGATTGGCGCATTGATCATTCAGGACCTGGAGAATGAGCATGCATTTGACGAAAACGATCTAAAATTCTTTACAACACTGGCCGGCCAGGTTGCAGGCGTGATTAACAATGTCCGTTTGTTGGGTGAAAGTCAGCGCAAGGCGCTTCAAATTGAAACTGCCGCCGAAATCGCCCGTGATATCAGCGGCTCATTAAACCTTGACGAGCTATTAATCAAGGCTGTGAATTTTATTAGGGAACGATTCAATTTTTATCACGCCGCCATTTTTCTTCATGACCTGCCCGGTGAGTTCGCAATGATTCGCGAGGCGACGGGAGACGCGGGTGCACAAATGAAAAGAGCCGGTTATAAAATCGGCGTGGGGTCAAAATCCATCGTCGGCTTTGTCAGCGGGCGCGGCGAACAGCTTGTAGTAAACGACACATCGAAGGATGCGACGTATTATGCGAACATCCTCTTGCCCGATACCCGCGCCGAGGCGGCCATTCCGCTCAAGGTCGGCGAACGCATACTGGGCGTGCTCGATGTTCAGAGCACCAAACCTTATGCCTTCTCCGAAGATAATCTGCGCAGTTTGCAAATCCTGGCAGACCAACTGGCTGTTGCAGTTGTTAACACCGAGCTTTTTGCGGAAACACAGGAGCATCTTTCACAACACCGGCTCCTGCACCATATCACAACCACTGCCGCATCTGGCACCACCCTTGAAGAGGCGCTGGAAAGCGCTGTAAATGGCCTGCAGGTAACCCTTGGTGGTGACCGTGTGGCAATCCTTCTGGCTGACCGCGAAAAAAGGGCGCTTGAAGTAAAGGCCTCCATGGGCTATTCTGATGATGTTTCAAGGATGCAGATAGAATTCGGAAGTGGCATCACTGGCTGGGTAGCGGAACACAGGCGTCCGTTAAGAGTCAGAGACGTGAGCGAAGATCCACGTTATATACAGGCCAGTTCGAACACGCGCTCCGAACTGGCAGTCCCATTGATATATCGCAATGAGCTTCTTGGTGTTTTAAATGTTGAAAGCGAACAGGTGGACGCCTACACCGAAAACGATGAGGAAATGCTTGGTACACTTGGAGGCAGCCTGGCCGCGATCATTGCCAATGCCCGGCTTTTGGAGCAAATCCGCATCCAGGCAGAGCGTGAAAGATTGATCAATGAAGTGGCAGGCAAGATACGCAGGTCTACTGATATGCAATCCATCCTGATGACCACCGCCAGCGAGGTAGCCAGAATTACCGGCTCCCGCTTCGCCAGGATCAATATTAAGCCGTCCAATAATCCCGAAGAGTCTTAATGGAACGTATTTCTTCAAACAAGAGACCCATAAATCCGGAGGAGACCACCCGCTTACTTTATAAAAACTGGCGGGAACGGTTCGCGCTGCCCCTGTTGATTGGGGTCTTGGTCTTTGGCGCAATTGTGCTTGTACCCGCCGTCGGTGCGTCCACCAGTTTAATCGTCGATGCCATCTTCATCACCGCATATATCATAACAGGGCTTGTCACGGTCATCCGCTTTTCCTACACCGTACGGATGAGCGTTTTTCTGTTTGCGGTGTACGTACTGGGGCTGGGCGAATTGCTCACGCACGGGGTTTTGGGCGATAGCCTTATTTTCTTCTTTGCGTTGATCGTATTTTCTACAATACTGCTCTCCCCCCGCGCTGGCATCGTGGTGACTGCCGCCAACATCCTCACATTTGCGTTGTTCGCCTTTTTGTTTCTGAGCGGACAATTAACCCCACTTAACCCATTTGCCTCACCTGCCAAACTGGAAGATTGGTTCAGTGCCACTGGCGTGATCGTCATGTTTGGGGTGGTGGTCATCCTAGGCTTTCAAAGGCTGGAAAAAGAATTCATTGAAGCCCAAAGGCAAATCGATTCCACATTGAATACATTGACGGAAGAACGCAGGAATTTGGAAATCAAGGTGGCGGAACGCACGCAGCAGCTTCGTCAAATCAACGAAATTGGACGGCACGTTGCGGGCATTCTGAATCCAGATGAGTTGCTGCCGCGTGCCGCAAACATAATTGAGAATGAATTCAAATTTTATTACATAGCATTTTTCCTGGTTGACCTCAGCGGCCAATGGGCGGAGCTTAAGGAAGCCACCGGTGAAGCCGGCCGGGTGCTGCGCGAGAACAAATACCGGCTGGATATTAATGGAAAAAACCCGGTTGCGGTTGCCATCCGCGCAAAAGAAGGACAGATCTCACTGGATGGTGGGTCCGAGCAAATGCGGGTCGATAACCCTTTGCTTCCATATACCCGCTCGCAAATTGCACTTCCGCTGATTGTCGGTGAATCTGTGCTTGGCGCCCTGGAAATACATTCCACCAAGGAAAACGCCTTCCAGCCGGCGGACATAAACACCTTCCAAAACATGGCAAACGAAATCGCGATTGCGCTTGAGAATTCCCGTTTATTTCGAGAGGCGCAGCAAAGTCTTTCGGAAATGCAGGCAACGCAAAGGCAGTATTTGCAGGGAGCGTGGCAGTCTCTTACAGAGGAAAAGGACCTCGTATACGCGCTTGGAGATAACGATATATCCAACGGCAACGAGATCGATATACCACTTACCTTAAGAGAGCAAATCATTGGGCAGCTCCATCTGGCAAACACGGTCGAATGGACCGCGGAACAGAAAAATCTGGTTGAAGCGATTGCAACACAAGCCGCCCTGGCGCTGGAAAATGCCCGGCTGGTGGAGGAAAGCCAGTCCATTGCCGCCCGGGAAAAACTGGCAAATGAAGTCATATCCAAAGTTTGGGCATCCGCAAATATGGAGGGGATTCTTCAAACAGCCGTCCGCGAATTGGGGCGTTCTCTCGAAGCGTCAGAAGTAGAGATTGAAATCTCGATGGATGGAGGCGATAGTGAATAGCAGCAACCCTTTCAATAAATCGCCTTTCTATGCAGCCAATTTCAATTACAAGGACTGGCGTGAACGATTTATTTTGGCAATTTTACGAATAATATGCGTTCTTGCCATTCCCATGATCGTTCTTTCATTTCCAACCGCCTCGGTCAGAGACCGTTTCCTTTTTATTGGAATGTACCTGGTCCTGATAGCCATAACAGTACTTTCAACGCCCTATTCCATTCGAGCCTATGGGTTGTTGACAATGGCTTTTGTCGTCGGCACCAATGCAATCCTGGCGTGGGGCCCTTGGGCGGATGGGTCGCTTTTCCTTCTGGCTGGCATAGTCTTATCATCTCTCCTGCTCGACCAGCAGACCGACTTGTTTGCATTAGGTATCAGCATCGTATTTGTCATTGGAGTCGCCTTCTTGCAGCAGGTGGAGATATATCAATTTTCGGGCGTAAACGTTCCTGTCACGACATCCTCGGACTGGTTTGTATATTGCATTGATTTCTCGATTATCGGGGCTTTGCTTGTTGCGGCCCTCAGGCAGGTAAAAGATGCATTCGCCCGCGTGATTCAGGATATGCAAGGCGCATTCGATGCGCTTGCTGCGGAACGCGCACAGTTGGAGAAAAAAGTTCGCGAACGCACCGACGAACTTGAAACACAAACATCTCAACTACGCACCTCCACAAACGTCGCCCGTGTTGTAGCAGAGATCCAGAACATATCCGAACTATTGGAGACGGTCACACAGCTCATTTCAGAAAAGTTCGGATATTATCACGTTGGGCTTTATATTTTGGACGAGAAGAAAAAAACAGCCTTCCTTCAGGCGGCTTCATCAGTAACTGGAAAACAATTAATTGGACAGGGTTTTCGCATGGAACCGGACAGAAGAAGCCCAATTACCCTGGTGGTGGCGCAAAACCGTCACATCATTTCCTCCGATATTGATAATGTCAATTTCATGAGGGACGTAAATTTTCCGCTCACCCGCTCGCGCATGATATTGCCACTAACCGTCCGCGGAAATGTACTTGGAATGCTGGATTTGCATTCAGACCAACCCCAGGCCTTCAACACGCAGGATGCGGAAATCCTGCAAACGCTCGCGGACCTGGTTGCAATATCTTTTGACAACGTCCGCCTCATTAATGAGACCAGGAGCCTGGTCGGCCAACTGGAGATCAATACCAGCATCCAAACACAACGGACCTGGAAAAAATTAACCAGCCGCCAAAAACCAGCCTACCAGTACACTCCCGCCGGTGTGCGCCCCATCTTTTCAACGAACAGAAAAGACAGCGACGACAGTTTGCAAGTACCGCTCATACTGCATGGACAAAAAATCGGCGGAATAAAGCTAAAGAGAAAAGGTGTCGCCACTGAATGGTCGGACCGCGAGCGCGTCCTCGTGGAAAAGATTGCAGACCAGATTGCCCTGGCGCTCGAAAACAGCCGCCTCGTGGACGAGGCTCAAAAAAGCGCCATGCGAGATCAAATGATCGCCAATATTTCAACCCGCGTTCGTGAAACATTGGATATTGAGTCTGTTGTTCGCACAGCCGCCACCGAGCTGCGCCGCGTTTTTGATTTGAAAGAAGCGGAAATCAGCGTAGGCTCCCCGCAACGTGAATCCGCTGCGCCCACGCGAAAGCATACCGGCGCCCTGCGCTTGAAATAAACTTTTATGACCAGGAATATTGATGGAGAAAGCAAGTCTTGAATCTATTTAGAAACCGCTTTACCCGGTGGTTGCTCCTCAGTTTTTTCGCTTTAGCGCTCCTCCCCATTGGAGTAGTGTTCTTTTTTGTGCGCCAGGAGGTGCACGACCTGATCACAGCCAGCAACCTTATGATCCAGTTGTCGGTTGCTCTGATTCTAGCTGTCCTGGGCGCAGTTGCAGTGGTCATTGTTTTAATTATTATCCCGATCTCAAAAATAGAAAGCTATGTCCGGGAACTCAGCAACTGGAACTTGAACGCGGAGCTGAACGAAAAATCCCTGCCCGGTTTACTGGGGTCTCTCGCGAATAATCTCAAGACATTGGGCAGCAACCTGCGGACCACCATTACCACACTTGAAAAGCGGGTGGATGTACAGGCATTGGAAATGGAGCGCCGCAACAGCTTGTTGAAGGCGATTTCTGATGTAGGGAAAATCACGACCTCGTATCGCAATATTTCTGAATTACTTCAGCAAGCCACGCTCCTGATACATGACAATTTCGGCTATTATCATGTCGGCATCTTCCTACTCGACGAGAGAAAAGAATATGCCGTGCTGGCTGCCTCCAACAGCGATGGCGGGCAGCGGCTGCTTGAAAAAAATCATCAACTTAAAGTCGGGGAGACCAGCATCGTCGGGTATGTGACCGAAAATGCAAAAGCACGCATCGCACTGGACGTTGGTCAGGATGCCGTTTTCTTTGACAACCCCGACCTTCCGAAAACCCGCTCTGAAATCGCGCTGCCCCTGGTGGCAAGCGGACAAACGCTTGGCGCTTTAGACGTGCAAAGCACAGAGCCTCAGGCCTTCAGCGAAGACGATGTTTTTACATTGCAAATTCTTGCGGAACAGATCGCCGTAGCGATACAAAATGCAAAGCTGTTTGAAGAAACGGAGAAGGCGCTGGAATCTGCCCGAATTGTATATGGAGAAGTAAGCCGCGAAGCATGGAGCAAAATTCTGCATAACCAACCGCGCATTGGCTACATCGCCACACAACCGGCCACTGTTGAAACGCACGGAGAGGCGGTTGAACCGAGCCTCGCCAAGGCATTTGAAACCGGCGATTTGATCCTCGGTGCAGATGGGCTGACCATCAGCGTGCCCATAAAAATCCGTGGGCAGGCCATCGGTGCCATTCGTTTGAAAAAATCCGAAATTTCAGAGGCATGGACTCAGGATGAAACCAACCTTGCCATCGCCCTGTCGGACCAATTGAGCGGCGCGTTGGAAAGCGCCCGTCTTTATAGAGAGTCACAACAGCGTGCGGCACGGGAATCACTGGTTTCCGATATTTCCGCGCGCATCAGCAGTGTTTCGCACATGGACGCCATCCTTCGTGAGACGGTTCAGGAACTTGGACAGGCTCTCGGCAATGCGTCAGTCACCTTCCAGTTGGTGGATCAGCCCGATGGACAGAAACAGGCTGAGGGTCCGCAAAGAAGCGCGAATCGTCCCGTCGAGAGATAAAAGCGATGAATACCTTCAACCTCCGCGATTATTTGTTTAAAGACCGTCCCGGTGAGGAGTTCGGCCAGCGTGCGGAAGCGATCATCACGATGTCGCTTGGCTTTCTTAGCACTGCCCTGGCAATTTTTGCATACAGCGACCCCATTGTTATGGTCGCTTCGGTGGTTACGAATGCGGTGGCAATCTTCACCCTCGCCCAGGCCCTCCGTGGTCGATATAACTATTTGATTTTATTCCCGTGGGTTACATCAATTTCCATCTGCCTGGTTTCACTCGTGGAAGGCGATGGT
>JACPVB010000041.1 GCA_016191985.1 Chloroflexota bacterium | reverse complement strand
CGGAAGCCATCCTTGAGATGCTCTATAACCTGACAGAAGGTTCCGCAGGACCCAAATACGCCCGCATGATCTTCCCCTGGTTTGCGACGATCATGGTCTACGTGTTGTTTGCGAACCTGCTCAAACTGATTCCTGGTTTTGAGTCGATTGGCGTGTTGCACCCTGCTCACGGTGAAGGACAAGCTACCCAATTTTTGGGTGAATTTCTGGGAAAAAAATGGGATATGCTATTGCCTGGAAAACTTGAAGAGGGCGGTGTAATTCTCGCGCCGTTCTTCCGCGGTATTTCCGTGGATTTGAACTTCACGGTCTCACTTGCGATTATTTCTGTGGTGATGATCCAGGTGGTCGGATTCCGCGCGCAGGGATTTGGTTATTTGAGCAAGTTCTTCAACACCCGCCGTATGTTCAAGGTTCCGTTCTTTGGCGCCATGGACTTTTTGGTCGGCTTGCTGGAGTTGATCTCTGAAATTTCCAAGATCCTCTCGTTTGCCTTCCGTCTATTCGGTAATATGTTTGCTGGGATTGTGCTGGTTGCCATCGTTGCGGGCCTGCTTGGCAAGATATCCATTCTGCCAGCGATGGTCATGATGTTCGAGTTGTTCGTTGGTGTCATTCAGGCGTTTGTGTTCGGTATGTTGACAATGGTGTTCATGGCGCAAGCCACACAGGGTCACGGGGAAGAACACGCCGAAGAGCATGCCGTAACTGCTCACGAAATTTAAATTAACAGAAAAACCCTAAGGAGGCTTGTACTATGGAAGGAAATATTTTAGATGCGATGCGCTATGTCGGCGCAGGCTTGGCGATGATCGGCGCGGCGGGAGCTGGTGTTGGTATCGGTTTGAGTGTGCAGGGAGCTTTGACGGGCATGGCCCGCAATCCCGATACATACGGTAACCTGTTGACCAACATGATCCTTGGCATTGCGTTCTCCGAAGCCATCGCGATCTACTGTCTGGTGATCGCGTTCCTGATGCTCTTCAAAGTTGTGTAATTTAAAGGAGCATTGAAATATGGAAGCTCTTGGTATTAATCTCGGTTTGCTCATTGTCCAGATCATTGCGTTCATTATCGTGTTTCTCACGTTGAACGCCTGGGTGTATCAGCCCATGCTGGATATGATGGAGAATCGTAAAAAGAAAATCGCCCAGGGATTGGAAGACGCCCGTATTGCGGCGGAAGCCCGCTCAGACGCCGAAAAACAGGCTGCCAAAATATTGGCTGATGCGCAGGCGGAGGCAGGCAAGGTGGTCCGTGAAGCGACCGAACGAGCTGCAACCGCCGGCAAGGATGTCAAAGCCGCGGCTGAAGCGGAAGCTGCCATGGCCCGTGAAGCCGCCATGGCTGAGGCGGAACTCGAACGCAACCGCATCCTCGGCGATTTACGTGGACAGGTTGCGGCGCTTGCAATCGCCGCCGCGAACAAACTTGTTGGCGATGCGCTGGACGAAAAGAAACAACGGGCATTGCTCGATGAATTCTTCTCCGGTGTAAAATCCGGCAAGGTGATAATTTTAGATGACGCGAATTTCAAAGGTGAAGCCGCTGAAATTACAAGCGCCCTGCCTTTGACGAAGGATGAGGAAGCAACGGTCAAGAAGGATGTGCTCTCAAAAGTTGGGGCCACAGAAGTAAGCTTCCGGGTTGACCCGTCAATTTTGGGAGGCCTGGTCATCAAAGTGGGTGACAAGGTAATGGATGGTTCCGTCTCCGGCAAGCTTGAAGGGTTGCGCCAGAATTTAAAGTAACAGCATATTCCCCGGTTTATAGGACTCACCCTCTAAGGTATCTTCGTGGGTGAGTTTTTATTTTGGAATTTGCTACCGTACATCGCGTCAAATTATGTCGTCCCTGGCACCGCCCGCCAGGGCAGGTGTGCGACCCGCCGCTCGTGCTGAGCAAGGTCGAAGCATCGGCAGCGAAGTAATCTCATTTTCAACTGAAATATTCCTCGAAACCGTAGGTTGCTCACCGCACTTGGTGCGCGGCGCACACTTGCCCTCCCACTCGCTCCGCTCCTCTCCTCGCAACGACATTTGCACGGTAGAGAATTTTGGAATGGAAATATGAGGGGAAATATAACGATGCAAACCAGACCTTGATTATCAGGTATTTTTACTTTACAATTGGCCGAGTTTAATAGCCCAGGTACTGAGTGAGGTGAAACCGTTATGAACGAGAAACACATTCAGCAAGTACTTGAAATTGAAAAACAAGCACAGGAAATTCAGGAAAAAGCTCGTCGTGAGGCGCAGGAGATCCCTGCCAAAGCTGAGCAGGAGGCGCAGGCACTAATTGCGAAGGCAAAAGCTGATGCTCATGAAGAGGCCCGCAAAATGGTTGCAGCCGCGCAGCCAAACGAAGCGTCCGGCCAAGTTGCAGCGGAGAACACATCTGCAAACAGCGAATTCGAAGCGTCTGCAAAAAGGAACTTCGATAAAGCAGTTGCCTTTGTTTTGGAACGCGTCATCGGCAGGGCTTGATCATGGCCAGCGGTGTTTCTGGTTACGCAGCGATCAGTACGCGGGTGCGGGCGATGTATTCCGACTTGCTCAGTCCGCAGGAGATGACCCGCCTGAGTGACTCCCCCGATTTTTCAGCGCTTGTCAGCGGATTGAAGGCCACTCCCTATGGAAAGTACCTTTCGGGACTCAAAGACAATGAATTAACGCCTCGTCGCGTCATTTTACAGATCCGTAACAGGCTGTCAGACTCTTACTCCAGCGTTGTTCAGCAGGCTCCAGAGCAGACGCGTTCTCTGGTTCGGCAACTCTTTCGTTATTTTGAAGTGGGGAATCTCAAGGCCGTATTACGCAGTATCCAAACCGTTTCATCCTGGAATTCCGATCTTGCCCCGTGGGATCGTGTCCGCGAGGTGCTATTCCCTTTTGGTTCGTTTTCCACCATCCCTGCGCAGGCGATGGTGGAATCGGGGAGCGTTGCCGCAGCGGTTGAATTGTTGCGCGGGTCGCCCTACGAAGCGACCATGTCGTTCGCGATGAAGCGCTATTCCACCGAGCAAAATCTGTTTCCGCTGGAAGTGGCCCTGGACCTGAATTACTGGCGGCGTTTATGGGCCGAGGCCAAAAAGCTATCCGGCAAAGACCGCGAAATGGGGTTGAAGATCATCGGCTCCCTGCTTGACCTGAATAATTTGATGTGGGTCATCCGTTATAAGATTTATCACGAGCTTTCAGAAGAAGAATTAATCAATTACACCTTGCCGTTCGGTTATCACGTACGGGATGAAGATGTGCGCGCCATCGCCGCGGGAGCGGATATTGCCTCGATCATCTCGCGCGTCTATCCGAGTATTACCCATGTGAACGAGCTTCTCGAACACCCCGAATCAGGCCTGCCGAAATTGGAGCATTTGCTCAAACAGCAGGTGATGCAGCGATGCGTCGCGGCGTTCATTGGCGATCCGTTCCATATCGGGATTCCACTGGCGTATCTGCTGCTCAGCGATTTTGAAATTCAGGACCTGGTGGTGTTGATCGAGGCCAAATCCTCCAGGCTCAAGGATGAAGATTTCCGCCCGCTGTTATTGAAAACCACCTTAGCACACTAGGCACCCGCTTTTACTTTTGCAGTGATTTCATCAAATTAATGGAGTTGACATGTTATTTCCGAAGCAAATGTCCGAGGTAGAACTGATTGTGCCCTCCAAGGATCTTGTGGCTGTAACAAGGGCGTTGAGCGGGTATGGCGTGTTTCATCAAGTGGATAGCGCAAACCTGGGGTTGGAAGGCCTGGCACAGAACACGTGGTCGGAGAAAGCCGGGGCATTTTCAGCGCTGGAGCGCCGTATTCAAACCATCATGCAAATTGTCGGGCTTGCTGAAGAATACCCTGCCAGACCCGGAATGGACACGATGGTGGATCTCGATGCGACCCGCCCCGTGGTGGATCGGATCGATGATGATGTGAAAGGGGTCAGCGACCAGTTGTCGGGTGAAAAGAAGCGGCTCGAATTGTTGGAGAGTCAACTGCGTCAACTTGAGCCGATTGCCGAGGTCAACGTGGAAGTGGGGGCGTTAAATAAATCACCCTTTATGCACTCCATTTTAGGGATTGTACCCTCGGCAAATATCACGAGGTTGAGGACCAGTCTTCTGAGGGTTCCGCATGTGTTTTTTACCCTGCGTGAGGATCCTCAAAAACCTGTTGTTTGGATATTGGGCCCGAAGAGCAATTTTGATGTCCTGGAGCGCGCTGCCAAGAGCGCTTATCTCAACCCGTTGAGCCTGCCTGAGGAATTCAACGGAACGCCCGAACAGATCACCGCGATGTTGAGAAAGGAAATCGAAACATCGAAGCAGAAGATTGCGGCTTTGGAAGCGGACCTGGCTAAAAAAGGCGCTTCGTACAAAAGTGAATTGGAAAAATTGCTGTGGGATGTGCACATCAGCCGCGTCATGGCGGATGCGATCGTCCGTTTTGGGCAATTGCGACACACGTATGTTGTGGTGGGGTGGGTGCCAACAGAGGACTTGGGAGACTTGACGGCACGCCTCAAGGAAGCCTCGCGCGAAATTTTGATCGAGACGATGGAAACCAGCCGCTCGGGGCACCATGCCAATATCCCTGTGGCGCTGACCAATAACAAATGGCTAAAGCCCATTCAGGAGCTGGTTACTACTTTTGGGCGCCCCAGTTACGGAGAACTCGACCCAACCCTTCTGATTGCATTGACCTTCCCAATTTTGTACGGCGCAATGTTCGGAGATTTGGGTCAGGGCCTTATTTTGATACTGGTAGGCATTCTTGCTCATAACAGGATATTTATGAAAGGCCTGCAAGGCCTGGGCTTACTTCTCGTCTACTGTGGTTTCTTTGCGTCGATCTTTGGGTACCTGTATGGAAGTATTTTCGGATTTGAAGGCCACCTGATCGAGGAATACCTTCATTTTCACTTCGAACCAACGTGGATGAGTCCTCTTGAAAACATCCTGACCATTCTTGGGCTTGCGATCGATGCGGGTATTGTCATATTGTTTTTCGGATATCTGCTCGGTCTGTTCAATAACATCCGCTCCAGGGACTGGGCGCATTTCTGGTTTGGACACACCGGTATTGTTGCTTTGATCTTCTATTTTTCATTCCTTTGGATACTTGACGGATTGCTCGGTGATACTCCTATTGCTCCGAAAGTAGCCGCAGCAATCAGCGAACTTCCACTTCCGTTCTCATCGTTAGTTTTGGTCTTTGGTGGGTTGGTCATGTTCTCCGGCTTTTTCAGGAACATGGTCGAGGGGCACACATTGATCGAAGGCAAGGGTTTTAGCGGATTTGCGATGTTCCTTGTGCAATCGTTCATGGACCTTTTTGAGACTACCATTAGCATGTTGAGCAACACGCTGTCCTTCGTGCGCGTGGGTGCATTTGCCGTGGCGCATGGCGGCCTGAGCCTTGCCATCTTCTCTTTGGCGGGCGAGGAGCCTGGCCTGCGCTTTTGGATCACAATTCTTATCGGTAATATTTTCATCATCGGCTTTGAAGGGTTGATCGTGTACATCCAGACCATGCGTTTGCACTACTACGAAATTCTGGGCAAGTTCTTCCACGGCGGCGGTATGCAATTCGAACCGCTTAAGTTGAATCCCTCGCAAGAGGAGGCGAAGCCCTGAACTTTGAATCATTTCCCCGTCTCGTCAAATAGGAACTATTCATCCATCTAATAAGGAGATAAACAATGTTTTTAGTATTCGCTGTCCTGGTTGGTTTGATCCCGGTGATCCCTGCTGTTCTCTTTTTGCTTCAAAACGGCAAGACCAGTCCCGCTCAAGCGGTTTCCCGTATCGTCCAGGGTTTCACTGGATTTAATTTCCTGGTTGGCCTGTTCGCGGCAGGGCTGGCTGTGGTCTGGTTCGCTTCGCCGACTTCTGTAATGGCGGCAGGCGCGGCCCAGGAAGCCGCAGTGGATCAATATGCGACCCTTGCGGCGGCCCTTTCCACGGGTCTGGCTTGTATTGGCGCAGGTATCGCGGTGGGCGGTTCCGGCGCGGCGGCGGTGGGCGCCACAGCTGAAAAGCCCGAATCTTTTGGCCGCGCCCTGATCTTCGTGGGTCTTTCAGAAGGTATCGCCATTTATGGTTTGATCATTTCATTCCTCGTTCTCCCGTAGGCGATTCGGAAGAATAAGGACAGGTTATGAAAATTCTGGTCATCGGACATCCTGACGCAGTACTTGGTTTTTCGCTGGCGGGGGTGGGCGGCAGGGTTGCCACCACAGCCGACGAGGTCAATGCGGCATTGGATGAGGCGCAAGCCAATAAGGACATTGGCATTGTGCTCGTCACACAGGATGTGGCTGAGTTGATTCCGGCCCGCATGGAGCATTTGAACCTGCGGAGCACGGTTCCGTTGGTGGTTGAGATTCCCTCCCGCGGTGGTGTTCCAGAGGGACAGGCTTCGCTTGGTGATATTGTCCTTCGGGCGATAGGAATCAAGTTGTAGTCTATTTCCGCTGGTATTTGAGCCAAGGATAAGATTGGATTAAGCGCTATGAAAACTGAAGCACAGGATATTGAATTACTTGCGCGAGCCATCATGGCGGAAGCGCGGGATGAAGCAGAGCAGTTATACGTCGAGGCCAGAGAGAAGGCGGAAACTATTCGGAAGCGAGCGCAGGAACAGGCGGAGTCCGAACGGAAGGTCATCCTGGCCCGCGCAAAAGAGGATGCGGATCGCCTTCGCAGCCAGTCATCCGCCACATCCCAGCTCAAGGAACGTTCTATGCAATTGGAACAACGCGAAAAAATATTGAATGGCGTATTTGATGAGGTCCGCAAACAACTGGACGCTGTAAAGAAACGCCCGGATTATGGAGCGATTGCATCGATGCTGGCGCGTGAGGCTTTGTCTCAACTAAAGGTGACCGAGGCCGAAGTCCGCGCCGATGAAACGACGCAAAAAGCGTTGAAGCTGGATGACCTTTCCAAAGAATTGAACGGCAAATTTAACTTCGGTGAAAAACTTGAGG
>JACPVB010000040.1 GCA_016191985.1 Chloroflexota bacterium | reverse complement strand
GCCCTTCGGTATGCGCGCATGTTATCGGACGATGTGACCGCGGTCCATGTGACCATTGAACCCGCGGATGCGGAAAAGGTCCGTCAGAAGTGGGAGACCTGGGGCGAGGGAGTCCGCATGGTGATGTTGGATTCTCCATACCGTCTCTTTATTGAACCGATCCTGGGATATATCGCCGGTATCGCCGAACAGCGCCAACCCGGCGAGACCATCACCATTGTAGTGCCTGAATTTGTTTCGGACAACCGCATGACCTCTGCGCTGCATACCAATACGGCGGAAATATTGCGCAGCCAGTTAAAGCACTTGCACGATATTGTGATTACGAACGTGCCCTACCATGTCCATGAAGATGGCGGGCATGAAGGAGTTGTAAAATGAATTTCATTGTTGTCGGGTGCGGCAGGGTGGGAGCGGAATTGTCCTTCCGCCTGTTTACAAATGGACACCAGGTTGTGGTTGTGGATAACGACCAGAAATCCTTTAATCGCCTCCATCCAGACTTTCGAGGGCGTACCGTGGAAGGGGAAGTTCTCTCCTCTGACGCATTAGAGCGGGCCGGCATTGCCAAAGCGGATGGTATTGCTGTGGTCACCAATTCAGACACCATGAATGCCGTGATCGGACATGCCATTCGCGTGCATTATTCCAATGTGAAGCAGGTGATTGTCCGCAATTATGACCCCGCCATGCGTGAAATGCTGGAAGCCTTTGGTCTACAGATCGTCAGTTCCACAGCCTGGGGCGCGGAACGTGTGCAGGAATTGTTGATCGACCCATCCTTCCGCGCGGTGTTTTCCGCAGGCAACGGCGAAGTGGAAATGTACGAGATGTACATCTCACCCAAGTGGGATGGCCTGACCCTCTCCAACCTTCTGGATGGATGCAATGACATCGTCTGTGCCGCGCTCACCCGTGCGGGACGCGCGGAATTACCAACCCCGGATACAAAACTCAAGAACGGCGATGTGCTGACCATAAGCGCCACTCTCGAAGGTGTAAAGGCCCTGCGCGCAAAATTGCAGGAAGGCAAGGAGGCTTAACATGTTTGTCTTTATTGCTGGCGGCGGGCGCACGGGCGCTCAACTTGCCTCACAATTGCTGGCTCAAAACTATCAGGTGCGGCTGGTGGAACACCGTCGTGAACTGCTTGGACGTCTTCATCATGAATTGCCCACCGAAGTGATCTACGAAGGACAGGCAACCGACCCCAATGTCTTGAAGCAGGCGGGGTTGGGAAAGGCGAACGTGCTTGTCGCCTGCACCAATGACGATGCCGCCAACCTGGTGCTCTGCTACCTTGCCCGCACAATTTTCAAGACCCGCCGTACCGTGGCCCGCATCAATAACCCGCGCAACGCCTGGTTGTTCGACCAGAACTTCCACGTGGATGAGACCATCAATCACGCAGATGTGATGGCGCACCTGATCCAGGAGGAAATGTCCCTCGGCGATATGATGACCCTGCTCAAGCTGCGCCGCGGACGTTATGCAGTGGTGGAGGAAAAGGTTCCCAAGGGAGCGGAGGCGATTGGCAAGGAACTCAAGGATTTGGGACTGCCCGATCAATGCGTGATCGCAGCCATCATCCGCCACGGACAGATCACCCTGCCGCGCGGCACGACCGCCCTGGAAGAAGGTGACGAGGTGCTGGCCGTGACAGACAACGAAGGCGCAAAGGAACTGGCAAGATTGCTCGAACCGCCTTCAAGGGATAATTTGTGAAATAAAAAAAACGCCCGATGGATCAAAAATTCCATCGGGCGTTTTTTTTATTTTTATCTCCCAACCATCTCTTTGATCTGCTCGATGTAAGCCAGGCTTTGATGACGGAAGTACGTGTTGTACAACTCGGCGTAGTGACCGTTTTGATTCAACAGCCCTTCATGATTCCCTTCTTCGATGATCGTGCCTTTTTGCATGACGACAATGCGGTCCGCGGCTTTGACGGTGGAGAGGCGGTGAGCGATCAGGATGCTGGTTGTATTTTTCAAAATGAGGTTCAAGGCTTGTTGGATCTGCCATTCGGTGAACGGGTCGATGCTGGCGGTGGCTTCATCTAAAATAAAGATGGCGGGGTTTTGCACCAGCACGCGCATCAATGCCACGAGTTGGCGTTGTCCCATCGAGAGGCGGTTGCCGCGCTCGCCGACTTCGGTGTGCAAGCCTTCGGGCAGGGTTTCCAGCCATTCGCCGTCACCGATTCTTTTGGCGAGCTTGAGCATCTCCGCTTCAGGGACGCCGGGCGCGGCGTAGCGGATATTTTCAATCACTGTGCCGGAGAATAAAAATGGAACCTGCGAGACAATGCCAAGCTGGCGGCGATATTGGGTTAATTCAAGAGTGCGGATGTCACGTCCATCGATCAGCAAACGTCCCTGCTGATATTCGTAAAAACGCGCGATCAACTTGGCAATCGACGATTTGCCCGCGCCGGTATGTCCCACCAGCGCAAGAGTCTCTCCGGGTTGTATGAGCAGGTCGAAGTCCGTAAGAACCGCTTCCTTGTCTGAATAGCGGAAATGCAGGTGCTCAAAATTGATCTCGCCTTTGAGTCGCGGCACATCCTGTTTTTCCTTTTGAACCACATTCGGGTCGGCGTCGATCAAAGCGAAGACGCGTTCCGCGGCGGAAAGCCCGCCCTGGATTTGCGCCCAAAACGAAGTGAGGTTCAAAACGGGGAAGAAGAACTGGTCGAGGCTCATGATGAAGAGATACCACGCGCCGATGCTCACCAGCCCCTGCGCCGCGCTCAGGCCGCCGACATACACCAGCACACCGACGAAGATGCCGCCCAGCGCGTTGAGGGTTGGGAAAACGAGCGACAAAATAAAACCGCGCTGCACGTTGACTTGATACGACTGCTGGTTCGATTCGTCGAACGATTTGAAGATGCTTTCTTCCTGCCTGAAATTTTTTGCAATCGAAATGCCGCTGATGGTTTCCTTGATGGCGGCGTTCACATCGGCCATGGCTTTCATGCCGCGTTTGGTGACGCGCCTTGCGAGCACACGGAATAACGATGCGATGGCGAAGATGAACGGCAGGAAGCCGATCAGCAGCGATGCAAGTTTCCATTCGGTGCGGAAGAGCACCACTGCGATGATGATGGCTTGAATGATCTGCGCGACCACGTCGGTGATGATGACAACAAGCTGGCCGAAATCGTTTGTGTCAGACGTGATGCGCGAGACGATGCGGCCTGAGGAAAATTGATCATAGAACGAGAGATCATGCTCGGCGGCGGCGCGGAAGGCGCGGGCGCGCATGTCCAACACGACATCGCCAACGGCGCGCACGATCAGACTCCGCCTCAGCCAGTTCAGTCCCCACATGCCCACGCCCACGCCGACGAGTGCGACTCCCGCCCAAATAATGGACGCGGTGGTCGGCTGTTCCTGAATCAAATCCACCATGCGGCTGACGACGACTGGCAATGCCGCGCCGATAAATGCCAGCGCAATGATAGTGATGGATGCGTACACAAGCCGCACGGTCTGTGTGTTGAAGTAGTTGACCATGCGGCGCACCAGCACACGGTCGGTGTACTGGCGGTCATATTTTTCGTCGTTTAATCCTGCGAAGAAACCCATAAAACCTCGTTGTATTTCGTCCTGAGCGGAGCCGCCCTTTGGTTTGGCGGCGCAGTCGAAGGACAAAGTTTCAAGATAATTTTCTTTTATTTTCACGCGCCCTTCGACTGCGCTACGCTCCGCTCAGGGCGAATGCCGTTAATCCCTAAAAATTCTCGAATATGCCTCGGATGTTTGCATTAATTCATCGTGCGTGCCGATGGCGACAATCTGTCCCTTGCGGAGGACGATGATGAGGTCTGCCCAGCGGATTTGGGAGAGGCGGTGGGTGATGATGAAGGTCGTGCGTCCGCGAGCGGCATTGGCGATGGCGCGCTGGATCTTATCCTCGGTGGCAGAGTCAATGGCCGAGGTCGAATCATCCAATACCAGCACGCGTGGATCGGTGAGGAAGGCGCGGGCGAGGGCAATGCGTTGACGCTGTCCGCCGGAGAGAGTCACGCCGCGTTCGCCGACCGTGGTGGCGTAGGTCTGCTCAAAATCCAGAATGAAATCGTGAGCCTGTGCGGCGATGGAAGCGGCCATGATCTCGTCCTTCGTTGCGCCGGGTTTGCCGAAGGCGATGTTGTCACTGAGTGAGCGCGAGAAAAGGAAGATATCCTGCTCGATGATGGAGATTTGCTCACGCAGGGAGGCGAGATTCCAATCACGCACATCCACGCCGTCCACGAGGATTTGGCCCGAGGTGGCATCGTAGGTGCGGTTGATCAACTTCGCCAGCGAGGTTTTGCCCGCGCCCGTCTGCCCGACGAGGGCCACGGTCTGCCCGGGCTTTACTTTGAAGGAAATATCCTTCAGGATAAACTCACTCTCACCCTGTCCTCTCCCAGCCGAGGAGGGGTAGCGGAACGAGACGCCGCGAAACTCAATTTCGCCGACCATGTTCGAGGTCCGACCTGATGCGTTTTGATCGAGATTGGTCTCGCTCTTGATCAGTTCCAAAATGCGGCGGGCGGAGGAAAGTCCCAGGGAAATTTGGGAATATGCCCAGGTGGAGGTGAAGGTGGGGAAGCCCAAAAGCTGTAACATGCCGAAGTAAGCAATCACCGCGCCGATATTGATCAGCCCTGCGCGATATAAAATCAGCGCATGGACAAGCCCGCCCGCGAAGGCGAGTCCCAGCAGAAGCATGGCGATGTAACGCGCTTCAAGGTCGCCTTGCAGCACGAAGGCGTTGCGCACCTCGCGCGCATTGGTGACAAAACGCTCCACCTCCGCGCCTTCCTGCGCCGCGCCTTTCATAATTTCCACACCGTCCAGTGACTCGGAAAGGTGCGTGTTCATTTTTCCAAACGTGGCGCGCACTTCATCGGTGATCGGCGAAAGCTGTTTGAGGTAGCGCGCCAGCGCGACGAAATAAATGACCGTGAAGATCAGCGGCGTGATGATGAGCGAGATGTGATAACGCGGCGCGAAGAAGATCGGCATGAGGATGAACATGAACGAGCCGACCACCAGGTTCACGCCGGGGCTGAACATGTAGTTCACTTCGCGCACATCGTTCGTGGAGCGCGCCATCGTATCGCCGACGGGCTGTAAATTATGGAAGGTCATGCTTTTGCCGAGCAGAGAAAGATACAGCTCGTCGCGGATGTCGCGCTCCATTTTTTGCGCCATCAACTCTGCGCCGAAGTTGCGCCCCAATTGCAGCACGCCGCGGATGATCTGCGAAATGCCAATCGTGAGCGCGAGCGGCAGCAGCACCGAGGTATCGGGCTGGGGTTTCAGCATGGCGTTAAAGGCATCGCCGGTCAGCACCGGCACAACCGCCGCCAGCACGGCATTCCCAATTGCGCCGAGGACCATCATCACCACGATCCACACATAGGGGCGGGCATGCGAAAGCACCCAGCGCACAGGCGAAGAATGGTCGAATTTATTTTTGCGTTGCAGGGTAAATTCTGCGGGAATGTTCAAGGTTGTCATGAAACGATTGTACCATTTTCAAATCGGTCAAGATTCGTAACCCTTAATTCAGGTGGGGGTTATCTTAATTAGGCTGGCAATTCGGTCAGCCTAATTACTCCATAGGAGAGTGTAAAATGAAAGTCTCAATGCCTAAGACAATTTCCGGTTGGTGTATGTGGTTGTTCTTTCTGTGCGTTGGCCTTGCACCCTTTGTCGCGATCCTTGGCACGATAGCCCCCTGGCTAGCCCTCGCCTATGCGGTCTTCAGCTTTATTGGAATGTAATCAACTTTATGTAGCACAGCCTCCCCCGCGGGAGGCTGTGCTATTTAATTTCCGAAAATATCTTTGCGCAGTTCATTGAATAATCCCAGCCCAGGTTTGGGTAGTCCCACCAGGCGGATAGAACCGCATGGGACAAGGCCCACTGGATGATTTTCTCCCGCTCCCAGCCCATTCTTTCCTTGATGATATCAATGCGCCTCTCTGTCTGGACCTTGAAGCTGGTCCAGTCCGAAAGGCTGCCCCATGGATTTATCATGAGCGGCCCGATCTCGTATCCTGCCGGTCCGATCACTCCCTTCGGGTCAATGACCAGCCAGCCGCGCTCTTCCGATTTCAAAATATTGAAGTGATGAAAATCGCCGTGAATTAACTTCACATCTTTATCCGCGAACAATTCGGGCAAAGAGGATTCGACCCGCTCGAAGATGTCCTTGGGGAAAGGCCCCGTCCCACCCTCAAAATGCGGGCGGACATTTTTCAGCTCATCGAACCAGTCGGATAATTTTATGAACTTATGGAATGCAGGAGCTTGCTCCTGCAAATTCGCCAGCAAGCTGGCTGACTCCATACGTTGTATCACATCCACAGCGATGTGGGTGCGCTCGTCGTCATCTTCCAGCTCAGAGAGCATGGTTCCGGGGGTGAGGCTTTCCAGCAGGAAAACGCCGCGCTCTTCGTCGCTCTCCAGTAATTGACAGGCGCCGTTCCCGTTGAATAATTTCAACGCGGCGATCTCGCTTTTCAACTCCCTGTGCGGAACGCCGATTTTGAGAATAACTTCGTTCTGAGCGGAGCCGCGTGCTTTTCGCGGCACAGTCGAAGAACGCTTTGCAAACGCCACAAAATTGTAGGATAGATTTGGGACAGGATGAACATCTCTCAAATTCCATTGCTGAGAGGCTTCTTCAATCAGGGATGGAAGTGCGGCGAGAAATTTCTCGCCATCCTTTTCAAAGGTGGTACGGATGGTGTGGATGAAAGAGTCAGGAAGGTGCATAATTTTATGGAGGTGACAGTCACATTTAACGTGACTGTCACCTATTTCCTCTAGTCTTTGTATTTCACCAAATATACCCCCATTACGACCATCCATAACAGCCAGAGCAAACTGCCGACGAGTCCCGCCCAATTCACAACTGGGAATGATGGAATAACAGTGGCGAAAAGTTCTGTTTGGGCAAGGATAAAGACTGCGGATGCGATCCAGCCCAGCCAGGCGACCCATTTGGCAAAGATCGGCGACTTGTAAATAATGGCGCTGATCATGCTCATCCAGATGATGGTGAGGAATTGTCCCATGTGTTCGCCGAGAATCACGCCGCCGTATTGGTGGACGGCGATAAACACAGCGGGGATGGCTGCCTTCGTGACTGAATCAGTTGCCGGGTCGGTGAAGAGGCGGGCGAGGACAGGGACGACAAAGACCCAGCGCAGGAGTCCAATGATCTGCACAACCCCCCCGACCACGCCAATGGTTGTCGCTGTTTCAAGAAAAGGGGATTTTTCCTTTCCAAGAACTTGATTGAGCATGATCATGCCGAAGAGGATTGGGATCCCGATCCATGCAAAAGCAAGCCAGGTGTAAATAAGCGGGTTTCCGCCCGCTTGAAATTTTGTGAGGATTTCCGCAGTGGGCGCGCGCAGAATATCGGGGTAGTCGAAATTCATGATTAACAGCGTATATGGGATGTTGATCATGATTGCGCCGACGATGAAGAACAGACCGCTAAGTTGACGAAATTGTTTTGTTGACATTTGATTTCCTTTAAGCAAGATAAGGTTGGATGACTCTACGTATTAAATTCACGCCGCGCTGCATTTCAGCTTCATTTACCTTGCGCCCGTTAACCTCGAGGCTCGTGAGCCAGAATTCACTGATTAGCCAGCATATTTCCTGTAGTTCATTGGCGATTTGCGGGTCATCGGGCAAACGAATGGCGCCCGCATCTGAAAAGGTGTGAAGCAATTGATGAAAGCCTTCATATCCGCGCTGGCGGACCGCGAGAAAGTTTGCGCGGAGTTCCGCGTCCTGGCGCAGGAGGGCGACCAGTTCACGATATGCAAAGCGATATTGCCAGATGATCTGATAATTGGATTTAATGACTGCTTCCAGATCGTTGATTATCGGCGCGCGATCCTGAGGCAATGGCTGGTATGTTTCCCAAGTGGTATTCAAACGCTGGAAGAGTTCGCGGATGATCTCTTCCTTGTTGCGGAAGTGATAATACAAATTGCCCGGGCTGATGCCTGCCGCTTCGGCAATGTGATTGGTGCTGACCGCCGCTGTACCTTTGTCATTGAAAAGCTTGAGGGCGGTGTCGAGGATTTTTTCACGAGCGCTCATGTGTATCTCCTAGAGTATTTACTCTAGGAGTATAGAGTAAATACTCTAACCTGTCAAGATAAAAGTAGGGACACAGCGTCCTTCGACACGCTAAGGACAGGCGCTGTGTCCCTACCGTATGTGCAGAATTTATGAGGGGAAAATCTTCTCAAACACTTCGGGACAATACTTCTGCACCATCTCGCTTGAAATGCCATTCTCTTTGCAGATCTCGGCGTACAAATCGGCGGACGGGCGTTTGATTCTCTTTTGCGTTTCCACATCCAATCCCCACAGGCCGAAGCGATATTTCCAGGCGAAGCTCCATTCGAAATTGTCCACCAGCGACCAGTGAAAATAGCCCTTGATGGGCCAGTTGAAATTGACCGCGCGCCACATCTGGTGGATGTGCTGCACCGTGTAGCGCGGACGGATAACATCGTCGGCGGAGTTGACGCCGTTTTCAGTGACGAGGATGGGCAGGTCCGGGAACATGCGTACGATCCACTTCAGGCCTTCGAACATGCCGTCTGGTTCGTTGGCGAGGAAACCGTCATCGCTAAGCTCGGCGTCCTTGCTGTAGAAGTTGCGCCCAAACAGGGTGCCAGGTTTTCGCAGGTCGAAGGCGGCGTGTTCCCGTGTGTAGTAGTTGAAGCCGAAATAATCCTGCGTGCCTTTGGCTTCGGGAATCCGCACCGAGCCGAGGGGCGAACGCATGACGCCCTCCGCCAGCGCCGAGGGAAAGCCAACGTTGATTGCGCTGAAAAAGTTGTGCGCCACCCATTTGTCCAACGGTGACCAGGCGTGATGCGGGGCGATGGAACGATAATGATGCGCGAATCCCACGCGCGCTTCCGGTTGGATCAGGTGGATGGCGCGATAGGCGGCGGCATGTCCACGGATGA
Source organism: Chloroflexota bacterium (assembly GCA_016191985.1). Lineage (GTDB taxonomy): Bacteria > Chloroflexota > Anaerolineae > Anaerolineales > Villigracilaceae > Villigracilis. Next base: position 5,276 of record JACPVB010000040.1, on the reverse strand, counting down.
GGTTGGCTTGCACCCGCATGGCGAGCCTTAGGTTGTTCTTTCCAGGCGGGAAGGAGTCCACGCTGTCAGCGACATATCCATTCAACGCATACCCCGTCGGTTCGTTGATCGTGCACCAGAGCGTGCAGTACTCTTTCAGCGCATCCACCGTCTTGCGGACGAATTTTTCAAACAGCGGCACAATGTCTTCTGTTTCCCAGGCGTCGCGTTCGCTGACCCACAACGGATCGGTAAAGTGATGCAAGGTGACCATCGGCGTGATGCCGCGCTCTTTCAATCCGCGCAGCATGGCGCGATAATGTTCCAACGCGTCTTCATCCCAGGTATCGGGCGTGGGCTGGATGCGGCTCCACTCCACCGAAAGGCGATGCGCGTTCTGTCCCGTTTCGGCGGCGCGGTCAAAGTCCTCCCGCCAGCGGCCCCCCCACCAATCGGCGGCCAGACCAGCCGTCCCTTGCGTATGACCGTCCTGTTCCCACTTCCACCAATTGCTGTTCGTGTTGTTCCCCTCCACCTGATATGCGGCAGATGCCGTCCCCCATAAAAAGCCTTTTGGAAAATGATAGGTTGCTTGAGGCATTGTTCTCCTGTTGGGACACGGCGCCACCGTGTCTCTACGTGTTTCGATTCAAATATGCCAGATACAACGCCACCGACCCCGCCACCGCCGCATTGAGCGATTCGATCCTGCCCTTCATGGGGAGCTTCAAAACGATGTCGCATTTCTTTCGGACGAGATCATGCAGACCTTCACCTTCGGAGCCGACGACGAGTCCTAGCGCGCCTTTCAGGTGACGAGAGCCCGCCTCTATCTCCGCCCCGGCCTGGTCCAGTCCGACGACCCAGATGTCATTCGCTTTGAGCGCGTCAATCGTCTGGGACAAATTCGCCTGGGCGATGAGCATGTGCTCGCTCGCGCCAGAAGATGCGTTGACCACAGCGGGCGTCACCTCCACGGAACGGGCCAGCGGAATGACAATGCCATGCACGCCGAGCGCCTCCGCGGTGCGAATGAGGGTGCCGAAGTTCTGTGGGTCTTGCAGGGAATCAAGCATGAGCACAAAAGGCATTTCGCCTTTGGCATGTTCGAGGATTTCGATCACGTCCGAATAAGGGTACTTGTCCACTTCGGCGACGACGCCCTGATTGTTCTGGTGGACCTTATCCAACCTGGGACGCGGCACGCGATTGACTTTGATCTTTTGCTCTTTTGCCAGATTGAGAATTTGCTCAACCTTGCCTTTTTCCTGCACCCCTTCGGCGATTTCGATTGAAAATACCTGCCTGCGTTGCGCACGCAGGGTTTCATAAACTGCATTGCGGGAATAGATGAGTTCTTTCATATGGGGCTGATTTTACTTGATAACAAAGTGAAAAAGACCTGACAGGTTTCATTGTGACGAGTGACGGTTCGACTTCCATGAACACGATTGGCCTTTGTTAATCAGGGCTTCGTGGAAACCTGTCAGGTCTGAGGATGAGAGCTTGATCGAGGGTATAATGGGTGAAGTCTATAGACACCATATAGAAACCATATAGAAGACTAGGCGGAAGTACGAAGGAGGAGTGGATGGCGAAGGTAGAGAATAACCCAATTGTGAGGGGAATTAGCGGCAAGATCGGAAACTTGGTCTTCCGCCCGATGCCGAACGGGGAGACGTATGTCAGTGGTGTGCCCAATTTTGACAGGCGAAAATTCAGCGAGGGGCAGAAGGATCACCAGAGCCGTTTTAAACGGGCGGTAGCGTATGCGCGTGAGGCGGCCAAGACTCAGCCGATCTATGCCAGGCTGGCGGCAGGGACGATCATGAGCGCGTATAACTTTGCGCTTTCAGATTGGTTCAACCCGCCTGTGATTCATAAGATCGAGCGGGTGTATGGGCGCATTCGCGTACAGGCCAGTGATAATGTGATGGTGACGAAAGTGTTGGTGACGATCTTGGATGAGGAGGGGAAGGTGGTGGAGAAGAAGGAAGCGTGGAAAGTGGACCCTTCGACACGCTCAGGGACCGATTGGTGGGAGGTTGATTTGGTGGCGGAAGGAAAGGTCTTGGCGGAGGCTTGGGATTTGGCGGGGAATGTGGTGAAGGGAGTTTTGTAGTTGAATAATTTTATGAAATAAGAAGAAGTAAAAATAAAAAGGTCAAGCTTATTTGCAAGGCCCTCCTATTAACCACCGCCTTCTGTCACAACGAGATTCTTAATCTGAATACTCCCGTTTCCGGAAATTCGTTCTACACCAATATTTACTACATAGCCTTTGTTAGGAAATGCTCTAAGATAAAAATCGATTTTAGACCACTCGGTATCTTTTACAGTAATCCTGCGATCATCTACACTGTGTCCTTCTAAATCAGGCTCTTCCATCATGAAGATGTTAACTTCATAAGACGCACTAATCACCTTTGCATCGCAACTTATATGAAACTTTCGATAGCCAGATATAAGTTCATCCTTAGGAATAAATGTAGACTCTTTACCTTTATATATGTATGTTCGCAATTCTAAATATGCTTCCTCTGCATGAATTACAATCACCTCTTGTTGGATAGTGTATTCAAAGAGGTCTGATTGAATATCATAACCATGAAAGTTTTGTTTGCCATCGTAAAGTACTGTTTCGTTTATTTTTGCAGAATCTTGATAGTTCGCTTCACTTAAGGCATGCTTAGTGTCGCTGCTAATTCTTTTTGTTTCAGCTAGTGTTTTTTGTGTTTCGGCTTTTAGTTTGTCAATTTCCGCCTCTAATTTCTTGGTTTCGGCTTCGGTCTTTTTTCTGGTGAAAAGATGATTTATAACAGCGACTACCAAACCGCCAAATGCCGAGGATAGGAAAGCAATTAAAGCAATAATAATTTCTGTCTCCATATGCCTCATTTTACTTTATCTTGGGTTTGCAAAGTGAAATGCCCAAGAAGAAGAGTTTTGGTTTTGTGATTATCTTCATCTTCGTTAGTGACATTAAGCTGTCTGTGATAGTAGTCTCCAAATTGACGGCCAACACAATAGAAGATCCGAAACCCTTCGGTCGCTGAAGGGCGCTCCCTCAGGGTGACACGGTTGGGTGATAATAAAACTTCCGAGATTGTGTTCTCGGAAGTTTTATTGTATGAAGGTAATCGTCACGCTGGAAGCGTGACCTACGGGGTGGTGTTAAGCGGGTTTGATGAGTTGAAAGGATAGATAGACTCGCTCACCACTGACGAAGCTGTTGTAGATGGCGGAGCCTTCGACACCGGCGAAGGTTTCCATGGTGCGGTGCAGGATCTTGGGGGATAGGCGATGGGCGAGTGCGCGGAAGCGTTCGGTGGTGCGTTGCAGGGCGCGGATGACATGCGGGGTGATGTCCGTTTTGGATGCGATGTGGAAGTTGGCGCTGATGTCATCCTCCCATTGGGAGAGTTCATCACGCGGGCGGAAATCGGCATGTAATAACCTGCCGCCAGGCTTGAGCACACGCTTGACTGAGGAATAGAAAGCTGCCTGATCTGGGTAGCAGTGGGATGCCTCCACGTTTATGACTGCGTCGAAGGTGTTTTCAGGAAAATCGAGTGCTTGTGCGTCGCCGATGCGGAAGTCAATTTTTTGCGGGGCATGGACTTTGCGGCAGAAATCAATGGCCTTGGGATTCTGGTCAATGGCGGTGTAGGAGGCTGGGTGGTGGTAGCGGGTGAGGAAGGATGCGCCGCCGCCATGTCCACAACTGACTTCGAGGACGTTCTTCCCGTCCAGCGGCCAGGCTCCAGCCACATGATGATAGAGTTGAATGGCAGGCCGATTGGTTTCATCTTCCGCGCTGAGCGGTAATGTCTGCCCTGCGGGGGGCCAGTAGCCGTAGTTCAAGAAAGTGATGGGGTCAGAGCCGATCCGTCCGCTGAGGTATTGGTACCAATATTTCCAGAAGGTTTGTTTGAAGGATGGCATATTTTCTTCTACCTTTAAAGAATTGTCTATTCATCGAGGGAATCTTGCGCCGAGGACGGCGCAAGGAGCAAGATATTGATACCAATATTTTCAGAAGGTCTGTTTGAAAGATGGCGTGATATTTTTTACTTCGGAAGTTTTGTTTATGATCGTGATCGTCACGCTGGAAGCGTGACCTACGGATGGGTTATCCCCATCTCCACTTGGTGCCGTCTTTGCTGTCTTCGATGGTGACGCCCATTTCTTTTAATTGGTCACGGATTTGGTCTGAACGTGCCCACTGTTTTTGTTTGCGCGCTTCATTGCGCTCTGCGATCAGGGCATTGACCTGCGCTTCCTGCTCGCCTGAGCCTTGTTTTTCTTCGAGCTTGAGGCCGAGGACGTTTGCCAGTTCGCGGAATGTCCCTTGCGCGGGTTTGAGTTGTTCGTCGGTGGCGGAGTTGTCTCGGGCGGTGTTGATGAATTTGGAGAGTTCGAACAGCGCGGCGATTGCGCCTGCGGTGTTGAAGTCACTGTCCATGGCTTCGGTGAAGTTAGTTCTGGCGGATTCGCTGGCTGTGACGAGGGCGGTCAATGATTCAGCGGAGAGTCCTTTTGCGGATGGAGAAGCAGGCCGCAGGGCGGATTTGAGGCGTTCCACATTTTTTTCGGCGGCATCAAGGGTGTCGTCATTGAACATCAAAGGCGCGCGATAGGTCCCATTCAAGACGAGCATGCGCATGACATCGGCGGAGCGCTTGGATAAAAATTCCTTGATGCTGACGATGTTGCCGAGGGACTTGGACATTTTTTCGCCGCCGAGCTGTAACATGCCGTTGTGCACCCAGTAGTGCGCGAATTCCTTGCCGGTGTAGCTTTCGGTTTGGGCGATTTCGTTTTCGTGATGCGGGAAGATGAGGTCGTTGCCGCCGCCGTGAATGTCGATCTGTTCGCCCAGTTCGGCGAGGTTCATAGCGGAGCATTCGATGTGCCAGCCGGGGCGGCCTTTGCCCCAGGGACTATCCCATGAGATTTCGCCGGGCTTGGCGGCTTTCCAGAGGGCGAAGTCCATGGGATGTTGTTTTTGTTCGCCGATTTCGATGCGCGCACCGGCTTGCATGTCGTCGAGCTTGCGGCCTGAGAGACGGCCATAATCGTCGTCGCTGATAACGCGGAAGTATACGTCGCCATTGGGTGCAGGGTAGGCGTGCTCTTTTTGAATAAGCCCTTGAATGAATTCGATGATGAGCGGCATGGTCTTGCTGACTTGCGGGTTGGAGGTGGCGGGCAGGATGTTGAGATTTTTTAGATCGTTGGTGTAATCTTCGATGTAGCGCTGTGAAAGCTTGAGCGGGTCTTCGTTGAGTTGTTTG
>JACPVB010000066.1 GCA_016191985.1 Chloroflexota bacterium | reverse complement strand
CTATCTGCCGTTCGGCGAGAATAAAACCGCCGCATGGTATGGCAAGGACATTATTTCCGTCAAACAGTTCAGCCGCACCGACCTGGAGTACGTCTTCGGCGTGGCGCATGAAATGCGCGGCATGGTCGAGCGCGTCGGGACCTTCGACCTGCTGAAGGGAACGATGCTGGCGAACCTGTTCTATGAACCTTCCACAAGAACTTCGTCATCATTTACAGCTTCCATGGAACGCCTCGGCGGCTCGGTCATCCCGATCAATGAAGTGAAGTATTCGTCGGTATCGAAGGGCGAGAGCCTGCCAGACACCATCCGCACACTGGAATGTTACGCGGACGTGATCGTGCTGCGCCACCCGGAAACGGGTTCGGCGGCGATTGCAGCAAAGGCGGCGCGCAAACCGGTCATCAACGCAGGGGACGGAACGGGCGAGCATCCCACCCAGGCATTGCTGGATACATTCACGATCATGGAGGAGTTGGGGCGGTTGGATAATTTGACCGTGACCATGCTCGGCGACTTGAAATATGGACGCACCGTCCATTCGTTGGCACGCCTGCTTTCCACCTTCACGAATATCAAACTCAATTACGTCTCGCCTGATATTTTGAAAATGCCGAAGGAAGTGATGGATGAAGTCGGGGAAAAGGGCATCCCGCAAAAGGAATTCAGCAAGCTCGAAGACGTGTTGTCCGAAACCGATGTGCTGTACGTAACCCGCGTGCAAAAGGAACGATTTGAAGACCCCGCTGATTATGAAAAAGTGAAAAACGCCTTCGTTGTGGACACAGAAATTATGAAGACTGCAAAGAAGGAAATGATCGTCATGCATCCACTCCCGCGCGTAACGGAGATCAGCATGGACTTCGACGACGATCCCCGCGCCGCATACTTCCGTCAGATGGAATATGGTCTGTACGTAAGAATGGCGCTGCTGGCGATGGTTCTTGGAAAAGCGTGAGTGAGATACGAGTAACGAGAAATGAGAAACGAGTTGTGAGGCTGACCTTACAACTCGTTTCTTTTCACTCATAACTCGTTACTTGTTACTTATCTCATATTACTCCCTCAATCTTCCGCTGCCCTCGCCACTTCCTCAGGTTCAAAGACAACCTCTTCCTTGCCCGTGAGCTTGTCTTCGATCTTGGAGACGATCAGGCGCAGGTGGCCGTTGTGGGCCACGTAATCCAAATCATCGGCGGGGACGGCCAACACGGGGCAAAGCGTGAAATTTTCGATCCATGATTCGTACAGGTCATTCAGATTCTGCAAATACTCAGGCGTGATCTTGCGTTCGTAGTCCCGTCCGCGGGAGCTGATGCGCCGCATCAACGTATCCACTGAGGCGCGCAGGTAAATGACAAGGTCGGGCGGGGGCAGGAATTGCACAGCGGTCTCGTACAACTCGCGATACATCTGGTAATCGCGCTCGGTCATATTGCCCTGTTTAAATAAATTATGGGCGAATATTTCCGCATCTTCATAGACGCTGCGATCCTGAACCACCGAATTGGGGTGCTGCGCCAGGTTAAAGTGCGAGCGCAGGCGATGGGTCAGGAAGAAGACCTGGGAATGAAATGCCCAGGCAGACATGTTTTGATAAAAATCCGCCAGGTAGGGATTTTCCGTGACCGGCTCGTAGAAGGGGTCCCAGCTCATCTGGTCGCACAGCATCTTTACAAGGGTCGATTTTCCAACGCCGATATTACCCGCAATGGCTACAAATTTTTTCATAATACTCTCTCACAAGGATTTTTTGGTTTCTTCCATCTTACCACCGAGTAATTTGCGTGAGCGGAGTTTTAAGATTAACGATTTAAATAAAAGGACGGGGTTATCACCCGTCCAGGTTAAAACAAAATTCCACCAGCTTGCTGGTGGAATCCAAAACCTTTATGGAATTTCCCCAGCCAGTTCCTTGTCGATCAATTGCTGGAAATTGGAGAGAGGCTGCGCACCGACGATGGCCAGGCCATTGATGAAAAATGTGGGCGTGGACTGTATGCCGAGGTTGATGGCAAAGTCCATGTCTTTTTGGATGAAATCATCATGCTTGCCGCTGGCGAGGCAGGCGCTGAATTCGTCCAAATCCAAGGCGAGGTCGGCGGCATACTGGAGGTAGGCCGCTTCACCGAGAGTCTCACTGCTGAACAACTTGCCGTGATAATCCCAATACACGTCCTGGTCGTTGGCACACAACGAAGCCACCGCGGCACCCATCGCATCCGGGTGGATGGATGTGAGCGGCAGGTTGCGATAGACAAAACGAATCTGGTTCGGGTAAGCGTCCAACAAGGCTTGATAGGTCTCATCGTGGAAGCGGCGGCAGAATGGACATTGGAAATCGCTGAACTCGACGATGGTGATCGGCGCATCCGCCGGGCCGAGGCTTGGATATCCTTCGGTGGGGATATCGTAACGGGTGATTTTCGGCTCCGCCGTCGGCGCTTCGGCAATCTGACCTGAGGGTTGCTGCGCCACCTGGGCAGGGACCTCCGCTGTGGCAACTGTGCCGCGTCCCCAAAGCACATAGCCGACGAGAATGCCAACGCCAAAGGCAAGCACAACCAGTACAGAATAAAAGTGACTGCGCTTAAAGGTGATGAATTCTTCGGCGTCCGGGGTCACTTCTTCAACTTCATCGTATTCTTCTTCTTCAGCAATCGGTATGGATTTTTGAGTTTTAGTAGGCATGGGCAAAATTATAGCCTTTCTACGCAATTTGTGGAGAGGCACGCGCATTCAACAAAATTTTCTTAAGTTTCACTAAGAATCGATTCTTGTACAAGGTTTAATGAAAACATTCCGTGACCCCCATCAAAAATATTGCATGACCTGGCTTTAAGAACACGCACCCTTTGAAAAAAAACTGCGTAGATATGGACTGGAGGCTCTTATGGCTACTCAAACAAAACGACATATTCCCTGGTATTTGTGGCCCTTTGCGGCAATTTGGAAATTGCTGGCTGTCATCGTAGAAATGACAGGCCGTTTCGTGGCGATGGTGCTTGGCATCGTGCTGATCCTCGTCGGCGTCATTGTCAGCCTGACGATCATCGGCGCCATCGTAGGTGTGCCGCTGGCAATCATTGGCCTGCTGCTTTTACTGCGCGGGATCTTTTAATTAGAAAGTGCGTCGCACCAAACGGGTAGCATTGTCCGGTTAACAGACAAAGTCTGCTCGACCGGATCATGCCATTGAGTAAGGTGCGACGCACTCTTTTAAGGCGTATCCACTTCCGGCTGAGACTCCTTTTTGGGAGACAGAGTCAGGCGTCGGGGCGAGAAAGAGGCGAGGGCTTTCCGAATCACGGGGATACGAAAAATCAAAAAGATGGCGAGGATCAGTCCATAAATCAACGGGCGGATGATGTCGCCGGAGAGGGAAAAGAGGTCGCCTTTCTTGCTCCAGGCAAAATGCAGGACGGCCAGCGGCGCGATGTAGTAGATAAGCTGGTGCAAGCGTTTCCAGTTTTTGCCCATGCGTTTTTTCCAGATGTCGAACGAGGTGAACGCGAGCGGAATGAGCATCAGGAAGGTGGTCATGCCGACCACAATGTATGGTTTTTGCAAAACGGTCTGGACAATGAGACTCCACGCGAGGCCGTAATCCAAATCCACAAAGATGATAACGTGGATGGTGGCATATAGGAAGGCATACAAGCCCAGGGCGCGGCGGCGTTTGAGCGGTTCGCTCCATTTGAAAATGGTGTTGATGGGCGTGCACATCAGCGAAAGCACGAGCAGGGTGATGGCGTGGCGGCCCGTGCGCTGTTCCAGCTCCTGGATGGGGTTGATGGAGAACGTGCCAGTCGCCAACTCGAAGATGATCCACGCGATGGCTGACCATGCGTACAGATGAATGGCGATTTGAAGAGGGGTATAGCGGGAAAAAATCTTCATTGAATGACTTTGGGAACTTCGGAAGTCTTAAAGACTTCCGAAGTTTTGTCTATTTGTTTAATAGTGCAGGCTGAGGTCCATGCCTTCGTAGAGACTGGCGACCTGTTCGCCATAGCCGTTGAACATGAGGGTGGGCCTGCGGCTGAGATCGCCGATGCGCCGCTCGGAAGATTGTGACCAGCGCGGATGATCCACTTCTGGATTCACGTTGGCGTAAAAACCGTATTCATTGGGTGCAACGGTGCTCCATAATGTGTCTGGGCGTTTGTCGGTCAATTCGATCTTGACGATGGATTTGATGGATTTGAAGCCGTATTTCCACGGCACCACCAGGCGGATGGGAGCGCCGTTTTGATTGGGCATCATCTCGCCGTACAAGCCCGTTGCGAGGATTGCCAGGTCGTTCATGGCTTCATCGACGCGCAAGCCTTCCTGATACGGCCAGGGGTAGAAGGGACTGCCCTGCCCTTTCATTTCTTCCGGGCGATAGACGGTTTCAAAACGCAAGTATTGCGCATCCGAAGTCGGCTCGACCATGTTGAGCAGGCTGGCGAGCGGGAATCCCATCCACGGGATAACCATGCTCCAGGCTTCCACACAGCGCAGGCGATAGATGCGTTCCTCCTGTGGGAAGAGGCTTAGCAAATCTTCCACGCCGAAAGTCTTCGGCTTGTTGACGAGACCGCTGACTTCCACTGTCCACGGCGAGGCGGTGAAGTTTTCAGAAAGGGGCGCAACGGCTTCCTTGTTCGTGCTGAATTCATAGTAATTGTTGTAATTGGTGATCTGTTCAAAAGTGTTGACTGGTGTGCCAAGCTCATCCATTTTGGTGGAACCTGAATCCATGGCGGAAGATTCCTCGGTTGCAACTGCTTCAGGAGCGCAGGCGGCGAGCGCCATGCTCCCAGCCACCACGCCCGCGGCTTTGATAAAGTCACGCCGGGAAAGGTAGACGTGCTTCGGCGTAATCTCAGATGAACGAACAGGAACGGATTTGAATGGGTTACTCATAAATCTCTCCTTCTATATCATTGCAGATTTTCCATCATATATCCAATTTGTAAGAGACAAAAACAGGCCGTCTGAAAAACAGGACACAGCGAGTGTGCTTATGATTTCGACGATGGTTTGTTCCGCTGTGTCCCTACAGACTTGAAATTTAAGGATAGGTCTCGGCCAGCAGGGCTTGTATGGCGGCTTCGGTTTCATTGTATCTGCCTTCGCCGATGTGCACGTAGCGAATGTGTCCATTTTTATCGATCAGATACAGCGTGGGCCAGTAGCGGTTTTTGTAAGCCTGCCAGGTTTTGCCATCGTTATCCTGCGTAACAGGGTATTCAATTCCATACTCTGCAACAGCAGATTTGAGATTCGTCAAATCTTCTTCAAACGAAAATTCAGGGTAATGATTGCCGATGATGACGAGTCCCTGGCTGCGATATTTTTCGTCCCATTCCTTCAACGAAGGAATCACATGTTGGCAATTAATTCAGCCAAAGGTCCACATGTCAATGGCGACCACTTTTCCGCGCAGGTCTGCAAGGCGCAGGGGCGCATCCACATTCAGCCAGGATTCATTCGTCAGTTCAGGAGCAGGCCCGAGGTCGGGCAAAGAAGCGTTGGTCATCGGCATGGCAGGTGCGGAAATTTCATCAGGCGCGGCGGCGCAGGCGGTCAATAAAAATATCAGTCCAATCCATAAACGTTTCATTGTTCACCTCTCGTGATGAGGTGATTTTAAAAAAACTTTCTTACGAAAAGATTACGTGAACCTGAGAGTTTTGTTAAGGCAGAAAATAAATTTGCTCTCGGCGGCGTCCCCGCCGCCGAGGACGGCGGCTTGAGCAATTATGCGAGAGTTTTGTTAGGGGAGATAAAACGTGAAACGACTTCCCTGCCCCGCTGCGCTTTCGACCATGATCGTGCCGCCGTGCGCCTGAACGATTCCCCGCGAAATGGCAAGCCCAAGCCCTGCCCCGCCCGTAATGCGGCTGCGCGATTTTTCACCACGATAAAAACTTTCAAAGACATGCGGAAGGTCCTCGCTGCGGATTCCTTCGCCCGTATCCGAAACGCTCACTTCCACGCCCATGCCTGGGCGAAGCCGCCGCGCATGGACTTTTACCTCGCCCTGACTTGGCGTATGCCGAATCGCATTGCCAACCAGATTATTAAGCACGCGCCCGATGCGCTGGGTATCCATGGTGACCGGGTCAACGTTCGCATCCACACTGCCTTCAAGTTTTACTCCCTGGCGGGCGGCCAGCTCGGAAAAAGATTCGAGCGTATCGGAGATGAGGTCGGCAAGCGATGATTTCGTGCGGTCGAGCGGAATGTTCCCAGCGTTCAACTGCGCCATTTGGAAGAGGTCGTCGATCAGGGCGGAGAGTGAACGCACATCCCGTTGGGCGGTGTTCAAATAACGTTTGACCGTCTGCGGGTCTTCCACGACATCATCTTCAAGCGCTTCCAAAATAGCGCGGATGGAGGCCAACGGAGTTTGCAAATCATGCCCCACCCAGGCGATCAAGTCTGCGCGTAATTGTTCAAGCTCGCGTTGTTTGCTATCCACGGCTTCGAGTTGTTCCGCCATTTGGTTAAACGTGCTGGCGAGCATGGCAACCTCATCCCGCCCATGCACAGGGACGCGCGTTTTCAAATCACCTTCGGCAAGTTTTTCGGCGGCGTCTTTCAATAAATGAACCCGATCTGTAATTGTGCTTGAGAGAAAATATCCCAGCACCATGGCCATGCCGCTCGCAAAGACCAGCAAGACAATCGCCAACAGCAAATCATGCTGGCTT
>JACPVB010000016.1 GCA_016191985.1 Chloroflexota bacterium | reverse complement strand
CACTATTGATGGCACAGTCACTGCACTGGGTGGTTCACAAATTGCACACGGCGATTACACTATTGCCGCCACCGGCTTCCCCACAGTAGGCGGACCAACAGTGCTTACTGACGTTCTAGTAAATGAAGCGCCAGTAGCTGTTGATGATACGTATTCCACGAATATGAGTGTGGTTCTTAAGGGCACCACCGTTTTTGCAAATGATACCGATGCCGAAAATGATACGCTGACAGGCATTAAAGTCAGCGACCCCACTCATGCCTCCGCTTTTTCCTTCAACCCACTTAATGGCAGGTTTTCATATACACCGGAAAACGGTTTCCAAGGTGCAGATTCCTTTACATACAGAGTCAATGACGGCACAAGCAATTCAAATATCGCCACAGTGACAATCAACGTTACACCACTTAATGCGACTTTTATTTCTGTTGCTTTGAACGATGGCTGGGTACAGGAATCCGCCGAAAACAGCAGCATAGGGTCGAAAATAAATTCAACACAAAAAAACCTGCCGGTCGGTGACAATGGCGCCAACAAACAGTGGCGTTCCATCTTGCACTTCGACACTGGAACCTTGCCAGACAATGCAGTTATCATTTCAGCAGTACTGAGAATCAAAAATGCCGCCATACTTGGAACCAACCCCTTCACCACTCATGGAAATATGGTGGCAGATATGAGAAAAGGCTATTTCGGAGGCAGTTCCCTTATGCAATCTGTTGATTTTCAAGCCCCTGCTTCAAAGGAAGCTATTGGAAATTTCAATCCCATTGCCAAGCCTTTCTGGTATCAAATAGTTTTGAACCCAAGCTATTACAAGTATATCGGTTTGACAGGCCCCGTACAATTCCGTTTACGCTTTGAATTAGATGATGACAACGATTTCATACAAGATTATTTCAGGGTCTACTCAGGCAACGCTGGCGCCAAGAACCGTCCCAGGTTCATTATTCAGTATTATGTGCCGACTCCTTAATAGGGCTTACGATCATCAGAAGACCCTCAATTAAGCAGATTAAAGGAACTAATGCCGCTGGTAGTTGCGGTACATAGAAACAATGGAAATTACAACGGCGGATACTTGAGTATCCGCCGTTGTAATTTAAAAAAAGAAAAGCTGTACAACTACCTTATCCTATACTTTCACCCTCCACAATTCCATGGACTGGTCATATCCGCGGATCTCGGATTGAAAACGGGTCATGGAGTTTGGGGAGGCATTTCTCTCCAAAAATTCGATCACTTCCGGGTCATTGCGAATCGGCTCAGAAAGGATCGCCTCACCACCCAGTGAAAAGTTCGGCAGGCGAGCGGCTATATTTACCGTGGAGCCGAAATAATCAAGCCTGTCATTCAGGTTGACAACGATACACGGACCATAATGGATTCCCGCTTTGATGGACAACGGCGGCTCGCCTCTCAGGGACAACTGCTTCTGCACATCCCAAATCGCTCGCATCGCTGAGACAGGGCTGCGAAACGCCGCCATGACTGAATCGCCCATCGTTTTTATAATGGAACCGCCCTCCATGGAAATAGCCTGCTCCAATATTTCAAAATGTTCACGCACACGCCCAAAAGCGGGCGCGTCACCGATCTCGCGATAAAGTTTCGTGGAATTACGCAAATCTGTGAACATCAGGGTGGTTGAACCAACCGATATCTCTTCGCCTGGACGCAGTACCTCGCTGGAAAACAGATCACGAAAAACCTGTAGGGTGGTCACATCCGCTGCTGTCGCGGCCTGGTCAGACCAGGTTGTACGCTCCAATTCAAAGGTCTGGATTTGATCGGTTTCGTTGATGAGACGAATGTATGGCATAAGTCCAAGCTCGATTATGTTGGAGTTCCAGCCTTTAAAATTTGCACGCAAATCGATTTTCTCATCGCCGCTTTTGGTCGCCAGCAAAATCTGCGAGCCGGGAATCTCAGAGGCGTGCAGGGTATACCGTCCCTCGCTCAACATAGTGGAGAAGGGCAGCTCCTCGCGAGGCGGAACGATCAGGGAAAACGCCTTGTGCGGCTGGCGCTGCGGGCTGCCCACGCAAAATTCCACGCTTGCATCCACCGCACGGATGGACGGGTTTGGGCGAAATATCACTTCAACATTATGGTCAAAATTTGCACTGAAATCGATTCGGCAGGTACTGCAATGAGCGCTCCCGTGCAGGCCGCTGAGGTGTTCGTGGTCTTCTGCCACGCCGCGGCATTCAGGGCAAAGCAAATCCCAATACATGTCCAGCATCCCAACTCGCGTGGCGCGTAAAAACGTTTCCAGTACAGTGCGGCGCGGGAGATTCCATCCATCCGCCAGCGCGTACGGTCTCATGCGCTGAATGGAAAGATCATCTGCCCGGTGCAGGAATTCGTAGAGATGTTCAAGCACATCCATGTCTGCACCTTGAGACTTCAAGCGCTCACTCAGGACCTTGAACTTGTTGTGCCCAGCCGAGGAGAGGTTCCTGCCCGTAGCAATGGACAATGCCGAGCCGCCGTGCGAAGCGACGCGGTCATAACGCTTGAAGGTATCGCCAAATCTTTTTGCGCTGATCATGCCTATCGCCAGCGGAATGCCAATCTCCCCCAAAATATTTCTTGGTTTTACCCAAACTTCATAAATAAGGCGCGTGCCTGAAGATGGAAGCCTTTCGAGGCGGCAGTCTACACGCATTTCTGCCAGCGGACCGTTTCGATAGCGGCGTAAGGAAGCAAAACGATGAGGATACATCCATTCGAACGGTTCCTCCTCCCACTCGATTTGGATAAGCGGCACTTTGAAACGAACAAGTTTTACGCCATTATTAATGCCAAGCAATTGCATGGGCGGCAGGCCGGTATCGCGGTTAAAACGATTGGTATCCGAGACAAGCGGCCAGAGCGCCTCAGGAGAGGATTCAAGTTCCCATATCCAGGTGTAGTGATATTCTTTTGCCATGATTGTCCAGACGTTTGATAGCGGGATAATTTTACTCATGTTTATTGCCCAAAGTATTACAATGGAATAACGATTGCAATTGCATGACACCCTGCTTGACATGAAGTTCATTTGTAATAAAATCCTTTGATGAAAAGGCGGCTGGCATGACAAACAGTACAGGCAAAAATTCACCACAACCTCAAAAGGCGCATCTCAATCAAAATTTAGTGATTGCGATCATTGGCGCGGTAGCCACTCTTGCGGCGGCCATTATTCCCTGGGTATTGGACCGAGCCGCACAGGCAGAGCCAAGCCCAACCGCGATTCAGGCGACCTTCACGGTCGACGCACCAACTGAAATCACAGTGACCAACACAGTTGCAATTACGGCTACTGCATCCCTCACGCCGACCCCTGAGCCACCCACCGCGACCCCAACCCCAACCGAAGAGACCGGTATCTTTAATACATACCTGACCTTTGATTTCGCTGGGAAATTCGTTGATACCAGTTTCAAAAGCAGCCAGAGCATTTATTTATTCTTCGATCTCAACGATCCAAAAGACCGGAATATTGTGGAAGTGATCGTCAGCTCCGTTGAGGTTCCCGGCGTCCTGGCAGACACCATCACCTACCAGATTTTGGATGAGCTTACACCTCCAAACGTTAAATTACTAATCAGTTCGGGCAAATTATCGTCTGGAAAATATAAAGTGGAAATTTACCTGAATAACACTCTTGAGGAAACCTTGGAATTCGAAGTGACTGAGTAACGAAAGGACAACCTGCCGCGTATGGCAGGTTGTTTTTTTTAACAAGCCCTTAACAGACATCATTTTTCTTTATGGTATATTCCTAACATGTCTGAAAAAATACTCGTTGTTGAAGATGAACCATCCCTGCAAGAGACTCTTGTCTACAGTCTGAAGAAAGAGGGATACACAACCGAAGCCGTTGGCGATGGCAAGTCCGCTTTGGAAACGGCCCGAAAATTAAAACCAGATTTGATCGTGCTGGACATCATGCTCCCTGAAATGGACGGGTTTGAAGTGGCGCGCATCCTGCGCAAGGAAATGACCACAGCCATTCTCATGCTCACCGCGCGGGACGACGAAATAGACCGGGTCGTGGGGCTTGAAGTGGGCGCGGACGATTACCTGACCAAACCATTCTCGATGCGCGAACTGTTGGCGCGGGTAAAAGCACAGTTGAGGCGCACCCGTCTCCTGCGCGAGGAAATGGGACAGGGTGGTCTTTCGGAACCAAAACACGAAGCCTTGAAATTCGATGATCTGATTATCAACCTCACCCGCCGCGAAGTAACCATTAAAGATTCACCCATCCAACTCAAGCCCAAGGAGTATGAACTGCTCCTGTTCTTCGCCGAACACAAAGGCCAAATGCTCTCGCGCGAATTTGTGCTGGAGCGCGTCTGGGGCTGGGATTTCATAGGTGACAGCCGCACCGTGGATGTGCACATCCGCTGGCTGAGGCAAAAGATAGAGAAAGATGCCGCGAACCCAGTCCGCATTGTGACGGTGAGAGGCGGGGGGTATCGGTTTGAAGGATGAAGAACTTAACTCGCAATATGTGATTCGTAAATTACGCAGTACGTATTATTTGTCCGAAAAATGAATCTACTTCCTGTGTATCTCGCGGTCTTTTTTTTCATTGTCGCCATGGTATTTACATGGCGATATTATGATTTAAAAAAACGCATGAACGATTACGCAGACATTGTTCGGAATTATCCCAACGACCTCCCCACCGACCTGAAAAGCCTTGAAAATCTCTCGAACTCCATCGCAACCCTCAAGGCGAACTTTAACCATCGGCTCTCCACCCTGGGTTCCGAAAACGCCCGCCTCTCCACGGTGCTCGAACAATTGACGGACGGCGTGCTCATTGTCAATGCGCAGGGACAGGTGCAATTCGCCAACCCCGCGGCCTGCAAACTTTTTAATATCAGCAACCCAATCAATCGCAGTGTTGCGGAGGTCATCCGCAACCATCAATTGATCGAGGCCTGGCGGCGCTGCCAGCAAACCCGTGAGATGCAAAGCGAATCTGTGGAGCTGCCTATGCAGCGCCAATTTTTGCAATTGATCGTCATTCCCGATACCCACGAAGGCGGCAGTCTTTTGGCCGTGCAGGACCTTACCCGCGTGCGCAGGCTGGAAACCGTGCGGCGTGACTTTATCTCGAACGTGTCTCACGAATTGCGGACCCCGCTTGCATCTCTCAAAGCGTTGACGGAGACATTACAAAACGGCGCTCTTTCCGACCCGACAGCTGGTCCGCGTTTCCTCAGCAGAATCTCCACTGAGGTGGATGCGCTCACACAAATGGCGCAGGAACTGCTTGATCTTTCGCGCATCGAATCGGGGCAGGTGGAATTGATCCGCGCGCCGCTTTCGCCGAAAAAATTATTATCCTCCGCGGCAGACAGGATGAAATTGCAAGCCGAGCGCGCTGGGCTGAAGCTGTCTGTTATATGCGCGGATGACCTGCCAGCAATCAACGCGGACAAGGCGCGTCTGGAACAGGTGCTTGTGAATATCATTCACAATTCGGTGAAATTCACAAAGCCCGGGGGAGAAATTGTCCTCGAAGCAGAATCAGTTGACGGCGCGGTGCGATGCGCGGTGCGGGATACGGGGGCTGGAATCCCGTTAGAGAGTCTATCCCGCATCTTTGAAAGATTTTATCGCGTGGACAAGTCCCGCACAGGTTCGGGCACGGGGCTTGGTCTTTCGATCTCAAAACATATCGTGGAAGCGCACGGCGGAAAAATTTGGGCGGAGAGTGAAGAAGGGCGTGGCAGTGTGTTCTATTTTGAAATTCCCCTGTATTCGTATTCCTCTTATTAACTGTAGTTTCGCCAAAAGTCGACATGGAATCTGAAAAATACGACAGGGTCTGAAGGAATCAGGAAAGCAAACAGCAGGAAGGCAGGGGAATGCCTCCCGAAAAACCCAAACAGAAGAAGCTTCAGTCTCTGT
>JACPVB010000015.1 GCA_016191985.1 Chloroflexota bacterium | reverse complement strand
GGTCGCGCTTCCATCATGCGGTTGGTGGCAGTGGTGTTTGCAGTTTCAATGTCCATTTTCATCTCCATGTAATTTGTAAATGGTAATTACTACTTACCCATTACTTTTTACTTTTCATCTTTGCCAGCAACGCCGCCATTTTTTCATTCCCACCCGCAGGCGGACGCCATTCCACATGCACGGCTTGCGCGCCTTGAGAGATTAGGCTGTCGTAAAATGATTCAAGTCCAACGTTGATGGCGGCGAGAGGCTGTTTTAGTTGTTCAAGGTCAATGGGGGTAAATTCATATTTCCTATTGCCGCTAAAACGCAGACTGATGTATTCCACTGCTTCAGCGGCGGTTCTGAAAACTGTGACACCAGCATCGGTCAACTGAGAGACTTGAGACTGGAGGTTTTGTGGGTCATCGTCCGTGCCAATGACAATTGCAACAAACTCAATCTCTGGTCTCGAATCTCGAATCTCTTTAATCACAGGCACCAACTCCCCTGCTGGGTCAAGATGCGAGCCTTCACCCAAAACCACATCGAACAGAATCATTCCAACTTCTGGATCTGCGGCTTCCTGTTTCATGCGGCGGATGCGTAGATCATTGTCGATCATCGGATGCAGGCGTCCGACCATGAAGAACTCGTCCCCCAAATCTATGATGGTGTGGAATTTGCTGTGAAGAGGGTCTTCTAAATTCTGAGAATTAGTGATTGGAGAATTAGAGAACAATGGAGCAAGGGAAGCTTGCAACCCAATCATCGTTTCATAAGCGAGAGTCCCGCCTGAAAATAAACCACGGACGAACCGAGAATTAGAGATTTGAGAATTATCAATTCTCAAATTCTCCATTTCTCTAACTGCAATTTCCGCCGCCTCGCTCAAACTAATCGCAAAATGCAAATTGCCAATCTTGCGCGCGGGTGGTGGGTAGCCGATGAAATAAACGACTACTGGTTTGCCCGTT
Organism: Chloroflexota bacterium; assembly: GCA_016191985.1. Classification (GTDB taxonomy): domain Bacteria; phylum Chloroflexota; class Anaerolineae; order Anaerolineales; family Villigracilaceae; genus Villigracilis. The sequence continues at coordinate 18,247 of JACPVB010000015.1, read as the reverse complement.
CCTTGCGCGGCGGAGATTAATTGAGTCGCAACATCAGATGATGGTGGTTTTGAGATAAGAGCAATTACCTTTGTTTCAGAATCACGCGCAAGCAAATCCAATGCTTGATGCGCGGTGATTGCGCCGACATCGGATTTGAGATCGCGTCCGCCGGTACCAATGGCGTGGGAGATACCCGAGCCAAGGTTATGGATTTGCGCGGTCACAGCCTGAGTACCGGTCCCCGAAGCGCCGACCAGCCCGATCGGTCCGCGGCGGATGCGGTTTGCAAATCCCAGCCCAATGCCATTGATGATGGCTGTCCCGCAGTCGGGACCCATCACGAGCGATCCCTTGTCACGAGCGGTTTTCTTCAACGAGATTTCATCTTCGAGGGAGACGTTATCGCTGTAAAGAAAAACATGTTTTCCGAGTTCAAGCGCTTCGCGTGCCACCTCCGCCGCATAACGGCCAGGGACTGAGATGAGCACCCAATTGGCTTCGGGTAATTGTTTGGCTGCGGCGCTCAAACTGCGCGGACGAAAGTCCTGCTGAGAATTGGAAGATTTGCGACGCGTGAGCAATTCGTCCACTTTGCTGATGGCGTCGGTGGCGGATGCCTCATCGTCTGCTTTGATGACGATCAGCAAATCATCGGGGTTGGCGGTGATGGATTCGGGCAGGAGATTGTTCGCCGCGAGCAAATCACGGTTGGCGGGAGTTGCCATCACCACGCCAGCATCCACAACGTTAGGCAAGCCGAGCAAGCCGCGTTGAAGCTGCATCAACACAACGGAGTCGTAATATGCGCCCGCGCGGACGTTCCATTTAACAACGGTCATAGTTTTCTCACAACTTTCTCGATGTCTTCCGCCCATGCGAGCAACGATTCATCGGAGTTCCATTTGCCGACAATTTGTAAACCCATTGGCAGACCTTCTTCATTTTTTGTTGTGGGGATATTGATGGCAGGAAAACCAATTTGAGTCCACGGCAGGCACATAACGGGGTCGCCCGTGCTGTCGAGTCCTTTTGGCGCGGGGCCGACAGTGGGAGGGCAGAGCCAGAGGTCAATGTTGTTTTTGTCCATCGTTTGGGTAATTTGGTTGCGGAAGTTATCGCGGGCCTCGAGAGCGGTTTGTAATTGGTAATTGGTAATTGATTGTCCACGTTTGATGAGATCGGAGAATTTGGACGAGTAGAGAGTTGCGTATTTGTTGAACCATTCTTTGTGAACGTTTGCGGCGTCGAATGACATGATTGCATCATGCCGAGATTTGATTTCATCAAAATCATCCATTACCTGCACGCGGCGAATCTCATAACCTCCTTGGGCTAGTAAACTGCATAAGTCGTTGAAACAGCTCAAAGCGTAGTCTGAGGCGTTGGCGAGATATTTTCCATCAGGTATTCCAAGAATTGGCTTTCTCTCTTCAATTACCATTTCCCAATTACTAATTACCACACTGGCAACTTGTTTTGCGGTTTGGACATCATTTGCAAAAATCCCAATGTGATCAAGTATCGGCGAGAGGGGAATGACACCATCGCGCGAAATTCTTTCGTACGTGGGCTTGAAGCCGACCACTCCGCAAAACGCGGCGGGACGAATGACCGAGCCGATGGTTTGTGTGCCAAGCGCGAGTGAACATATTCCTGCGCCAACCGCCGCCGCCGACCCGCTGCTTGAACCACCCGGTGTGTGTTCGGGGTGATGCGGATTGCGCGTGGGGCCTGGTGAAAAATATGCAAATTCGGTGGTGACAGTTTTTCCAAGAATCAGTGCGCCAGCCTTTTTTAAATTTGTGACACTTTCAGCTTCGTTGCCTTGAAGTTCATCGGCGGGCAAACGACTGCCTGCCTGTGTTACGAAATCTTCCACGTGGAAAATATCTTTCACGCCGACGAACATGCCAAAGAGGGGAGGGCGGTTTGTAGGATCGGGATAACGTGCAATGAGTTCTTCCGCTTCTTTTTGCAATCGTTCGAAGCGGTTTTCTTCGGGGAGGAAGGCGAGGACGGATGGCTCGCGGGAATCGAAAAGAGACTGGAGACTGGAGACCAGATCTCGAGGTGAAAGTTCATTGTTGCGAAAGGCGCGGGTGAGTTCGGTTAGGTTCATGTTTCATTCATGCTCGTTGGTTGAGTAGGGCGAGTGCAAGCCGAGCCCGTATCGAAACCAACCGTTTCGTGAATACTTTTTGTAAGAAAATTTTCTCGGTTTCCTTGTGGTTTCGATACGCTCCTCACTATCGTTCGGAGCTACTTGACCACCAGCACTTTCTAAACTCCAATTCTCTATTTCTCCAATTCTCGTATTTTTTCGCTCGCCAACTTCACCGCATCCACAATATGCTGATAGCCCGTGCAGCGACAAAGATTTCCCGAAAGCGCGTGGCGGATTTCATCTTCGGTCGGGTTTGGATTCTCTTTTAGAAATGGAACAAGCGTCATTAAAATCCCTGGGGTGCAATAACCGCATTGCAGACCGTGCGCTTCCCAAAACGATTGTTGCAAGGGATGCAAGCCCCCCTCTATCCCCCCAAAATGTGGGGAAGATAGACCTTCAACCGTTGTGATGTTGTGACCATCCGCCTGCACAGCGAAAATTAAACACGAGCGCATGGACTCGCCATTGAACAAAATCGTACAGGCTCCGCACACGCCGTGCTCACAGCCGACGTGCGTACCAGTGAGTCCAAGTTCGTGGCGCAGAAAATCGCTGAGCAAAAGACGCGGCTCCACTTCGCATTTGTATTCTTTTTCGTTGACTGTGACATTGATGGTAATAGATTGCGTCATTGCGATTCTCCCGCGCGTTGAGCTGCCTGCTTCAATGCTTTCTTCGTCAACACCTTTGCCAGATGACGTTGAAACTCTGGCGAAGTGTGAATATTTCCAAACGGATTGATTTCCTTTTCGCTTACTATCTCCGCCGTAGATTCAAACAACACATCATTCAACGTTTTGCCTTCCAAACTTTTCGCGGCTTCTTTTGCGTCCACAGGGCCGTCGCCCGCATTCAAGTAAACCAGCTTCGCCGATTTACATTTTCCACTTTCGTCCAACGTCACCAGCGCGGCGACTCCCATCAAGGCATAATCGCCCGCGCGCGGCGCAACTTCCATAAACGACCAGCCTGTGCGCGGTGATAGAAACGGGATTTCGATCTCTACCAAAATTTCGTCAGGCTCGAGCGCGGTGGTGAACATGCCCGCAAAAAAACCCTGCGCATCGACCCAGCGCTCACCAGCGACGTTCCGTGCCTTGAGCCGCGCATCCAATGCCAGCATCAACACGGGCAACTCTGCCGCGGGGTCGGCGTTGACGATGCTCCCGCCAATCGTGCCGCGATTGCGAATTTGCGGATGCGCAATAAAAGGCGTGGCTTCCGTTAAAAGAGGGATTCGCTTTGCAAGCGAAGTGTCAAATTCCAAATGCCGCTCTCGTGTCATTGAACCAACATGAATTGCATCTCCCTCTTCGCGAATATAACTTAACTGTTCCACTCGATTTAAATCAATCAATACGCTTGGCTGAACGATGCGAAAATTCATCGCAGGCACGAGGCTTTGTCCGCCTGCCAAAATTTTGGCCTCCCCCGCATGTTGACTCATCAAGTCCAATGCGTGTTCAATTGAATCGGGAACGTAATACTCAAAAGGAGCAGGTTTCATAATTCCTCAATTTAATTCGTCATTGCCAGCGAGTGATAACGAGCAAAGCAATCTCTTGTTTGATGAGAGGATTTGAGAATTGGATGCTTCGACACGCCTATCGGGCAGTCAGCACAGGGATTAGAGACTGGAGATTGTTTGCGCTTCTTCCTTAACCGATACTTGATTCTGTTTTCTGTGAGTTTCAACCACCTGAGACATGATCGCCAGCGCGATTTCCTCAGGGGTTTGTGAGCCGATGTCCAGACCGATGGGCGCATGTAAGCGTGACAGTTGCACTTCGTTCAGGCCGTCATTCAATAATCTTTCACGCCGTTTTGCATTTGTGGATTTGCTCCCCAACGCGCCGACATAAAATGCGGGACTCTTCAACGCAATTTTTAAAGCGGGGTCGTCCAACTTCGGGTCGTGCGTCAGCATGGCAATTGCGGTAGAGCGGGTGAGCTTGATTTCTTCAAAGGTTTCATCGGGCCAGGCCTGGATGAGTTGATCGACATGCGGGAAGCGTTCACCATTTCCCCACGCCTTGCGCGGGTCGATGAGGATCGTGCGATAGCCGAGTGTTTTTGCCATCGTCACCAGCGCAACCGCGATGTGCACCCCACCGACCAGGATCAAAGTCGGCGGCGGGGAGATGATTTCAATGAAGATTTCCGTCTCTTCGTCCAGTAATTCGCGGCGGGAGGTTTCATCTGCCAGGGCATCATTTGCGAGTTTGAAAATTTTCCCGTCCCATTTGTCGCCGATGGTTCCAGTGACAAATCCATCCTCGCGGACCAGCATCTCATTTCCAAAAATTTCCGCCGCACCGCGAATCACGGTCACAAGTGCGGATCGAGAGTTATCCATCCATGCTGCGCGCAGGGATTGATAAAAATTTAAATCGAGAGGTTTTACAAAAATATCGATGCTTCCCCCGCACGCCAGTCCCACTTCCCAGGCAGTTTCGTCGGCCACGCCAAAATGCAAGAGCTGGGGTCGATTCGTTTTCAACGATTCGATGCCTGCCTCCACCACCGCACCTTCCACACATCCGCCACTGACCGAGCCAATGATCCGCCCATCGGAAGCAAGAGCAAGCCTCGCCCCCGTCCGACGCGGCGATGATCCCCATGTTTGGATGACCGTAGCCAAGGCAATCGGAACCCCATCCTTCTGCCAGCGATCCAGATCAAATAAGATATCGCGCATGATATTCCACCAGCCTTCTCTCAGGCTTGCATTCCCTCTTTTTCAATGCGCTTGCGCACCTCGTCGTAAAACACCCGCGCAAGTTTTTGTGAAACGGGAACCATCAGGCGGGAGACGAGGCTGGCCAACTGCCCGGAGACGTTGATGTCGGCTGTCCATTGCACAAGCGTGGAATTATCCGGTCCGTCACTGAGGCTCATCTCGCTGACCGCATCCGCGGCGCTGCCGGTGGCAGTGCCATGCGCTTTTAGTTTTGCACGATTGGGTTCGTCCAGTTCAAGAATTTCAACATCCCCGCTGAAACGGGCTTTGACCGAACCCAGCCCAACCGAAACCACCCCGCGATATTTTTTTAATTCTTCAATGGTTTCAATCTTCTCCACCCCCGGCACACACTGCCCGATCTGGTTGGGATCGGTCAGGAAATCCCATACCTTCTTCCGTGATGCGTGAATGGTGACATCGCCTTTTAAAAACATCAACTCTCCTTGTTCAAGAGATTCGTAACGGAAATAAAAAATTATACGGAGTTGGTCGGTCTGATTGGTGAAATTATAACCGAAGCAGTTCAGAATGTAGATGAGTTGCGCCTTTCAATGCAGAGGGTGTTTGTGCTTTTGTATAAACAAGCTTGGATGCGTTCCAGCGGCGAGGCGGTCATACGGGGAACGGATCAATCCCTGCAAATAAGAGCAACTCCCTCTAAATATCAGGGTTATTCATAGAAACATGTCGAATATCTTTTCAAAATGCTTTGGCATGTTTTGGAACTGGCAGCGGGGAATATGTGTCGGTATTGTCATGCAACATTGTTCAACCACTTTGTCTGGAGGTGTTCATGGAGTTTGCGTTCAATACTCGTCCCCCCTTCCATTTCTATATTTAATTCATCAGAGAGAGGAGAATGTACTATGGCAACCAATAACAAAAAGGTCATGGGCTATCTGCCCAACGACACCCCCCCATTTGCACAAATCGTTTTATTGGGGTTTCAACATGTGCTCACCATGTTCCCGGCTACCGTGCTTGTCGCCGCCCTGTGCGGATTCCACGTTGGCACGGTGTTGACCGTCTCCGGCCTGGGCACCATCGTGGCCCTCTTGCTCGCCAAGTGGAGAATTGGCAAATTCATTCCGCTGTTCTACGGTTCCAGCTTTAGTTATATTGCCGCCTATCTTGCCATCGCCCAGCAGATGACAGGGAGCATCCCCGAATTTGGCGTGCCCCTGCCAAATGAAGTCATCAGCACCATTCAGGCTGGCATCGTGGTTACCGGGCTTCTAAATATTTTGGTCGGACTTTTGATCCGCGCGATTGGCAAAGAAACCATCGACATGATCCTGCCGCCCATCGTGACCGGGTCCGTCGCTGCGATCATCGGCTTCGGCCTGGCGGCTGCGGCGCTTGGAATGGCATCCGCAAATTGGGCGGTTGCGATTCTGACACTCGTGGTGACCATCCTCTTTTCCGTCTATTTGCAGGGACGCGGCTTCATCGGCATGTTACCGGTTCTGCTTGGTGCTGTCACCGGCTACATTGCATCCGCGTTGCTCGCCCCAGGTTCGGTCAATTTTGCGCCGGTGGCTGCTGCGAACTGGTTTGCCATGCCGACCTTCACATTTCCCACATTTAGCGGAGCCATGGTAGGCACAGCCATCTTCAGCGTTTCGATCATGGCGATTGCCACCATTCCCGAGTCCACGGCGCATCTTTATCAGATCAGCCTGTATGTAGACCGCTTTGCAACGGACACAGGCAGGGAAAAATACGAGCTGGACAAGAACATTGGCTTTAACTTGATCCTGGATGGTGTGGACGACACTTTGAAAGGCATGCTTGGCGCAACAGCGGGAACAAACTACGGCGAGAACAATTCGCTGATGGCGATCTCTCGCAACTACTCCGGCCCGGCGTTGATCGGTGCGGGCGTCATTGCGGTCTTGCTTGGCTTTGTCGGCAAACTTGCCGGGTTGGTGCAGACCGTCCCGCTGGCCGTCAGCGGCGGACTGGCGATCTATCTCTTCGGCGCCATCGGTATGCAGGGCATTGCGCTGATGCAGGAACACAAGGTCAGCATGTTCGACCCGCGCAACCTGGCAGTCGGTGCGACCATTATGGTGGTGGGTATCGGCGGCAATATTGGGTATGAGGGCGGTTTCCTGCCCATCCCAGTTCTGCAGGGACTCTTCCCCAGCGGTTTGCCGGCCATTGCAACCGCGGCGGTGCTTGGCATTTTCGTCAACGCCATCTTCCTCATTTTCAAACCACCCATGATCGAAGCCGAATCACTCGAGGGAGCAGCCGTTGCGGCGGACGATTAATCACCTTCACTGATACAAAAATAATTAACCCCAAATTTGGGACGCAGATGAACGCTGATTCACGTTGACAAAAAGCAAGAATCAGCGTTTTTCTGCGTTTATCAGCGTCCTTTTTTGCGGTAAAAAAACAGACTCGTTCACGAAAGATTAATTTCGAGGTGAGTCACGTTTTATTTACCCCTGCGGCTGAAATGTTGGTAGATGGATGGCTGAATTTTCCAAAACATATTCCGCCATTTTCTGAGGAATGTTCACGCCGGTGGTTGTGATGCTGTTGCGGAACTCCATCGTGTGATTGATCTCGTTGATGGTCAACCCGTTTTCAGTTTCAAACAGATCGAGGGCCAGCAATCCACCACCGACGGCGCGTGCGGCGCGTTGGCAAAGCTCGGCAATTTCATCAGTGATGGGGCAATTCGTAGCAACTCCACCGCGCGCCGTGTTGGTGATCCAATTTTCGGACGAGCGATAGATGGCGCAGATGGCCTGATCTCCCACCACAAAGGCGCGGATGTCACGCCCGGGTTTGTTTATATATTCCTGAATATAAAAAACCTGATGATTGACTCCCAGCGTGGCTTTGTGTTCGATCAACGACTCGGCCATGTGACGATTATCCACTTTGGCGAGCAATCGCCCCCATGACCCGACAACGGGTTTCAACACGCAGGGATAGCCCATCGCTTCAACCGCCCTGAGAGCTGATTCTTCGTCGAAGGCCATCAACACGCTGGGAGTTGGGATGCCGTTCTTCGCCAGCAGTTGACTCGTGACATATTTATCGCCACAGCGCTCCGCCACAAGGGACGAATTCACCACAGGGACGCTATGCGCCTCGAAGATACGCGAGATATAAAGTCCGCGTGAATAGGAAATGGAACGCTCAAAGAGCACATCCACGGGTTCGGGGAGTTTGTTGATATCGAAGAACGAATCCCCATCATTGATGCGGACGACTTCGACACCCGATAGTTTTTCAAATTCATCAAGTAAATATTTTTCCTCCGCGCGCAGGCGGGTATATAAAAATCCGATTCGGGTCATGATTACTCCTTATTTCAACCAGGCTCTGGTGGTCGAGTAGACGGCGGTGCTTTCCGCCGTCGTATCGAGACCACAGGTTTCAAACATAATCCTGTAACAGAAATTCCTTTGCTTACTTGGTGGTCTCGATACATCCCGCGAAATGCACGCGGGACTACTCGACCACCAGAGTGCTTATGAAACTATAAACATCCAATTACTCTCTCCGTCACCTGACTGGTCGTAAAACTCCCTCCCAAATCAGGCGTGGACTCTCCGTTTGCAATGCAGTCATTCACTGCGCATCGCAATCTTTCGGCAGATTCTATTTCATTTAAATAATCCAACATCATTGCCGCAGCGAGGAAAGTAGCAACGGGATTGGCCTTGCCCGTTCCAACCAAAGTTGGCGCACTGCCGTGGACAGGTTCAAAGACTGCCGCATCCATGCCGATATTTCCAGAAGCCGCCACGCCCAGCCCGCCGACGAACATACAGGCTTCGTCGCTGAGGATATCGCCAAATAAATTGGTGGTGACGATGACTTCAAACTGCTCCGGCGCGCGGACAAGCTCCATCGCGCAGGTATCCACCAGCATTTCGTTCATCGTGAGGTCGGGATATTCTTTTGAAATTTCAAGCGCAACCGAGCGGAACAGTCCGCAGGTTTGACGCAGTACATTGGCTTTGTGGACAACGTGAACCGTTCTGCGCCCCGTCTGCCACGCAAGATCAAAGGCTTTGCGAATGATCCGCTCCGAACCTGTGCGGGTGATGACCCGTTCGGTGATGGCGCGGCTACCGTTATCCTCCATGCGTTCGATGCCAGAATACAACCCTTCGGTGTTTTCGCGGACGATGAGCAGGTCAATGCCTGGGCGTGAGGATGAATGGGGAATGGATCGTGTTGGCCGCAGGTTTGCGTACAGGTCAAGGGCCTGGCGCATCCGCACCACGGGTGAAAAATAATTCGGGATGTTGGGCGGGGTGGTCACTGCGCCGAACAAAGCGGCGTCAGCGTGGCGAATTTCATGGATGGTCGCATCAGGCAAAGGCGAGCCTGAGCGTTGATATTCGCCGAATCCAATCCCACATTCCACAAAGTCCCATTCAATGGACAGAGCGGTCAACACATCCTTTGTACTTGCAATGACTTCAGGGCCAATCCCGTCGCCGGGAAGAAGGCAGATTTTATACATGGGTTCTCCAAACGGAACACGTTCCACGCTACACTGTTGCGTGTTCCGTGTATTCCGTTATGCAAGCAAGTCTTGAATATCATGCGTTTTGAGAAAGTTGACGATGCCGCCCGCCTCCGCGATCTTCAAAACGAAATCGGGCAAGGCGCGCGCCTGATATTGATGGCGGTTGGTGCGGTTGAAAATTTCACCCGTGGCAAGATTCACATCCACATCATCGCCTTCAGTGATATCTGCCACGGCTTCGGGACATTCCAAAATCGGCAGGCCGATGTTGATGGCGTTACGGAAAAAGATGCGCGCATACGACGGCGCAATGATGCACTTCGCCTGCGAGCCTTTGATGGCTATCGGTGCATGTTCGCGCGAAGAACCGCAGCCGAAATTTTGCCCGCCCACGATCACATCGCCGGGCTGCACATTTTTTGCGTACTCAGGCTTGATCTCGCAGAAAACGTTCTTCGCAAGTTCAAGTGGGTCAATCGTGATGTTGAAACGGCCGGGGATGATCTCGTCCGTATTTAAATTTTCTCCAAACGTCCAGGCTTTTGACATGGTAGGTTATCTCCTTGTTGAGTGAGTAGGGACACAGGTATACAGGTAAACAGGTAGACACGTGTTGCGTACTGCGTGTTCCATGTTTCCTTGTGTACTTGTCTACTTGTTTGTAATTTCCAACAGCCCGCGCGGATCCGTGATGCGACCCGTCAGTGCGGTGGCGGCGGCGGTTGCAGGGGAGGCCAGATACACTTCCGAAAGTGGGCTGCCCATGCGCCCGATGAAGTTGCGATTCATCGTGGTCAACGCGCGTTCGCCTGCTGCAAGGATTCCGCCATGCCGCCCGATGCATGCGCCGCAGCCGGTGCCGGTCACGGTGCAGCCTGCATCCATCAAAATTTCGATCAAGCCATTGTTCATCGCCTTTTTGTAAATTTGCGCGCTCGCAGGCGTTACGATCACGCGCGTCAGTGGATTCACTTTTTTGCCCTTGAGCATGTTCGCCACGATCTCGATATCCTCGTAACGTGCATTCGTGCACGTGCCGATATAAACTTCCTGCACACTCAACCCTTCAACCTGTTCCAATGGTTTGACGTTATCCACATCGGGATGACATGCGATTTGCGGCGTGATGGTTGAAACATCGATCTCGACGACTCGTTCATAACGTGGATTCACAGGACCGAACGCTTCAAACGGACCCTTGGCCGGGGTGGCCGTTTCGAGGAAGTTGATCGTCACCTCGTCCGCTGCGATTAGCCCGCACTTGGCGCCTATTTCGGTGGACATGTTCGGGAAAACGATTCGTTCGTGCATTGGCAGGCGTTCGATATATTCGCCGCCAAATTCCACGGAGCGGTATGTGCCGCCATCCATGCCCATCATTCCTGCGATGTAAAGCATCACATCTTTGGCGTAGACTCCGTATTGCGTTTTGCCCGTCAACTTGATGCGAATCGTCTCAGGGACTTTGAACCAGCATTTGCCCGTTACCCACGCTACGCCAATTTCTGTTGAGCCAAGCCCGGCGCCAAACGCTCCTAACGCACCGTAGGTATTCGAATGTGAGTCCGCGCCGATGACGATGGCACCGGGCGTGATAAATCCCTCTTCGATCATCACCTGGTGGCAGACGCCTTGCTTGAAGAAATGCGCAAGCTCCTGCTCCCCAACGAACTCGATGATCTTCTTGTGATTCTCAGCCGCCAAAACATTCGGGGCTGGGTAGGCATGGTCAAGGTGTAGTACGATGCGGTTCTTATCCAGAATTGGCTTGCCAATCTCGCGAAACGCCTTGATCGCCAGCGGCGTGGTGTTGTCGTGACTCATGATGTAGTCCACATCCAGCAGCAGGATTTCACCTGCCTGAACGGGTCTGCCCGCCTTGCGGGAAAAAATTTCTTCGATCAATGTGCCCATAAAATCTCCTTTTATTTTATAAATCTGGTGGTCGAGTAGAGCGAGCGTTTTTCTCGCTCGTATCGAGACCACCATGCTGTAAAGCAACTCTTGTTATAAAAATATGTTTGAATACTGTTGGTCTCGATACGTCTCGCGACGATCACGCGGGACTACTCGACCAACGGGGGTCATTTTCCATTTCCGTTATATTTCTTCAACACCATGCGCGTCTCGGTGCGTTTGACTCCCTGCACGGTGCGAATTTCCTCGATCAAATTATTCAGCGCCATCACATTTTCCACGTTCACGAACGCGCTGATGTCATAGTCCCCTGTGATTTCGTAGACATTGGCGACATTTGTAAACCCGCGCATACGACGCACAACCGCCGATGTATACACGTGTGACTCAACCTCCACCATCAACATGGCGCTGATGTCATGCGGGATGACATCGATCTCTCTCCCCGTTACCTGTTCGGCGATCTCGAGAATATCCGCGTCGAAGAGTTGTTTGCGCTCATCGCCGATGTTTTTGATGCGCGAGACGATCACCTCCAACTCCGCTGCGCTGACTTCGATGCCGTATTCGTCCAGCCGTGAAGCAACGGCGCTCCTGCCTGTGTATTTATCGATCACGATCTTCCGCTCCCGCCCCAAAATGGACGGGTCGAACGGTTCGTAGGTGCGTGGGTCTTTGAGAACCCCATTGGTGTGGACTCCGCTTTTGTGGCTGAAGGCGTTTTGACCGGTCAGCGGTTTGTTTGGCGCGAGAAAAAAACCAGAGACTTTTTCAAGATAACTGGAGATATCCATTAATGACTGGACGTTGAATCTCTGCTTCCCTTCGAGGTTGTGGAATGCGACCACGGTCTCCGCCAAATCGGGGATGCCTGTCCGCTCGCCCAAGCCATTGACCGTGGTATGGATGCAGTCCGCGCCTGCGCGAATGCCCGCCATGGCGTTTGCCAGCGCCAGTCCATAGTCGTTGTGGCAGTGCAGGTCGATCTTGCAGGGCAGCAAATGTTTTCGCAAGGCACCGACTCGCTCGAACATAAGGTGTGGCTGCATGATCCCCAGCGTATCGGCAAAACTGATGCGGTCCGCGCCCGCTTTGATGGCGGCGTTGCAGACTTCCACCAGGTATTCAAAATCGGTCCGCGTGGCGTCTTCGGGCGTATAGCGGACTTTCAACCCGAGGCTGTGGGCGTACTCCACGTGTTCTTGAATAATGGCAATCGCCTGTTTTTCTGTTTTATGCAGTTTTGAATCCAAATGAATTTTTGAGGTGGCGTAAAAGATCGCCACGCGGTCCGCGCCGCAGGCTTTGGCCCGGTCAATGCCTGGGCGTGAAGCAATGCTATGGGCCACCACCTCAGCTCGAAGTCCGAGAGAGGCGATGCGTTCTATCGCTTTGGCAACATTCGGCGAAACAGACGGATCGCCCGCTTCGATCATGTCCACGCCGATGCCATCCAGCATTTTTGCGATCTCCACTTTTTCATCCACAGTGAAGTTGACATACGGCGTTTGCTCGCCTTCGCGCAGGGTTGTATCTAAAATTTCGATCATAAGATTCCTTTGCCATTTCGTAACGCAAGATGCCATCTTGCGCCACAACAAAAAACGCCCTCCGGTATCGGAGAGCGTTTTGGTATGCAGGTAGATATAAAGAACTACGGCAAGTCTTTGCCTGTTTCCTGCTTAACCAAAACATGCCCAAATCCGACAACCGAAGTTGCAGATGTGGGCTTGCGCTTGGCTTTGGCTTCCATCAGGATGCTTGCTCGATCTCTAAACATATTGGGCGGTATTCTACTACGGATGAAAAATATGTCAATGATTTTGATGTTACCCATTTGGATAACAGGCCACCTCAAAATGAGTACCCATACAGGTAGTAGTAATTTTGGCTGTAAATCATATTATTAATCAATTAATTTCTTTGTTGATCTTGATTTTGTGCGAGGTGAATTATGCAAGCTACACATCACTCCCAGCCTTCCAACGATCCGGTTGTGCACGAATCCGAAAAAGGATCGTTCAACTGGTTGACGGCATCTGCTACAAAAACCTGGCTCGATGAACGCGATGCCTGCGCGCTGGTTGCATCCGTCCGCAAAAACGGGGAGGCGACGCATGGAAATTTAAAACGCGCTTTGGGCGCGTTAAGCATCATGGGGCATCGCTCTGGTGAAGTGAACGGCGAAGGCGACGGCTGCGGTGTGATGACCGACATCCCCCGTGTGTTGTGGTCGCAGGCGCTTGAGCATGAAGGCAAGCCCGGCTGGCTGGCGGAGGATCGTCGTTTTTTTGTCGGGCATTTGATGATCCCGAACACCGAAGCGGATATTGAGGGCATTAAATCCAAAATCATCCACATGCTCAGGGAAAGGGGTATTGACCTGCTGCTCGAACGCCCGTTCCTCACGCGCATTCAGGCTTTGGGAAAAATGGCGCGCCAGCAGGTCCCTCATCTTTGGCAGATCGCGGGGATGGTGAACGGTCCGCTCGAACACGTGGAACGGACTCTGTTCAACCTTGCGCTGCACATCGAGCAGAAAACAAATGCGGCGGTGGCTTCGCTTTCAAGTTATGTGGTTGTTTATAAAGTGCGCGGCTCCATCGAAACGCTGTATCAATATTATCCCGAACTTCGCAACCCCGATTTCACCACCGCCATTACCATCGGACACGCCCGCTACTCCACCAATACCGCCACAAGTTTTGAAAGGGTGCAGCCGTTTAACCTGCTGGGCCACAACGGCGAGATCAACACCATTGCCCGCCTGCGTGAACAGGCCGAAATGCTCGGCGTTGACCTTCCCCGCGGTGGCAGTGACTCGCAGGATTTGGATCGGCTGCTGGCAACCCTCATCCATCAATATCATTTCTCGCTCACCGAAGCCATGGAACTGGCCTTTCCGCCCATCCTCAGCGAGGTGGAAAAACTTTCCCCCGAATTGCAGACCATTTATAAATATTATCGTCAGGCGTTTGGCCCGTATTCACAAGGTCCGGCGGGCATCATCTCGCGTTATGGCGATGAATGTGTCTTCAGTGTGGATGCGCTCGGTCTGCGCCCGCTCTGGTTTGGTGACACGGAAAAGGAATATTTTTTCTCTTCAGAGAAGGGCGTCTATCATCTCGACACGATGCGCGTTGACCCGATTCCGCTTTCTCCCGGAGAGAAGATGCGCCTCCGTATTCACCGTGGGCGGGTGGTGGATGTCTTCGATTACCCGGCCATTCAGCAGCGTATGTTGAACCTGACCATGCGCAGGTTTGGTTCACTTGAAACGATGAATAAAAGATTGAGCCGTTTTGAAGAGTCCGCTCAACGCTTCATTCCTGACCCTTCAACTGGTCGGCCCAATTTGGATAACCGCCTCGCCGCTTTTGGCTGGGGTCGCGAAGACCGCGAGTGGCTTCAGGAACTTGCAAAAAATGGAAGCGACCCGATCAGCTCGCTTGGCTTCGACGGTCCGCTGGCTCCGCTTTCCACCGAGCGCCAAAACATCGCGGATTATTTCAAGGAAGCGGTTGCGGTTGTGACCAACCCCGCCATCGACCGTGAGCGTGAGGCGGAGCATTTCTCGACCCAGACGATCATCGGTTCCCGTCCGCCGCTTGTGCCCAATGAGTTGGGCGAAGATATTACTTTTACGCTGGATGCGCCAATCCTGTTGGAATACGAAAGCGAACTTGTCGACAAAGATGCAATGACGAAAATTGCAACTGGATCAGGTTGTGCCACGCTCGACCAGTTGCTCGCGCGATTCCCTGAGTGTCAAATCGCTCATTTGCAGGCTGTAACATTGCCCGGAGAAGCAACCCCGCAGGCGTTGACGCGCCTTGTCCATGCCGCCATCGATTCCGTCACCAACGGGGCACGGATAGTCTTGCTGGACGACTCACAGGCCTTTCAGGATGGACATGGCTGGGTCGACCCGCTCCTTGCCGTTGGGGTGGTGGACTTTGCGCTTCGCAAAAATTTTATCGAGCTTGAAACCTCCGCATCTTCAGCCACACCGATTCCGCTGAACGACAGCGGCAAAATAGATTTAGGCCTCATGGCTTCCCTTCGCTCTGTAAATTTGCGCCGGCAGTCGGCGGTCATCCTGCGCAGTGGCGCGATCCGCAACCTGCATGACCTGATGATGTGTATCGGCATGGGTGCAGACGCCATCTCGCCTTATTTGATCTTTGAAACTGCAATCAGGGAAAAAACGGATGCCGCAGAGGAAATAACAGAGCGTTTGAAAAATATTTTGAAAGCCCTTCGTTCGGGTATTGAAAAATGTACCAGCACCATGGGCATCCATGAAGCGCGCGGCTACGGACGGTTGTTCGCAAGCATCGGCCTGGGCGTGGAGGTTGCGTCTGCGCTTGGTTCGAGCAATTATGCGGGTTCAACGCAGGGCGGCCTGCAATGGGGCGACATCGACGCGGATACAGAATTGCGCGCAAAAACATGGCACAATCCCGGCCGCGGCGAGCTTTCACGCGTCAATCATTTTTATCCGAAAATTTGGAAGGCGGCGGGAAAACTTGGAAAGGGTGAATCAGGCTGGGGGGAGTATGAAGCGCATACCGAAAATACCGCAAAAGCCAACCCGGTCAGCATCCGTCATATTCTTGATTTTCGTTACCCTGAGCAGGCATCCGATATCGATCCGCAAACCGTGAGCACCGATATCACATCGCACCACTTGCCGTTCCTGATTGCGTCCATGTCGTTCGGTTCGCAGGGCGAGGTTGCGTATCGCGCCTATGCCGAGGCGGCCTTCCGTTTGAACATGTTGTCTATCAACGGCGAGGGCGGCGAGATCCCAGACCTGCTTGGCAAATATCCCTTCAATCGCGGCGTACAAATTGCATCGGGCCGCTTTGGCATCACGGCTGAAACCATCAACGCTACCAATTTACTGGAGATAAAAGTTGGGCAGGGCGCGAAGCCCGGCGAAGGAGGTCACCTGCCGGCGCGCAAAGTGACGGAAAAGGTTGCGGCGGCGCGTCATGCCCAAAAAGGCGTGGACTTGATCTCGCCTTCCAACAACCACGATATTTATTCCATCGAAGACCTTGCTCAATTCATCGAAGAACTCAAGACCATCAACCCCAAGGCGCGCGTGGCCGTCAAGGTTCCCGTGGTGCCGGGCATCGGCATCATCGCCGTCGGCATTGCAAAAGCCGATGCGGATATTATTTACCTGACCGGCTACGACGGCGGGACAGGCGCGGCGCGCCAGCATTCATTGCGATATGTGGGCCTGCCTGCTGAAATTGGTATCGTGGAAGCGCATCGTGCCTTGAGTGAAGCTGGTCTGCGCGCGAAAGTGGAGATCTGGGCAGACGGCGGGGTCCGCTCCGCGGCGGACACGGTGAAGCTGATGTGCCTCGGCGCGAATCGAATCGGTTTCGCCACGCTCCCCATGGTTGCCATCGGATGCACGATCTGCAGAGACTGTCAGAGTGGCACATGCCATACGGGAATCACCACCCAGCTCGAAACGAAGGAAGAGGCGAGCGGGCTGGGACTCAAACATTTTGCCCCACGAGATTTTGAACAGGCCACGCAGGCATTGGTCAACGTCTTCGCTGGTTTGGGAGAAGGAGTCCGCGAGATCGTTGCGCGGCTTGGTTTTGAAAATTCACAGGATATTGTGGGGCGCTCCGATCTGTTGACGCAGATTTCCCACCATCAAAAAATTGACTTGAATGAAATGCTCGTGCCAGCGGATGAATATTTGATCGCCAAAAAACCCATCGCGGTTTCATTGCCCATTCACGAAGCCATCACGATAGACCGCGGCCCATTGCATCGTCCGCGCAACCATCTCACCACCGTGATCTCCAACCTGGTGATGGAAAGTTTCACCACCTATCGGCAGGACGCGATTTTGTTTGAAGACGATAAAGTGACTCCTGTCGACCGCGCGCTCGGCACGCATCTCACCGGCGCGTTGACCCGCTTCCGCAATCATTGGAGCTGGTCGCCGGGGCATGGCGGGTTGGGCGGCAACCGTGAGACGTGGCGACTGCCCATTCAGGATGTCGATACCGATTCTGTGCCATTGACTTCATTGCATTTCACAAGCAGTTCTGTGCCAGGCAATGGACTGGGCGCATATAACGCCGACCCTGTTCATATCCTCGTCGAAGGCGGCGCGCAGGATGGCGTCGCCAAGGGTATCTCCGGCGGGCGGGTGGTCATCATGAAAGGCTATAACCACGACGGAAAATTAATCGATGGTTCGGTTGGAAAAAGCCTTGCCTATGGCGGCACAGGCGGAGTGGTGATCGTGCAAGGCAACGCGGATTCACGCGCCTGCATTCGTCTCTCCGGCGCGGATGTCATCATCGGCGGCGAAATTACCAGGCCACTCAATGACAGCCTTGGTTTCATCGGCGCGCGTTCAAATATCAAAGGCTTTCTTTGCGAATACATGACTGCGGGCCGCGTGCTGGTGCTGGGCGACCCCGGCCCGTGGATGTGCGCAGGTATGACCGGCGGCGTGCTCTACCTGCGTTTGCAGCCCCATCTTAATTTTGATCAGGCCGCCATCCAACGCAGGCTGGCGAAAGGTGCAAAGGTTGTCATTCAGGAAGTGGGCGAAGGTGATTTAAAAAATCTGCGCGAGTTGCTGACAACCTACGCAGATGAGTTGAAGCATAACCATCAATTGGAAGAATCGCAAAAGGCGCTGGGTTTGCTGATCGATTGGAAGAATACTTTTGTGCGCGTGGTTCCCCTGGGTCAACAGGAAGAGCAAAGGTTTGCGACAGAGTAGTTTGTAAAATTATTTGATAATCGTATCCGTTAATTCAATTGCAAGCCCGATATAACTTTCAGGCGATAACGCTTTCAATTTCTCGCGCGTCGCATCGTCCACATCAATCGCTTCGCACCATGATTTGTACTCTGCTTCTGTTAAGACACGTCCGCGGGTTTG